>NZ_LQXW01000023.1:0-374764 GCF_001586765.1 Pseudomonas sp. ABFPK | reverse complement strand
CTTTCTCGGTCACTTGCTTGACCGCTTCGATCTTGAACTCTTCGGGGTAACGCTGACGACTCATGGCACCTCCTATTTGGGCCTCATTATGAGGCTTGGAGGTGTCTACGAAACCAGGGGCGATTCAGACTGTGGGCTCTTGATGAATCCGATAGGGGTTGGGAGTGGGTCGGCAGAACGCCGGAGGAGGGTGGTTACGGCTGTCTAGAACCGCTCAAAAGAATCTTGGTTTTACTGGGCGAAAGTCGCCGAAACTGGCCGAACCATATTAGACAGGCTCGATTCGCAGGCCGCATAGGTAGCGGCCTGAGGTCGATTTTTCCGCTACTGCTGCATTATTGGTAGTTCTCTACCTGTGCCGATCGTTATTGATCATGCATACCTCAAATGCCAAGCCGATGTGGCTTCTGCCAACATTTTGTCGTATTTACCAACGTGCCTTACGAGCCATTCCAAATCCTTCACCAGCATAATTCCAAATGTGCTGTGTTGATGGTCTGAAGGATGCCCCGTCCGCTTCTTCGATTCGGCAGGATTCATGGTCAGTATAAGCAGCGCTTCTTCGCCAATGATCCTGCGTGCAGCCCAGTGCGCGAGCTGATTTCTAGACTCCCTATGCAATTCGATTTCTGCTAAGTGATCAGCCCACGGCTCAGCTCCTTCCACGCCTTCAAGAGCGCTTTTGAGCACCGTAGCAAGCCTGGAGATGGGCAAAACCTTATCGTTCCGCTCCAGTAGACCTGCATGAGTGAAAAGCTCAATGCATCTACGAAGGTTGAACTCTATGAAGTTGTACGTCTGGATGAGACCCGCGATAGCTTCAAGGTCCCGGGGGTGCAAAGCCTCAGACCTCTCCAGTTCGACACCGTCGATCAGTTCACCAATTCTGCCAATCTCACGGAGAGATTCGGCTACATCTAATAATCTCGCGCCTCCGGTCTCTGGCTGTGGCCGGTTCTTGAGTTTCCGTAGGGATTGATAGAACAGCTCGAATAGCCCGGTCATGGCGAACCAAAATCCTTATAGTGGTGCGAGGTAGACGGACAATACAGGATTATTCGCGACCCCGTCACGAGGGCAGAACGGCCGTGAAAATCGGCTCCAAAACTAAAATAGCGACCCTTGTAGTATGCGGCCTGTAGCCGTGCCGTTTTGTCATTGTTTTGGAATCGTTTTTGCCTTGCAGGATGCATGGATCTGGGGTCTATCGCACGGTCTTGAAAACCGCTGACTAGGCGCGAAAATCAGTTCCGCAACTCCTGCTATGCCCCTTGATTTTAAAGGACTGCAGCGTAGCTAGAAATGATTCTATGCGGAACTGAATAATCGCGTAAGGTACTGAAATTCAAGAAAATACATGGCGGATTGCAAATCCGTCTACGCCGGTTCGATTCCGACCTCGGCCTCCACCATTCGAAAGCCCCGCAGATTAACGTTTGCGGGGTTTTTCTTTGCGGGTCGGAAAAACTACGAGTTCCGAAACTGCAGACTTTCGAGTGCTTGGTGATCGCGCCGACGCGACGGTAAGCGCAGTCGGTAATGTGCATGAGCGTTTTGTATGCCGTAGAAGCACCAGCCCAGTGCTCCAGCCCCTTGGCATATCTCCGCTTCTCATCATCGGGCATTCGCACCCTTCATGTGAGTAGTTGGGCGGGTGTAAGGCACACAGATGGGATGGAGGGTCGGGTTGTTTGTGGGCCTGGTAAGTCGTGAATAGCGCTCGGATAAAGTCGCGTAGTGCGCTGATGTATGCAATTGCCTTAGAATGCTCGCCTTTCACCCCTCAAAGGAATGAATACGTGGTGAGCAATAACGCAATCTGCTGCCCGCAATGCCAAGGTCAAAACGTCCAGCTTCTGTCTATCATCCATGCTGCTGGCACTTCTCACATACAAGCAACCCACCAAGCGCAATCCCAATCCGGATTCGGACCAAGCGTGACCGTTGAAACTTCAGGTCGGCATCAGACCAATTTGGCGGCAAGCGTCGGTCCACCTCCAGGGAAGCGCTTGCTTGGCCCGGTCATCCTTACAGGGGTTGGCGCAATCATCTTGTACGATGGCCTCAAGCTTATGAACACGTTCTGGGGCGTTGATTGGTCAAGGTTCTTCATAGGCGTGACATTTATCACCGTCGGTGTAATTGGATTCGTTCGCCACTGGAAATTCAACGTCGCACAGTACGACAAATTGGAAGAGTGGCGCCGCACTTGGATGTGCCACGCTTGTGGCACTCGATTCATTCCGTAAACGGTATTGAGAGGGCACCTGCGGGTGCCTTTTCTTTTGGCAGAGCTATTCAGTATTGCACTGGAGGAGGGGAACGATGCCGGACGCTTTCGTCCCATGCATCCGTATCATCGAACCCTTGATCAGCCTATATCCCCCCCAACGATGAGCAACTCACGACGATAGGCGCGTAACGCCATCGCCTTTGCTTCCGAATAGGCGGGATCGGCATAGCACGCCTTGGCCTGGGCATAACTGTCGAACTCGACCGCCAGCGCCCGCGTGCTGGTATGCGACTCAACCAGCGCTGTCGAATCGAGAACCTTGAGCCTGGCGCCATACTGCTCGGCGATTGGCGCCCACAACCGGCCATATTCCTGCTGCGCCTGCGTGTCGGTAACAGCAGTCCCCAGAATGATCCAGTAACCTTTCATCAATTACTCCTGTTTGCATGTTCTGTACGAGAAGCCTGCCTCAGGGAGCCAGCCAGGAGGATTGCCACAATCCTTCATGGCGCAGGAAGCGAGCCCGTTGCTGAACGGGTCGTGTGAGATCCAGCCACTCCAGCGCTCGCGGCTCGATGCATAGGATTGCGAAGTGCTCGAAACCACCCTGGATGCGTTCATAGGCGACTTCAGGGCTTTCAATTACCTGCCCCGGCACAGCGCCATGACGGAACAATGCCTGTGTCTTGTCACGCGCCGCCGACCAGCAGCGTCGTCGATGGCCGATATCCTCGACCAGGGTGGCAAGCCCCTCCATGCGCACCTGGGTCAGGCCGCAAGGGCTCAGTGCCGTTAGTGCAACGCGTGGATCAACGGCAATCTGCGTGCATTTTGCCGAGCGCCTGTCCGCGTAAAAGTACAGCGCGCCTGCACGGGCATCGGCATCTCGCAGTACAACTGTCCTGGAGGCGGGCCATCCTTGCTCGTCCAGGGTGGACAGTTGCATGAGCCGATAAGGGTTGCGCAAGGGGCCGACCGGGATCGCCAGCTGCGCCCATATGGTCTGAAACAGATCGTCCAGCATGAAAAAAACCATGTTCCATGAAACGAGGGCCGCAGCATTGCTGCGGCCACGGACGATCAAATGCTGCGTGTTACGCCGCCATCGACCCTGATGTTCTGCCCAGTGATGTAGGCCGCGCCTTCGCTAGCAAGGAACGCAATGGTCGCAGCGATTTCTTCGCTGGTGCCGTAGCGCTTGAGCGGCACGCTGTCGCGGCGTTGCTCGGTGCTCGGCAAGCTGTCGATCCAGCCAGGGAGGACGTTGTTGATGCGCACGTTATCGCCGGCGAAATTGTCGGCGAAGATCTTGGTGAACGCGGCAAGGCCCGAGCGGAATACCGCAGAAGTCGGGAACAGTTCGCTGGGTTCGAACGCCCAGGCAGTGGAGATGTTGATGATCACTCCGCTCTTCTGACGCTGCATGTAAGGCGTCACCAGCCGAGTCGGGCGAATGACATTGAGCAGGTAAGTATCCATGCCCTTGTGCCAATCCTCGTCGCTGATTTCCAGGATTGGCGCGCGTGGGCCATGGCCGGCGCTATTGACCAGCACATCGATACGGCCCCACTTCTCCACGACAGCGTCGACCAGGCGTTGCAGGTCTTCAACCGACTGGTTGCTACCGGTTACACCAATACCGCCGAGTTCGGCAGCCAACGCCTCGCCCTTGCCCGAAGAGGAGAGAATCCCAACCTTGAAGCCTTCGGCGGCCAGGCGTCGTGCTGCCGCAGCGCCCATGCCGCTGCCAGCTGCCGTGATAATCGCAACTTTTTCAACTGACATGCTGCCTCCAATCTCTCAATGCTGATTTTTCAGGTGCATTCACCTTAGCAGCAGCCCCATTGGTGAGGGAGACAGCTAAACTTCACTATTACGATAGATTAACTATCGGCAGCTTGTTGCTTGAGCCAGCGTTGGACCACGCTCAACGAGTCCGGCTGTTTCATCTTGCGTGGCCAGACCAGATAGAACGACTTGTCGATCCTGAGTTGCTGGGTAAAAACCTGCATCAGTCGGCCTGCGGCAATGTCATCACCGACGAACGCAGGGCTGGCCAGGGCAATGCCTTGGCCGCTGATTGCCGCTTCAATGGCTAATGAGGTCTGATTGAAACGCAGGTTTCTGGCTGTGGGCTGCATGTGTTGTGGGAACAGCGCTGCAAGGAACTGAGGCCAGAAATTATGGGCATCGTGCAACATGACGAAATCCTGCAATTGCGCAAAGCTTGCAGGTATTTCGCTGCCTTCGAACAGCTTTGGGCTGGCCACCGCAACGATTAGCTGCTCCATCAGCAGTTCGCTATTCAAGCCCGCTCCGAACTCGGGCTTGCCATAACGGACAGCGATATCCACACCATCGGTGCTGAAGTGCGACAGCCGATCAGTTGCCAGCACACGCAAATCGATGTCTGGATGACTCTGCGCAAAATTGCCGAGCCTGGGAATCAGCCATTTCGAGGCGAAGGTAGGTGTAACGCTGACTGTCAGGTGAGAGGTCTGTGGCCGAAGCAGGCGTGTTGCCTCGTCGATCATGGCCAGTGCACTTCGAATGCTCCCGCTATAGCCCAGGCCTGCATCAGTCAACGCCAAACCGCGGGGTAGGCGTTCAAACAAACGCAGATCCAGGCTCGCTTCCAGCCCGCGTATCTGCTGGGCAACTGCCGCCTGGGTCACACCCAGTTCCTCGGCAGCCAAACGGAAGTTCAAGCGGCGAGCCACCACTTCAAAAACACGCAACGCGTTCAGCGAGGGCAAATCAGGGAAACCGTCTGGCATGGCAATGAAAATTCTATCGAGTTGTGCAGTTTTTCTGTTTCTCTGATGCCTTCACAAGGTTGATAACCTGATCGGGCTCGAAAGATTCACTGTGTCGAGGCTACTCCCCGAAAATAGCTAAAGAAACCCGTGCCAATCGAAAGTATCGCTTGGCTAGCTTGCTGAAACGTTTCTTCGTGTCTATAAAGGGGAACAACTCCAAGAAAGGCAACCTGTTATGCCCCTCCTCAAATTCTTCGTTGCACTTGGCGCCCTGACTGCGGCTTCCAACACCATGGCCTGGGATTACGTTCTGCTCGACACCGACAAAGCCGCCCAGAACTGGCAGATCACCAGCCAGCAACTTGGCGTAAAAACCGACAAGCCCTTCAGCGTTGCCTTGCGCACCTTGCACGGCGGTCGGCAAGAGGGTGTCAGCATCGTCGACATCGATAACGGTACGATGAAACTTTCGGTCGTGCCGACCCGTGGTATGAACGTCTTGCAGGCGTCGGTCGGCAATGTGCGCATGGGCTGGGATTCGCCGGTCAAGGAAGTGGTCAACCCGTCCTTCATCGACCTCAACGGGCGCAATGGCCTGGGCTGGCTGGAAGGTTTCAATGAACTGGTCACCCGCTGCGGTTACGAATGGGTCGGCCACCCTGGCGTCGACAACGGCGAACTGCTGACCCTGCACGGTCGGGCTGCCAACATTCCTGCGAACCAAGTCACCCTGCACATTGATGAGAAGCCCCCTTACGCCATTACCTTGCGTGGTGTACTGAAAGAGCAGGCATTCAAGAAAGTCGACTTCTCCGTCGTGACCGAACTGGTCACCGAACCCGGCAGCGTGAAGTTCGCCCTCAACGACACCCTGACCAACAACGGCGACTATCCGAAGGAATACCAGGCGCTTTATCACAGTAACTTCAGCACCCCGTTTCTGGAGCAGGGCGCTCGTTTTGCCGCGCCAGTGAAACAAGTGTCGCCATTCAACGACAAGGCAAGGGCAGATCTGCCCGACTGGCAAACCTACCGAGCGCCGACCAAGGACTATGACGAAACGGTTTACAACGTGGTGCCGTATGCCGATGACCAGGGCAATACGTTGACTGTGTTGCATGACAAGGCTGGCAAGCTGGGCGTTTCGGTCGGCTTCAATACTCGGACATTGCCTGTATTTTCCCTGTGGAAAAATACCGATACACAAGGCCAGGGTTATGTGACCGGGCTCGAGCCGGGGACGAGTTTTTCCTACAACCGCCGTTACCAGCGGCCACTGAACCTAGTGCCGACAATCGGGCCGAAGGAACACAGGCAGTTCCACATCAGCTACAGCTTGTTGGCGGACAAGGTGGCAGTGGACAAGGCCTTGAAGCAGGTTGGCGAGATACAAGGTGGGCGCGAAACCGAGGTGCGGCAGACGCCATTGGTTGATCTGACCAAGGGGTAACGCCGGCCAGGGCATGTCGGCCTCGTCGACTAGTCAGAACTATCAAAGTTGTTGGTTTCATGCCTTTGCTGCAAGGCTGCTTTCGACCCTTGGCTGTCATTTTGCCCAACAGCAATCATTGTGGGAGCGGGTTTACCCGCGAACACCGGCACCGCCGGTGCCATCCACCGCGGCGCCTGCTTCGCGGGTAAACCCGCTCCCACAGAGTACGCGTCGCGCTTACGAAACCAGTTATCTTTTAGCGTCCGCTTTGGGTCGATAGCTGTCTGTCGCCTAGGGCCGCAGGATCCATCGCCCGCCGCTCCGTTCATTCAAACGCTAGCCTTCAGGCGGGGATATCCCGCAAACGAATTCATCCGATCCCAGGCGGTGCGAGCCGAACTCCACAACATAGCCAACCCCGCGGCGCTCCGCCTCGGCCCTGGCAGTCTTCTGGTCGGCATAAACATCGACGAAATGCCAGGGATGCCGGTCTCTCAGCACGCCCCATCCAAGCACCCAGCCGTCATTGTCCGGATCGGGTGGCAGGTTTTTCGCCAAGCTGCGGATGCCCATACATTGACCCCGATGTGCTAGCCAGTTTGCGGCTTGCGAAGCAACTACAAACCACGACTTGGACAAAAACGTATATGAAGCATAGCGTTTACTCGAAACCAGAGCCCAAGGCGCGCCCATTGGTTCGCTTTACAAGGGGCGGAAGCGATTTCTGACTGCCTGCGCTCGAATGCAGCAGGGTAGCGTGCGCTGCACCAACAGCCAGCGCACATGGGTCATCACCCCTCGAACTGAATCACCATCCGCCCTTTGATCTTGCCCTCCAGCATCTCATCGAAGATCTGGTTGATATCCTCGATCGGTCGCAGAGTCACCTTCGGCACTACTTTCCCTTCCGCCGCAAACTGGAAAGCTTCCTGCAGGTCCTGTCGGGTACCGACCAGCGAGCCGATCACTTCGATACCGTCCAGCACCAGCCGAGGGATGTTCAGGTTCATCGCTTCCGATGGCAGCCCGACCGCAACCAGGCGGCCTCCCGCGCGCAAGGCATCAACGGCCGAGTTGAAGGCAGCCTTGGCAACGGCGGTAACCACGGCGGCATGGGCACCACCGGTCTTGGCCTGTATGACCTTGGCGGCATCCTCGGTGCGTGAGTTGATGACCAGGTCAGCGCCCATCTCGCTGGCGAAGCGCAGCTGCTCTTCATTGACGTCGATGGCGATCACTTTGGCGTTGAAGACGTTCTTGGCATATTGCAGCGCAAGGTTGCCCAGGCCGCCGAGGCCGTAGATGGCGATCCATTGGCCGGGGCGGATGTTGGAGATCTTCACCGCCTTGTAGGTGGTCACGCCGGCGCAGGTAATACTGCTGGCGGCAGCGGAGTCGAGCCCGTCGGGCACTTTGACCGAGTAGTCGGCCTTGACGATGCAGGCTTCGGCCATGCCGCCGTCCACGGTGTAGCCGGAGTTTTTCACTTCGCGGCACAGGGTTTCGTTGCCGCTGTTGCAATACTCGCAATGTCCGCAGCCCTGGTAGAACCAGGCCACGCTGGCGCGGTCGCCCGGTTTGAGCGAGGTGACGCCTGGCCCTACTGCCTGGACCACGCCGATGCCTTCGTGACCTAGCACCACACCGGTCTTGTCACCGAAGTCGCCATTTTTCACATGCAGGTCGGTGTGGCACACACCGCAGCATTGCATCTTCAGCAACGCTTCACCGTGCTCGAGGGGGCGCAGGGTTTTCTCCACCACTTCCACGCGACGGCCTGGTGCAACAACAGCAGCTTTCATACGAGCCTCCGTATCCTGTTCCGAATGGGCTTGCTTATCGCCGGCTAAGCATAGCCCTGGGCCGATACGGTAAAACTGCCTCAGGTCATGGTCAGAGGCACTGTGCATGCCACAAAAAGAAAAGCCCGCGGCAACGATGCGGCGGGCTGTAAGAACATAGGGAGCAGGTTCAGTGTGCCCAGCGGGATGTCAGCATTTTGTGAAGCTCAGGTGATGGACTTGTCATGCATGGCTCAGCTCAAGCTGGCTGATGACGCACACCGAAGCATCCTCGGCTGGCGTGGTATCGGTGTAGTCCACTTGGTTGTACATCCCGCCATGGAAGTTCAGTGTTCGCGTGGCCCAGGTATCGTTGAACTGGAGCCCCGAGGTCGTGCCGGTGCGACCATTACAGCTGGCGCTGACCGTGCAGGCACCCGCCCGCGTTACCTCGATGGTGACGGCGAAGCGAGCCCCCAGAGGGACGTCGGTCAGTACCGTACTGTTGGCTGGACTGATCTGGTTGAACTCGCTACGGAATCCGACGGTTATTCTGGCCTTGTTCCAGAACACCTTGATTGGTGGGCTGTCGTCGTCTTTGACGTGCAGCTGAGCGATCACCACCTTCTGCGCCAGGTTGACCTTCTCCAGGACCATGGTCTGGTGGTTGCGATGCTGGGCGGCGCTGTTCAGTGCCCAATAGACGGGCTCCTTCCATTCACAGCGGGTGCGGTGGGTGCTTTTGCTGGAGGCGCCCTTGGTCGGGGCGGTCAGGCGCACCGAGCCATCATCCAGGCGGGCAACCACGTCGGGTAGCGTGGCCAGCGCCTGGGCGCCGGTCAGTTCAAGAGCGACCGGGTCGGTTTCGGATTTAGGTACAGGCGTGGTAATGATCAAGGTGTAGATGTTTACAGTCATGAAGGCTCTCCTTGAAAAAACAAAGGTCCTGCATCACTTGCGAGGGTGGTCAGCATGGGCCGGGTTCCATGTGATTTCACTGCACTGGACGCAGGGGGAGTGGCAGCAATAAAAAAGCCCGCCGGGTATGGCGGGCAAGCAACGTTTGAAGGGAGAGCCTGCAGCTTGGGTCCGGCCGGTTAACCCAGCATTAAGCGGTAATGCATTGACCTGTGCAGCCGATCCGCCTATACAGGCCTGCCACCAGCCCAGGAGTCAGCATGCGCGACGAAGATGACCTGCACGAACCCGAACATGATCACCTGCTTGATCACGAATTCCTCTACGACGACACTGAGGCAGAAGCCGATGCCCGAGGCGTCGAGGATGACATCGAGGAAGACGAAGAAACGCTGGATGACCTTGATGAAGAAGAGCGTGGTCACCCAGCCTGGTTCGACGACTGCGAAGACGACTGACTCAGCGCCCGTCCACCGAAAAACGCCCGGGGCCGCTTACCGCTAGTAACAACATGCCGCCCATGATGCTGAGGTTTTTCAGGAACTGGGTCATGTTGGCGCTGCGCTCAGGGTCGACCATGTTCCAGAACGGGTGGCCCAGCAGCGCCGTGCCCAGCACGAACAACGCAAACAGGAAGGCCAGCGGCCGGGTGTAGAATCCGAGGATCAGCAGGATGCCAACGGCGAATTCCATGAGCACGGCTACTGCCGCTGCCAGCATGGGGGCAGGAGCGCCCAGTGAAGTCATGTAGCCGACCGTGCCTTCGAACCCGGTCAGCTTGCCCCAGCCAGACAAGACGAACAGGATCATCAGCAGCACACGGGCAATCAGGATAATGATGTCGCGTTGACCATCGAACAGGGAGTAGCGCATGGCGGCGTTCCAGTGGACGGGTACAAGCACCACTCTAGCAGCTGCGCAAAGGATTGCTGGCGGGCAGCAAAAAGGCGCCGCAAGGGCGCCTTCGCAAGGAATTTGGTGCGAGTGGCGGGACTCGAACCCGCAAGGCTCACGCCGACAGATTTTAAGTCTGCTGTGTATACCAATTCCACCACACTCGCACGCTTGAAGGGGCCGTAACGACCAGCTCGCTTCTAAGCAGAAGGGCTTCGCAATCAAGCGCGCTTTATAACCCATTGTTATAGTTGAGTCAACCACAGCGCCTATGATCAACAGAATGAAGGTCGATCGAATGGGCAATTGACACCTTGCTATCATTACGCCACTGTTGCCCTTTTATTGGATCCAAAGAGTGTGCGGTGATGACTCTGTCCGATACTCCCGAGCGTATAGTGCACCCACGGCTATTGTGGAGACTTTTGTTCGTGCTGGTCGTCGTGCTGGCGGCATTTCTCTACCTGAGCCTGATCAGCCTGGGCGGTTATCTGCTGATGCTTGGGTTCGATGCCGAACACTCTCAACCGCAGCGGCTGATGGCCCTGGCTGGTGGAGGGCTTATCCTGCTGGTCGGCTTGTGGCTGCTGAAAGTGGCAATGCCTCGGCGCATCAGCCTTGTGCTGGTTGAGCCTGGGCGTTGAACCTCGCAATGTTTTCCCTCCTGCTGTGCCGGTGGAGTTCGCATGGTTTCAGCTGACTGTCTCGACCACCCTGTCATGCCTGCCCACCGCTATGAACAGCTGGTTCAGTCGGTGGTGGATTACGCCATTTACATGCTCGATCCTTCCGGCCATGTGGTGTCGTGGAACGCAGGCGCGCAACGTATCAAGGGGTACCGTGCCGATGAAGTGATCGGCCAGCATTTCTCGTTGTTCTTCACCCCGCAGGATTGCACCGAGGGCCGCCCGGAGCGCTTGCTGCGCCAGGCGCTGGAGCAGGGCGTGGCGCAGGATGAGGGTTGGCGCGTACGCAAGGATGGCACGCAGTTCTGGGCGCTGGCCGCCCTGGATGTGATTCGCGATGACCAGGGCCAGATTGTCGGCCTGGCCAAGGTGACCCGGGACATCACCGACCGTCGCGAGACGGCGCTGCAACTGGACGCGGTGCGCGCCCAGCTGTTCCAGGCACAGAAGCTGGAGGCCCTCGGCCAGTTGACCGGTGGCCTGGCGCATGACTTCAACAACATGCTGACCATCATCATCAGCTCGGCGCGCTTGGCGCTGGCCACCCAGGACCCGGCACGCGCCCAGCGCATGTTGCAGCACATTCTCGATGCCGGGCAGCGGGGCACCGAGCTGACCCAGCAGTTGCTCAGCTTTGCCCGCCACCGCAAGCTTGATGTGGCTTGCGTCGCCCCGGCGAACCTTGTTGCCGCCACCCGTGGTCTACTGGAGCATGCGCTGCCTGGATCGATTGACCTGGAGGTGGTGCTGCAACCGGACCTGCCCCTGATCGAGGTGGATGCCGGGCAATTGCAGATGGTACTGCTCAACCTGTTGTTCAATGCCCGCGATGCCATCACGGGGCAGGGCCGGATCGGCTTGACAGTCGAGGTGGTCGAACTGACCGGTGAGGTGGAGGGCCTGCACGGCGGGTTTGTGCGATTTGAGGTCGAAGACAGCGGCGAGGGCATCGCGCCAGCGGTACTGCCGCGGATCTTCGAACCGTTTTTCACTACCAAGCCCTTTGGCAAGGGGACTGGCCTGGGCCTCAGCCAGGTGTATGGTTTTGCCAGGCAGAGCGGTGGTGCCATTTGCGTCGACAGTAAGCCCGGCCGGGGAACTTGCATGCAGCTTTACTTGCCAATCTATCAGCACACGGACAGCCAACTCGACAGGTAGAACACCATGGCACAGGCACTCAGGCGGCTGGTGACGGGGATCGATGGGCTCGATGCGTTGCTCCAGGGTGGCCTGGTGGCTGGCGCGTCCTACATCATTCAGGGCCCGCCGGGGGCGGGCAAGACCATCCTCGCCAATCAGCTGGCCTGCGGGCATGTGCGCGGTGGTGGCCGGGTGCTGGTGGCCACCTTGCTCAGCGAGTCGCACGAGCGGCTGTTCCAGTACCTGGCGACTTTGGAGTTCTTCGACCCGGCGCTGGTAGGTGATCCGATCCAGTTCGTCAGTGCCTTCGATACCCTGGAGCAGGAAGGCCTGGACGCCGTGGTACGGCTGCTGCGCCAGGAAATCGCCCGCCAGCAGGCCAGCCTGCTGATCGTCGATGGCGTGCTCAATGCCCGGGTGCGTGCGGAAACCGCGCTGGACACCAAGAAATTCGTCTCCGAACTACAGGGCCATGCGGCCTTTGCCGGTTGTACCGTGCTGCTGCTGACCAGCGCCCGGCTGGAAGAGGGCAGCCCGGAGCACACCATGGTCGACGGGGTGATCGAACTGGGCGAGCAACTGTTTGGCAGCCGCGCCGTGCGTCATATCCAGCTGCGCAAGACGCGGGGCAGTGCGGCGTTGTCGGGGCGCCATGAATGCCTCATCGATGAAACCGGCATGCATGTATACCCGCGCCTGGAGTCACTGTTCAGCCACCCCAGCCAGGCGGGCAGCGCCACCTTGGAGCGCATCCGCAGCGGGGTGGCGACCCTGGATGAAATGCTCGGTGGCGGCCTGGCCACGGGCTCGGTCAGCCTGCTGATCGGGCCCTCGGGTATTGGCAAGACGTCATTGGGCCTGGCATTTCTCGGTGCCAGCAGCCTGCAGGCGCCGGGGCTGCATTTCGGCTTTTACGAAACGCCGGAGCGCCTGCGTATCAAGGCCGCGTCGCTGGGTTACGATTTTGCAGCCATGGAGCAGGCTGGCATCCTGCAGCTTTGCTGGCAACCGACTACCGAGGGCCTGCTGGACCAGGTCGGTGCGCGCCTGCTCGAGCGGGTCGAAGCGCAAGGCAGCAAGCGCGTGCTGATCGACAGCCTGGGGGCGTTCAGCCGCCTGGCCATCGACCCTGCGCGGCTCAATGCGTTTTTCCGCGCCTTGGTCGGCGAACTGCGCGCGCGCGATGTCAGCGTGATGCTGACCTGGGAAATGCGCGACATATTCGGCGCGGAAATCAGCGCGCCAGCCCCGGACCTGTCGAGCATCGTCGACAACCTGATGCTGATGCGCTTCGTCGAGCTGGATTCGCAGCTGCGGCGCATGCTGTCGATCCTCAAGGTGCGTGACAGCCACCATGACCCTGCCTTGCACGAGCTGCTGATCGGGCCGCAGGGCATTACCCTGCGCAAGGCGTTCGAAGGCGCTTGCGGTGTGCTTTCGGGAACGCCGGTGCCGCAGGGGAGCGGGTGACGGGGCGGGCGATGAACACCATCCTGATCGTCGATGACGAGTACCTGATTGCCGACATTCTCGGTTTTGCCCTGGAGGACGAGGGTTTTCTGGTGGAAAAGGCGAGCAACGGCTGCAAGGCGCTGGAGGCACTGAAGGAAAAGCGCGTTCAGCTCGTTATCACCGACTACATGATGCCACTGCTCAACGGTGAGGAACTGGTGCGCTCGATGCGTGAGGACCCGGCCTTGAGCGAGTTGCCGGTCATCCTCATGAGTGGCGCGCAGGCCAACCAGGGATGCCCGGAACTGTTCGCCGCAGTGTTCGACAAACCGTTCGACATGGACTGTATGATCGCCAAGGTGCACGAACTGCTAGGCACCTGAAGCGCGGGGCGATCAGGCGCGTCCGTGCGGCTTGAGGCAGGTCGCTCAGTGCGAGTCGTCGTGCTTTTCCGGGGCCGGGCTGCCGGCCTGGATACGCTTGAAAATCTCTTCTCGATGGACCTGGACGTCTTTCGGTGCATCGATACCGATCCTCACCTGCATCCCTTTGACGCCCAGAATGGTGACTTTGATGTCATCGTTGATGACGATGCTTTCGCCAACCTTGCGGGTGAGTATCAGCATGTAGTTCTCCTTGGTGATGTAAAAGTCCGTCGGGCTAGTTGCCACGGCGGCGGGAGCTTGTCCCTCTTCCTTCTCATTAAAGACGCTTTCGGCGGATAGTAATTCCCCGACAGACAAATTCTGTTGCGTGTCTTCAGTCGCAGGTGCCGAAGCAAACCGCCAGCGGTTTGTCGGCCAAGGTGCTCGGTGGCAAGAATAGGGGGCTTGGCGGCCAATGGGAAATTTCTTCGCATCATGGTCTGAATAGACCGGGTTAATGGTCATCCTGTTCCTCGAGTGCCTGAAGAAATAACAGCAAGGCTACTTCTTCACGGTCCAGGCCTTTGCGCACACGGTTCTTCGGCAAGTTGGCCAGGCGCCCCAGGGCATAGTGTTCAAGTACAGCCGGGTGAATGTAGCAGCGCCTGCACACTGCCGGTGTATTGCCCAGGCGTGATGCTACCTGGCGGACGATGGCGGCGACCTGGCGCTTGGCTTCGCTCTCGGGCTCCCAGGCCAAGGGCCTCAGCAGATCCAGGGCGAGGCTGCTACCGGCCCAGGTGCGGTAGTCCTTGGCGGTGAAGTCGGCCCCGGTCAGCTGCTGCAGAAACTGGTTGACCTCGCTGGAGCCGACGCTATGGCGCTGGCCGTCGTCGTCCAGGTACTGGAACAGCGCTTGGCCGGGCAGTTCCATGCAGCGCTTGAGCAGGTTGGCCAGGCGCCGATCGTTGAGGCTGACGTTGTGCTCGACGCCGCGCTTGCCGCGGAACTGGAAGCGGATGCTGCTGCCCTTCACCTCGACATGGCGGTTGCGCAGGGTGGTCAGTCCATAGGACTGGTTGTCACGCAGGTAGCGCTGGTTGCCGATGCGGATCAGGGTGTGGTCCAGCAGGCTGATCACCAGCGCCATCACCTTTTCCCGGTCCAGGCCTGGCCGGGCAAGGTGGTCGTGCAGCTGTGCGCGCAATTTCGGCAGGGCCTGGGCAAACGCCAGCATGCGCCCGTACTTGTGCTGGTCGCGTATTTCGCGCCACTGCGCGTGGTAGCGGTATTGCTTGCGGCCACGGGCATCGCGACCTGTCGCCTGCAGGTGGCCCTGCGGGTCGGCGCAGATCCACACCTCGGTATAGGCAGGGGGGATTACCAGTGCAGCGATACGGGCGAGGGTATCGCTGTCGCGCACCCGCTGGCCGTCGGCATCCAGGTAGATGAAGCGCCCTCTCCAGCGCCGCCGGGTCAGGCCCGGCTGGCTGTCGTCGACGTAGTGCAGGGTGCGCGGCAGGGGGCAGTCAAGCATGGTTGGCAGGCCTCGATCAGGTCACTGATCAATGGACACCAGCGACGTGGCCGATGCTCAGCCCAGCAGTGCCACCGACTTGATCTGGGCAAACAGCACCTGGCCCGGGTGCAGGCCGAGCTGGTCTGCCGAGAAGCGGGTGATGCGCGCGAGCAAGGCATTGCCGCCAGCATCCAGGCTGACCAGTACATGGGCCGGGTTGGCGGCCGGGCGGCTTTCGCGCACGCGCACCGGCAAGCGGTTGAGAATGCTCGAAGTGCTGTCGGCTGCCAGGGCCAGGCTGACGTCACGCGCCTGCACCTTGACCCGCAAGGTGCTGCCCATCACCTGGGCAGGGTGGGTGATACGCAACAGCGGCCCGTCGTTGCCGGGCAGGCGCAGGTCGAGCAGGTCGTAATGCGCGTCATGCGCCACCACCAGGCCTTCGAACACC
Organism: Pseudomonas sp. ABFPK; assembly: GCF_001586765.1. Taxonomy (NCBI): domain Bacteria; kingdom Pseudomonadati; phylum Pseudomonadota; class Gammaproteobacteria; order Pseudomonadales; family Pseudomonadaceae; genus Pseudomonas; species Pseudomonas sp. ABFPK. The sequence continues at coordinate 359,134 of NZ_LQXW01000023.1, read as the reverse complement.
ACGCCGGCATCCTCGCCTTGGGCCAGCGGCAAGTCGAGGCGGGCCAGGGTTTCGCCGATCGGGCCGCTGGCCACTGCCTGGCCTTGCTCCAGCAACACCAGGTGGTCGGCCAGCCGCGCCACTTCCTCCTGGGCATGGCTGACATATACCAGCGGGATGTCCAGTTCGCCATGCAGGCGCTCCAGGTAGGGCAGGATCTCGCGCTTGCGCGGCCCGTCCAGTGCAGCCAGTGGCTCGTCCATCAACAGCAGGCGCGGGCTGCTGAGCAGGGCGCGGGCAATGCCCACCCGCTGCGCCTCGCCACCGGACAAGGTCGCCGGCCAGCGTGCCAGCAAGTGGCCGATACCCAGCAGCTGGCAGGCCAGGTCTAGGCTGACCTTGCGCTCGGCAGCGACCACCCGGCGCCAGCCGAACTCCAGGTTGCCGCGTACCGACAGGTGCGGGAACAGGCTGGCCTCCTGGAACACGTAGCCTACCGGGCGCAGGTGTGGTGCCAGAAAGAATCCGCGGGCGCTGTCTTCCCAGACTTCGCCGTTGACCTCGATGTAGGCGCTGGCGGCCCGTTCCAGCCCCGCCAGGCAACGCAGGCAGCTGGTCTTGCCAGAACCGGAGTGGCCGAACAACGCACTGATGCCACGGCCGGGCAGGTGCAGGTCTACGTCCAGGGTGAAGTCGTCGCGTGCCAGTTGCAGGCGCGCCACAATCGATGCGCTCATTTCAGCTCCAGCCAGCCTTGCCGCGGCGTCCTGCGTAAAGCAAGAGCAGCACCAGGAACGAGAACACCAGCATGGCACCTGCCAGCCAGTGTGCTTGCGAATAGGCCATGGCCTCGACATGGTCGAAGATCTGCACCGAGACCACGCGTGTCTTGTCGGGAATGTTGCCGCCAATCATCAACACCACGCCGAACTCGCCCACCGTGTGGGCGAAACCGAGGATGCTGGCGGTGATGAAGCCCGGACGGGCCAACGGCAGCACCACGTGGACGAAGGTGTCCCAGGGGCTGGCGCGCAGCGTCGCGGCCACTTCCAGCGGGCGCTGGCCAATGGCGCCGAAGGCATTCTGCAGCGGCTGGACCACGAACGGCATGGAGTAGATCACCGAGCCTATCACCAGGCCGGTAAAACTGAACACCACGCTGCCCAGGCCCAGCGCCTGGGTCGCCTGGCCCAGCCAGCCATTTGGGCCGAGGGCGATCAGCAGGTAGAAACCGATCACTGTGGGTGGCAGCACCAGCGGCAAGGCTACCACCGCGCCCACCGGCCCGCGCAGCCACGAGCGCGTGCGCGCCAGCCACCAGGCGATGGGCGTGCCGACGATCAGCAGGATGAGGGTGGTCATGCTGGCCAGTTTCACGGTCAGCCAGATGGCACCCAGGTCACTGGCATCCAGTGGCATCAGATTTCATAACCGTAGGATTTGATCACTGCCGCGGCTTTCGGGCCTTTCAGGTAGTCGACCAGGGCCTTGGCGGCGGGGTTGTCCTTGCCTTTTTCGAGGATTACCGCGTCCTGGCGGATGGGTTCGTGCAGGGACGAGGGAACGATCCAGGCCGAACCGCTTTCGACCTTGCCGTTCTTGTAGATTTGCGAAAGGGCGACAAAGCCCAGCTCGGCGTTGCCGGTGGATACGAACTGGAACGCCTGGGTAATGTTCTGCCCTTCGACCAGCTTGGGCCGGGTGGCTTCGGTCAGCTTCAGCTTGTCCAGCACCTGGGTGGCGGCCAGACCGTAGGGCGCGGTTTTCGGGTTGGCAATGGACAGGTGCTTGAACTGGTTGTTCTTCAGCACTTCGCCGTTGGCGTCGACATAGCCGGGTTTGGCCGACCACAGCGCCAGGGTGCCGATGGCGTAGGTGAAGCGTGAGCCCGGGGCAATCGCGTTTTCCTGCTCGAGCTTGGCGGGGGTGCTGTCGTCGGCAGCGAGAAATACCTCGAACGGCGCGCCATTCTTGATTTGTGCGTAGAACTGGCCGGTGGCGCCATAGGCAGCAATCAGCTTGTGGCCAGTGTCTTTCTCGAAGTCCTTGGCAATGGCCTGGATAGGGGCTGTGAAGTTCGCTGCGACCGCGACCTGGACTTCATCGGCCCAGGCAGTGCTGAAGGCAAGCAGGCTGGTCAGGGCAGTGGCAGCCAAGTGGGGCGGGCGGATACGCATGAAGACAGCTCCTTGGGGCTTATCGTTATATCCTTAACTATATAGCGATAGGCCATGGGCCGGGAAGGGGGCAGGATGATGCATGGCCAGGTCCGGCCCCTTCGCGGGCTTGCCCGCTCCCACAGTACTGCGCAGCATTCAAAATCAGTGGTGGGCCTGTGGGAGCGGGCAAGCCCGCGAAGAGGCCGAACCTGCTTATGCAGACGCCTGGCGGCCGATCACTGCCAGCGCCTTTTCGGCAATCTCCCGGGTCAACTCACCCGCCGGCATGTGCCTGCCCAGCCGCAACGCCTGCCCCGACCAGAGGTTGCTGAAATCGCTATTGCCCTGCGGATCCGTAATCGCCCGCAAAGGCATCAAGGCCCCACCGGCCAGCGGGAAGCGCGGGGCCAAATCGCTCATCGGCCCCAGCTCGCGCATGATGCGGTTGTTGATGCCACGCGCCGGTCGGCCGGTGAACAGGTTGGTCAGCGCCGTGTCGCTGGCAGGTGCGCTGTCCAGGGCCTGGCGATGCGCCGGCGACACCTTGGCCTCGGGGCAGAACAGGTACGCCGTTCCGATCTGCACTGCCGAAGCCCCCAAGGCCAATGCCGCCAACAGGCCGCGGTGGTCAGCAATGCCGCCGGCGGCAATCACCGGCACGCTGACCGCATCGGCCACCTGTGGCACCAGCGCGAAGGTGCCGATCTGGCTGGTGATATCGTCGCTGAGGAACATGCCGCGATGGCCGCCCGCCTCATAGCCCATGGCAATGATCGCATCACAGCCGTGATGCTCCAGCCACACGGCTTCCTCTACGGTTGTGGCGCTGGACAGCACCTTGGCACCACTGGCCTTTACCCGTTGCAGCAGGCCGGCATGTGGCAGGCCGAAGTGGAAGCTCACCACCTCCGGGCGCAGTTGCTCGACCAGCTGGCAGCTATGTTCGTCGAAAGGCGCCCGGTTGGACACCGGCGTGGGCGCCGTGAAGTCGGCTCCCACTTCGCTGTAATAGGGCTGTAGCGCCTGCTTCCAGCGTGCATCGCGCTCGGCATCGGGCGCTGGCGGCTGGTGGCAGAAGAAGTTCAGGTTCAACGGGCGGCCCGGGCAGCCGGCGCGGAAGGCAGCGATCTCGGTGCGCACCTGGTCGCCCGTGAGCATGGCGCAGGGCAGGGCGCCCAAACCGCCCGCCAGGCCCACGGCAATGGCCATGCCCGAGCCCGTCGCACCGGCCATGGGGGCCTGCAGAATGGGCAACTCGATGCCCAGCAGGTCGAGGATGCGGCGGTCGGGCCAGTGGCTCATGCGATTCTCCTTGCGCGGGCGGGCGGTACGGTGGGGCGGGTATTTACAAGGCTTTGCTGACCTGGATGTCGCTGATCTTCTCGGCGTCTTCGCCGTGAATCTTGCGCAGGGCTTCCAGGGCTTGTTCGAGGGAGGCGTCGGGCATCAGCGCGAAGTCCCAGCGGCGCTGGCCGTCGAGCTTGTACTTGATGACGTACTTGGTGGTCTGGGTCATGGTGGCCTTATCTGAGTTTCGACGATGAACGACGGACGATCTTGATCTTGTGGGTCAAGGTTGGCTTGCGGGTAACCGAGATCGGGCGGGTGGTCACGGTATCGATGGTGATGTTCCAGAAACCGGTGCTTGGCACGGTGATCTTCGCCGGGAACTTGTCGAAATGGCCACCGTGGTAGGTATGACGGCCGCCGTTCTTGAAGCTGCGGAAGTTGGCGTCGTTCATCAGGCGGATATTGCAGCGCTGGGAGCACTCGATGACGACGATATCGTCCTCGTTCAGGTGCTCGCGCTGGTGTACGAATTTCATGTGATGCTCCGCAAGGATTGGTTCTGCAAAGGCGAAAGATACCACGATGTCGGGTTACACTGCCGCGCTGTTCCGCCAGGCATAGATAAATCTGCCAAAGCAGGGAGCAAAACAGCCTGGCTGTGGTCAAAGCGGATTCTTGAAGGCAGAGGTGCTGCAAATGAAGTGGATGGTGGCGGCGTTGGCGATGACGCTGGGTGGCTGTGTGAGTGTTACGGAACTGGAACAGTCGCATGAAACGCTGGATGTAATCTCGGGCAAGTCCCCACGCGCGTATGCCGATTGCGTCAAGCAGAAGCTGGCCGATACCCGGGACCCGCTTGTGGAAGAGCAGCGTGGCGATGGCCTGCGGCTGATCGTGCCGCAAAAAATCAGCTCGGGCGTGGGCCCGGCGGCGCTGGTGGATATCGACAAGCGTGGCAGCGGCAGCAGCATCAAGCTGCACGAGCGGCTGAACAATTTCCCGCTGCGCCTGGGCGACGTGCGCACCGCAGCCACCCAATGCATTTCCGGTAGTTGATCCAGGGCAACTGATCACGCTCCTTTTACTTATATGTTTTAAGCCTAAGCTTATAACAATAGAAAAGGAGATTTGTGATGACACCGTTGAGTCGCGCCTTGGTCGGCAGCCTGCTGATCCTGGCCTGGCCCACGGCGCATGCCGCCGATGGCCAGAAAGTCTTCACCCAGGGTGGGGCCAACCCCGCCGCCATGGCTTGCCTGGGTTGCCATGGCCCGGACGGCAAAGGCATTGCCGCTGCCGGCTTCCCACGCCTGGCCGGGCTGCCGGCCGCTTACCTCAGCAAGCAATTGCATGATTGGCGCAACGGCAGCCGCAAGCAGCCGGTGATGGAGCCGCTTGCCAATGCCCTGAGCGAGGATGAGATCGAGGCGGTCAGCACCTATCTGGCCAGCCTGCCGGCAGACCCTGCCGGCGACCTGCGTCGCCAGCAGATCGCCGATGACCCCACCACCCGCATGGCCCTGTACGGTGACTGGAGCCGGCAGATTCCTGGTTGCGTGCAATGCCATGGCCCGGGCGGTGGCGGGGTTGGCGAACACTTCCCGCCCTTGGCCGGCCAGCCCGCCAGTTACCTGGTGGCGCAGCTCAATGCCTGGCGTGACGGCACGCGCAGCAATGACCCCAACCAGCTGATGGTCGGCGTGGCCAAGGCCATGACCGATGACGAGATCAAGGCCGTTGCCGAGTTCTTCGCCCGCCCCGCCAGCCAGGAGGTCAAGCCATGAAACCGATGATTCCAGCCCTGCTGCTGCTGGCCATGGGCAGCGCACACGCCGCCCAGATTGCCATGGAAGACCAGTCGCAGTTGAAAGTGCCTGGCGTGCAGGCCGCGCCGCAGTTCGTGCCACCAGCGGAAAGCGAGTTGCCTGACAATGCCTTTGGCCAGATGGTACGCGAGGGGCATGCGTTGTTCGTCGACACCCGCAGGTTGATGCCCGAGGCTGTGGGCAACGGCATGAACTGCAGCAACTGCCACCTTGACCAGGGGCGGCTGGCGCATTCCGCGCCGATGTGGGGGGCGTACCCGATGTACCCCGCCTACCGCAAGAAAAATGACAAGGTCAACACCTATGCCGAGCGCATCCAGGGCTGCTTCCAGTTCAGCATGAACGGCAAGCCGCCTGCGGCCGATAGCCCGCAGATGACGGCGCTGGCGGTGTATTCGTACTGGCTGTCGACCAAGGCGCCGACCGGCGTCGAGATTGCCGGGCGCGGGTACCCGGAGGTGCCGCAGCCAAAGGGCGGATACGACTTCAAGCGCGGTCAGCAGGTTTATCGTGAGCAGTGTGCGATTTGTCACGGCGACAATGGCGAAGGGCAGAAGGTGGCGGGCGAGTACGTGATGCCGCCGTTGTGGGGCAAGGACTCCTACAACTGGGGCGCCGGCATGCACCGGATCAATACCGCGGCGTCGTTCATCAAGTACAACATGCCGCTTGGCAAGCCGGGCAGCCTTAGCGATCAGCAGGCCTGGGATGTGGCGGCCTGGGTCAATCGCCATGAACGGCCGCAGGACCCGCGGCTGGTGGAGGGTTCCATCGAGAAAACGCGGGTGAAGTTCCATGCCAATGACGGGGTGAACCTGTATGGGCAGAAGGTCGATGGTGTGCTCATAGGGCAGGGCACCGGTAGCTGATGTATTGCCTGTACTGGCCTCCTCGCGGGCTTGTCCGCGAAGAGGCCAGTACAGGAAACCCCGATTTCCTGTCATCCATCTGTCATGGATGACAGCAATATTTACGATCCCCCGGAACTATCTACACTGGGTTATCTCTATCTTCCCATCGATCGGCCACAGGTAGGGCATTGTAAGGTGACTGCCGCCTGATTAGACTGCGCCGAATTCCACTGGCCTAGCCTTTTGTAAGGACGTATATGATCAAAAAATGCTTGTTCCCGGCAGCCGGTTACGGCACCCGCTTCCTGCCCGCTACCAAAGCCATGCCCAAGGAAATGCTGCCGGTGGTCAACAAGCCACTGATCCAGTATGGCGTTGAAGAGGCACTGGATGCCGGTCTGAACGAGATCTCCATCGTCACCGGGCGCGGCAAGCGTGCTTTGGAAGACCACTTCGACATCAGCTACGAGCTGGAAAACCAGATCAAGGGCACCGACAAGGAAAAATACCTGGTTGGTATCCGTCGCCTGCTCGACGAGTGCTCGTTCTCCTACACCCGCCAGACCGAAATGAAAGGCCTGGGCCACGCCATCCTGACTGGCCGCCCGCTGATCGGCGACGAGCCGTTCGCCGTGGTGCTGGCGGACGACCTGTGCGTGAACCCGGAAGGTGACGGCGTACTGACCCAGATGGTCAAGCTGTACAACCAGTTCCGTTGCTCGATCGTCGCCATCCAGGAAGTCGATCCGCAGGAAACCAACAAGTACGGCGTGATCGCCGGCGACATGATCCGTGACGACATTTTCCGTGTCACCAACATGGTCGAGAAGCCAAAGCCGGAAGACGCCCCGTCGAACCTGGCGATCATTGGTCGCTACATCCTGACCCCGGATATCTTCGACATCATCGCCAACACCGAGCCGGGCAAAGGTGGGGAGATCCAGATCACCGACGCCCTGATGCAACAGGCGCAGAACGGCTGCGTGATCGCCTACAAGTTCAAAGGCAAGCGTTTCGACTGCGGTGGCGCCGAGGGTTACATCGACGCGACCAACTTCTGCTTCGAGAACTACTACAAGACTGGCAAGGCTTACTGATAAGCCGCTACTTGTATCAAAGCTGATAACTGGGGCTGCTTTGCAGCCCTTCGCGGGCGCGCCCGCTCCTACAGGTATTGTGCAGGCCTTCAAGGTTGCGCCGGTACTGTGGGAGCGGGCGGGCCCGCGAAGGGTCGCAAAGCGGCCCCAGTGCGTTATGCTGGGCGCCTGCCTAGGAGAGTGAATACATGGCCTACGATTTTGATCTGTTCGTGATTGGTGCCGGGTCCGGCGGTGTGCGCGCGGCGCGGTTTGCCGCCGGCTTCGGGGCAAAGGTGGCAGTGGCAGAGAGCCGCTACCTGGGCGGCACCTGCGTCAACGTCGGCTGCGTGCCGAAAAAGCTGCTGGTGTACGGCGCACACGTCGCCGACGAACTGGAGCAGGCCGCAGGCTTCGGCTGGACCTTGGAAGAAGGGCACTTCGACTGGGGCACCCTGATTGCCAACAAGAACCGGGAAATCGAGCGCCTCAACGGCATCTACCGCAACCTGCTGGTCAACAGCGGGGTTACCTTGCTGCAGGGGCATGCGCGTCTGACCGGTGCCAATGAAGTGGAAGTGGAAGGCCAGCGCTACACCGCCGAGCACATCCTCATCGCCACCGGTGGCTGGCCACAGGTGCCGGACATTCCGGGCAAGGAACTGGCCATCACCTCCAACGAGGCCTTCTACCTCAAGGACCTGCCACGCCGGGTGCTGGTGGTGGGCGGTGGCTACATTGCCGTCGAGTTCGCCGGCATCTTCCAGGGCCTGGGGTCGGCTACCACACTGCTGTACCGTGGCGACCTGTTCCTGCGTGGCTTCGACGGTTCGGTGCGCACGCACCTGAAGGAAGAACTGGAAAAGCGCGGCCTCGACCTGCAGTTCAATGCCGACATCCAGCGCATCGACAAGCTCGAGGACGGCAGCCTCAAGGCCACCCTCAAGGATGGCCGCGAGCTGGTCACCGATTGCGTGTTCTATGCCACCGGCCGGCGCCCGATGCTGGACAACCTTGGCCTGGAGAACACCGGCGTCGAGCTGGATGAACGCGGTTATATCCGGGTAGACCCGCAATACCAGACCACCGCGCCGTCGATTCTGGCGATTGGCGATGTGATTGGCCGCGTGCAACTGACCCCGGTGGCACTCGCCGAGGGCATGGCCGTGGCCCGGCGCCTGTTCAAGCCTGAGCAATACCGCCCGGTGGACTACCAGAACATCCCCACCGCGGTCTTCAGCCAGCCGCCCATCGGCACCGTGGGCCTGACCGAGGAGCAGGCACTGGAGGCAGGGCACAAGGTGCAGGTATTCGAGAGCCGCTTCCGTGCGATGAAACTGACCCTGACCGACATCCAGGAAAAGACCTTGATGAAGCTGGTGGTCGATGCCGAAACCGACAAGGTGCTGGGCTGCCACATGGTTGGCCCTGATGCTGGCGAGATCATCCAGGGCCTGGGCATTGCCCTGAAGGCCGGTGCGACCAAGCAACAGTTCGACGAAACCATCGGCGTGCACCCCACGGCGGCCGAAGAGTTCGTGACCATGCGCACCGCGACGCGCTGACTCAACGGAACGCATACCGTTGTAGGAGCGGCCTTGTGTCGCGATGGGCTGCGAAGCAGCCCCCAGTATTTCTGCAATCGTGAGATACACAGGGGCTGCTTCGCAGCCCATCGCGACACAAGGCCGCTCCTACAGGAGTGACACGACCATGGAGTCAGGGGTATGACCCCGCAATCCTTTGCTCAGCCCATTCCCTTCTATTAGTTACTACCGGTTATAGCCAAAACCAATCAAAAGCATGAGCTTTGCCAATGAGCCTTTATCGGGACCAGCGGTTAGGATTCTCTCCATCAACTGATTCCAACCCCATGAAGGAGCGTCTCTCATGCCAATCATCAACAGCCAGGTCAAACCGTTCAACGCCACCGCCTACCACAAAGGCGAGTTCGTCCAGGTCAGCGAAGCCGACCTGAAAGGCAAGTGGTCTGTCGTGTTCTTCTACCCGGCCGACTTCACCTTCGTCTGCCCGACCGAGCTGGGTGACCTTGCTGACAACTACGCCGAGTTCCAGAAGCTGGGCGTGGAAATCTACGGCGTGTCCACCGACACCCACTTCACCCACAAAGCCTGGCACGACACTTCGGACACCATCGGCAAGATCCAGTACCCGCTGATCGGTGACCCGACCCACGTCATCTCGCGCAACTTTGACGTGCTGATCGAAGAAGCCGGCCTGGCCGATCGCGGTACCTTCGTGATCAACCCGGAAGGCCAGATCAAGATCGTCGAACTGAACGACGGTGGTGTAGGCCGCGATGCTGCCGAACTGCTGCGCAAGGTGAAGGCTGCCCAGTACGTTGCCGCTCACCCAGGCGAAGTTTGCCCGGCCAAGTGGAAAGAAGGCGAAGCCACCCTGGCTCCATCGCTGGACCTGGTCGGCAAGATCTAAGCCGATGCGCATGTCGCGGGCGGTAGCCAGCCGCCAAAGCTGAAGTACCTACCGCCCCGTAAAAGCGCCCGGGCGACCTCGCCTGGGCGTTTTTGTATCCGAGTTTTGAAAAAGGAATCGCCCGTATGTTGGACGCCACGCTTAAATCGCAACTGAAAACCTACCTGGAGCGGGTCACCCAGCCGATCGAGATCGTTGCCTCCCTCGACGACGGCGCGAAATCCCGCGAATTGCACGACCTGCTGGTGGAAATTGCCAGCCTGTCGAACCTTATTACCTTCAGCGCGGACGGCAGCGATGCCCGTCGTCCATCGTTCTCGCTGAACCGCCCGGGAGCCGACATAAACCTGCGCTTCGCCGGCATCCCCATGGGCCACGAATTTACCTCGCTGGTGCTGGCACTGCTGCAGGTCGGGGGCCACCCGTCCAAGGCCAGTGCCGAAGTGATCGAACAGATCCAGGCGCTGGAAGGCGAGTTCACCTTCGAGACCTACTTCTCGCTGTCGTGCCAGAACTGCCCGGACGTGGTCCAGGCGCTGAACCTGATGGCGGTCCTCAACCCCAACGTGCGCCACGTGGCCATCGATGGCGCGCTGTTCCAGGCGGAGGTGGAATCGCGCAAGATCATGGCGGTGCCGAGCATTTACCTGAACGGCGAAGTGTTTGGCCAGGGCCGCATGGGCCTGGAAGAAATCCTCGGCAAGATCGACACCAGCGCAGGCAGCCGCCAGGCCGAAAAGATCAACGCCAAGGGCGCCTTCGATGTGCTGGTGGTCGGTGGTGGCCCAGCCGGCGCTTCGGCAGCCATCTATGCCGCGCGTAAAGGCATACGCACTGGTATTGCGGCCGAGCGTTTCGGCGGCCAGGTGCTCGACACCCTGGCCATCGAGAACTTCATCTCGGTACAGGAAACCGAAGGGCCGAAGCTGGCCACGGCGCTGGAAGAGCACGTCAAGCAGTACGACGTGGACATCATGAACCTGCAGCGCGGTGAAGCGCTGATCCCGGCCACCGATGGCGGCCTGCACGAAGTACGCCTGGCCGGCGGTGCCTCGCTCAAGGCCAAGACCGTTATCCTGGCTACCGGTGCCCGCTGGCGTGAGATGAACGTGCCGGGCGAACAGGAATACCGCGCCCGTGGCGTGGCTTACTGCCCGCACTGTGACGGCCCACTGTTCAAGGGCAAGCGCGTGGCGGTGATCGGTGGAGGCAACTCGGGCGTGGAAGCGGCCATCGACCTGGCGGGTATCGTCGCCCAGGTAACGCTGATCGAGTTCGACAGCCAGCTGCGTGCCGATGCGGTACTGCAGCGCAAGTTGCACAGCCTGCCGAACGTCAAGGTGATCACCAGTGCGCTGACCACCGAAGTGCTGGGCAATGGCGAAAAGGTGACCGGCCTGCGTTACAAGGACCGCACCACCGACCAGCAGCATGAAGTGGCGCTGGAAGGCATCTTCGTGCAGATCGGCCTGCTGCCGAACACCGACTGGCTGAAAGGCACCGTCGAGCTGTCGCCGCGTGGCGAGATCATTGTCGATGCCAAGGGCCAGACCAGCATCCCTGGTGTGTTTGCGGCGGGTGACGTGACGACTGTGCCGTACAAGCAGATCGTGATTGCGGTGGGTGAGGGGGCCAAGGCATCGCTGGCGGCCTTTGACCACCTGATCCGCACTTCGGCACCGGCGTAAGCCTGTACCGGCCCTTTCGCGGGCATGCCCGCTCCCACAGGTACTGCACAGGTCTTGATATTTGTGAGGAACCCTGTAGGAGCGGGCATGCCCGCGAATGCGTCAGAACTGACAAAGCTGAATCTGAGGATGTCTATGATTACTGCAGACACCCTCAGGAATCACACCCATGACCCTGATCAGCCGCGAACCCTGGTGGCTAGTCCCCCCAAAGCCCGGGCAGCAAGAGCAGGACCTGCACTGGGGCTACCTGGAAATCTACGCCGACGGTCGCACCGTGTTCGTCGACCAGCGCCCCAGTGACCGGGAGCTGGCCGAGCGCAAGAGCTGCCGCAACTTCCCCGACCCCGAGCCGTGACGGCTCAGCCTTCCAGTTCGGCCAGGCGTGCTTCCAGCGCCGCGATGCGAGCTTCGAGGGCTTCGATGCGTTCTTCCGACACATTGCCGCCGCTGCTGCGTGCCCCGCCTTCTTGTTGCCGGGCAGCCAGGATTGCGTCGATTTCGGCCGGGTCGCCCAAAGCATGGGTGTAACGGTCTTCGCGCTGGCCGGCCTGACGCGGCAGGTGCAAGGCCAGGCCGCGCGAGATCAGGCGCTCCAGCTGGTGCTGGATCTGCTCGGTGTCGTCGAAGTCGTGCAGGCGGTTGCTGCGGGTCAGCAGTTCGTTGAGGGTTTGCGGCCCGCGCAGGAACATCAGGCCCATCAGCACCAGTTGCGCCGGCACCAGCTCAAGCGCCTTGTCCACCCGTTGTTCCCAACGGTCGGCGCGGCTGCCCATCTGCAGGCGGGTCATGTCCTGCCCTTCGAGGGCGCGCAGGGCTTGGCCGACCTGGCCTTGGGTGAGGTTCATGACCGGCTCGCGACTGGTCTTCTGGTTGCAGGCCAGGACCAGGGCGTTGAGGGTCAGCGGGTAGCTTTCCGGGCTGGTGGCCTGCTTCTCGATCAGCGAGCCGAGAATACGGATCTCGATGCTGCTGAAGCGGCCTTCACCGGCGGTTTCGTGTTCTGACATGGCCCTGTCTCATTGCTGGGGAAAGGCCACTAGGGTAGGTAATGCCATCGTGTTAGGCAATTGGCACCTGTGGGAGCGGGTTCACCCGCGAACACCGGCGCAGCCGGTGCCATGCACCGCGTCGCCTGATTCGCGGGTGAACCCGCTCCCACAGGGGCCCGGCAAACTCAAGCGTTGCGCCGCTCTTCAGCCTGGCACGCCGCCGCGGTAAACAGCACATCGGTAGAAGAATTCAGCGCCGTCTCGGCCGAATCCTGCAGCACGCCGATGATGAAGCCAACCGCCACCACCTGCATGGCAATTTCGCTAGGGATACCAAACAGGCTGCACGCCAGTGGAATCAGCAGCAGCGAGCCACCGGCCACGCCCGAGGCGCCGCAGGCACAGACCGCCGCCACCACGCTGAGCAGCACGGCGGTCGGCAGGTCCACCATAATACCCAGAGTATGCACTGCCGCCAGGGTCAGCACGGTAATGGTGATGGCGGCACCGGCCATGTTGATGGTCGCACCCAGCGGGATCGACACCGAATAGGTGTCCTCATGCAGGCCAAGGCGCTCCGACAGGGCCAGGTTGACCGGGATGTTGGCTGCCGAGCTGCGAGTGAAGAACGCGGTGATACCGCTTTCGCGCAGGCAGAGCAGGGTCAGCGGGTAGGGGTTGCGGCGGATTTTCCAATATACGATCAGCGGGTTCATCACCAGCGCCACGAACAGCATGCAGCCGATCAGCACCGCCAGCAGGTGCAGGTAGCCGAGCAGGGCGTCCAGGCCCGACTGGGCCAGGGTGGCGCTGACCAGGCCGAAGATGCCCAGCGGGGCGAAGCGGATGACCACGCGTACGATCAGGGTCACGCCATTGGACAGGTCCTCTACCACGGTGCGGGTGGTTTCGCCGGCATGGCGCATGGCCACGCCCAGGCCGATGGCCCAGGTCAGTATGCCGATGAAGTTGGCGTTGAGCAGGGCGTTGATCGGGTTGTCGACCGCACTCAGCAGCAGGTTCTGCAGCACCTCGGTAATGCCCCCCGGCGCGCTCAGCGCAGCGTCGCTGGTAGTCAGCACCAGGTTGGACGGGAACAGCATGCTGGCGACCACGGCGACTACCGCTGCGCTGAAGGTGCCCAGCAGGTACAGCCAGAGAATCGGGCGAATATGGGTTTCCTGGCCGTGACGGTGGTTGGCGATCGATGCCATGACCAGGATGAACACCAGCACGGGCGCCACCGCCTTGAGGGCGCTGACGAAGACTTTCCCGAGGAAGGCCATGTCGCGGGCTATGGCGGGCGCGAGCAGGGCCAGGGCGATGCCGGCGATCAGGCCGATGACGATCTGCGTCACCAGGCTGGTGCGGTTGAGGAAGCGGAGGACGGGGGTCATGTGCAACGATATCCCAGCATGTTCAAAAAGGGCGCGACTTTACCATAGACCTTCGTCGAGCAGGGCGGCCTGAAGAAGTCAGCGCCCGCGCCGCCGCGACACCCGCGCCTCGATGTTCTTGCGCCCGATCAGCAGTGGCGGCTTCTCCACTACCGGCTCGTCCGCCAGCCATTTGTACATCACCAGGCAGTCCACCAGCCCCAGGCGGGCATGGCGGTAGGCCTTGGGCAAGCGGCCAACGGTTTCGAAGCCCAGCTTGTGCCACAGCGCCACTGCCACCTCGTTGGTGGCCACCACCGAGTTGAACTGCAGGGCCAGAAAGCCCTCCTGGCGTGCCTGTTTCTGGGAGTGCTCGCACATCAACCGCGCGACGCCGCGGCCGCGTGCCGTTTCACAGACCATGTAGCCGCAATTGCCCACGTGCTCACCGGGCCCGGCGGCATTGGCCTTGAGGTAATACGACCCCAGCATCGCGCCGTCTTCCTCGGCCACGAATGTGCGCATGGGCAGTTCCAGCCACAGCTGGCGGGCCTGTTCGAAGCTGAGGGCCGGGTCGAATGCGTAGGTTTCACGGGCCTGTACGACGGCCTGGAAGGTGGGCCAGAAGTGTTCGAAGTCTTCCGGTGTCATGGGGCGGATGTGGATCATGCGGGTTCCTGCAAGGGCTGGGCCGCCCAGTCTGGGTGGCGCGGCGCCGTCGCGCAAGGGCGGCGACGCCATTTGCGTTCAGCCGTTGGCCTTGCCCACCGCATCCATGGCACGTGCCGAGTAAACCAGCGCGGCACCAGCGTTCATCGCCACGGCCACGCCGAGGGCCTCGGCGATTTCCTCGCGGCTGGCACCGTGCTTGACGGCCTGCTGCGAATGCACCGCGATGCAGCCATCGCAGCGTGTGGTCACGGCCACGGCGAGGGAGATCAGCTCGCGGGTCTTGGCGTCCAGGTGGTTGGTCTTGGCCCCTGCGCCGCTGGCGGTCATGTAGCCGGCCACGGTGTCAGGGGATAGCTGCTTGAGATCGCCGATGCCGGCCATCAACTGCTTACGGTAGGCGTCCCAGTCCATCATGCTCATCGTCTTCACCTTGGGGAGGTTGCGAGTGGAGCTTTCAGGCTAGTCGAAGAGTGGAAAGTGTGAGGCTTGTACTTTGGTTGGTTGCGCGCAGGCCTTTGGACTGCGCGCTCCCACATCGATCAGATATAGATGAACACCAGCACCAACGCCGCGACGAACGCCCACTTCTCCAGGTAGTAGCGCGTGCGGTTGCGCTTCTTCAGCGCCTTGCCACGTTCGCGGATCTTGTAGATACGAGTGAACAGCCGGTTGATGCCACCGGTCTTGTCGCCGGCATCGTTGGGGGCGGCGGCAGCGGCCATGACGTTGCGGCTGAACCAGCGGTTGAACGCGGTTGCCCAGCGGTACTTGAGCGGGCGTTCCACGTCGCAGAACAGGATGATGCGGTTGTGCTCGGTGGTATTGGCCGCGTAGTGGATGTAGGTCTCGTCGAAGACCACGCCCTCGCCATCGCGCCAGGAATATTTCTCACCGTCCACATCGATGTAGCAGCCATCGTCGTTCGGCGTGTCCAGGCCCAGGTGGTAGCGGTACGAGCCGGCATACGGGTCGCGGTGGCGCACCAGCTTGGCGCCCGGTGGCAGGGTGGCGAACATGGCGGCCTTGACCGTGCCGATGCCTTTGAGCAACTCGGTGGTGCGTGGGCACAGGGTCATCGCCGAAGGGTGGCTTTCGCCGTACCACTTCAGGTAGAAGCGCTTCCAGCCGGTCTTGAAGAATGAGTTGAAACCGACATCATCGTAATTGTCGGACTTCTTGATTTCGCCCACATGCAGCAGTTGCTGGGCTTCCTCGCGGATTTCCTGCCAATGGTCCTGCAGCGTCTGCAGTTCGGGGAAGGCCTCCACCGGCAGGTACGGCTTTGCAGGGTGCCGGGAAAACAGGTACAGGAAGCTGTTGATCGGCGCCAGGAAGCTGGAGTGGTCGCCCAGCTGACGGGTCAGCTTGTGGCGGACGCGACCGCGCAGGTGAACATAGGCGATCGAGAGGATGAAGATGAGGACTAAGGCGATTTTCATGGGCGGATACGTCAAGTAATGGCCATGCGTGATGGCTAAGCCCGCCAGCATAAACAATCGAGCCGATGCTTTGTAGGAGAATGTTACGCAGCGATGGCAGACCTTGGTACAAGCGTCACCGCTGTACCAAGGTCTGCATGGCGATGCATCAGGCCAGAGTGACCTCGATGCGGCCATCCGTGATGCGATGGTCCCTGCCTTGGTAGCTGACTACATAGTCAGTAAAGTCGGCGGTCAGGGTCTTTTTCTCCACGTTCCATTCATGCTTTAGGTGGCCACCGGTCAGGTCTTCGTATAAACCGTTAATCAAGAAGAACAGGCGTGCATGTTGCTCACTGAACAGCATCATGATGCCTTGGGTCGTGTTGTCCACTTGCTGTTCTGCGGTGAGTCGGATGCGCCCGTCCTGAAGTACCTTGGATTTGATGGTTCGCGCATCGAGGTTGCCCAGCGAAGGGAAAATAGCGGGGTCGAGGTTGGCGGTGACCCGGCCGGTGCCGTTGGTCCTTGCATGGTCGGCCAGCGACAAGGACAGCGAGCCATCCACGATATCGACCTGGCCCATGGTGTCTACGATGGTGAAGTGGAACGTTGCCACTAGCGCCTTGGTAGTCTGATCCATCTGGACAATTCGGATTTCCCCTTCGGTCGCCCAGCCTGAGCGGCCAATCGAACTCGAGCCGAAATAGGCGTTGATCTCGGCTTTCTCGCCTGCACCGATCTTGTGGGATTCGCCTGTTACCAGGCGGCTTTCCGGGATATTCATGATTATGAAGCTATGAACGTTCTCTGAATTATCCTTGTAATGAGGGGCAAAGAACGAGCAGTTGCCAGAACTGATATTTGTATCTACTTCATTAGCCTTGAACGCGTATTCACGCTGGCCCCACTTCAGTTGCGCTTGCATGGCAGGCTGGGTATTCCGTGTTTGCTGGTGCTGTTTCATGACCGTATCCATGTGATTGAATTGAGGCCTCAGCGTATGGTTTGGGTCTCTGCCCGCGAAACTGACAGACCTGCGGGTTTCCCAACGCATCAGTACGTGCTTTGCCATCTCGAGGAGCGGCACGATGACACCAGTCAGCGGACGAATCGAAAAACCATTCAAGCGCCTGTTCTTCGCCTTGCCGGTGAGCGATGCCCAGCGCCGCGCCCTGGCCCAGTGGCGACGTGGCCTGAGCCTGCGCAGCGGCAAGCCAGTGCCGGCCGCCAACTTCCATGTGACACTGCTGTTTCTCGGCGATGTGGATACCGCCCATGTGCCTGCGATTTGCGCGGCGGTCGACCAGCTGGCGCTACCGGCCACGGCACCACGGCTGTTGCTGGACCGCCTGCATGTGTGGCAGCGGGCCAGCGCCTTGGTGCTGGAGGCGCAACAGACCCCTCCGGCCCTGTTGCAACTGGTGTACAGCTTGCAGCAGGCGCTGCTGCCGTTGGGGGTGGAAGCGGCCGACCGCAAGTATCGCCCGCACCTGACGCTGGCCAGGGATTACCGCGGCCAGCCGCCAGAAGCCAGCAGCGCGCCGGATTTCTACCTCGCCGCCCGCCATTTCACACTGTACGAGTCGCGCAAGGGCGCTTACTGGCCATTGGCGCAATGGCCGCTTTCAAGCTGATTCAGGCCATGGCCTCGCAGCCTGCGAACATCTGCTCGCCCAGCGTGCGTGCAGTGTGCAGATGCGCTGCCGGGGCTGCTCTGCAGCCCATCGCCGGCAAGCCGGCTCCCACATCGACCGCATCGGTTTCAAGCCATGTGCAGTCCCTGTGGGAGCCGGCTTGCCGGCGATGAGGCCCTGACAGGCCATGCAGGACAGTTGCAGCTATCTCGACTGCATTGACCTCAAGAGCTTTGCAGGCCCTGTGGGAGCCGGCTTGCCGGCAATGGGGCCCTGACAGGCCATGCAAGACAGTTGCAGCTATCTCGACCGCATTGACCTCAGGGGCTTTGCTATCCCTGTGGGAGCCGGCTCGCCGGCGATGGGGCCAGGGCAGGCGATTACACCGGCAGGCTCTGGTACGGCAATTCATCCCCCGGGCTGCGGTCGAACTGGCGCTTGTACTCGCGGCTGAACTGCGAGGTGCTCTGGTACCCCACCCGGTGCGCGGTCTGCGCCACTC
Organism: Pseudomonas sp. ABFPK; assembly: GCF_001586765.1. Lineage (NCBI taxonomy): Bacteria > Pseudomonadati > Pseudomonadota > Gammaproteobacteria > Pseudomonadales > Pseudomonadaceae > Pseudomonas > Pseudomonas sp. ABFPK. Next base: position 341,214 of record NZ_LQXW01000023.1, on the reverse strand, counting down.
CCAGGCCTTCGCCGATCAGCATCTGCTGCGCCTTCAGCAGCCGCAGGCGCTTGAGGTACTGCATCGGTGCCATGTCGGTGCAGCGCTTGAAGTGCTCGTGGAAGGTCGAAACGCTCATGTTGGCGCGCGCGGCCAGCGCTTCCACGCTCAGCGGCTCGGTGTAGTGTTCGCGCAGGTGGGCAAGGGCGGCGCCGATGCGGGCGAAGTGCCCCTGTTGCTCCACCAGCGCCCGCAACACGCCCGCCTGCGGGCCGCGCAAGGCGGTGTACAGCACCTCGCGTACTCGCGCCGGGCCCAGCACCTTGGCGTCCACCGGGTCCTGCAGGCAGCGCAGCAGCCGTTCCACGCATTCGCGCATCGGCGCATCGAGTGCAGCCGAGGTCATTGAATGCGGGGTTTGCGCCTGCACCGCGGCATCCGGCGCCAGGGCCATGCTTTGCACCAGTTCACCCAGCACACCGCGGTCGATGTCCACCGCCACGCCCAGCAACGGTGCTTCGGGGGTGGCAAAGGTTTCGCACATGAACGGCACCGACAATGCCTGCACCAGATAATGCCCGGCGCCATATTCCAGGGTACGCGGCCCCAGGCGCGCCAGCTTGCTGCCCTGGGCCAGGATCATCAGGCTGGGTTCGTAGATCTGCGGGCTGCTGGCCACATAGTGGTCCCAGCTCAGCACCTGCACCTGGGGCAGGTGCGTGGGCACGAAGCCTGGGCGCGTGGCAAGGCTGCGGATCAGTGTGCAAAGCGGCGCATTGGCGTCGACGTGGCGGGTCAGTTGCATGATGGACCTGGGCAGAGGATCAGACAGTTTGATCATCGCAGAATGAACGCTCGGCGCCAGATGCTGCATGGCATCTTCGGAGAATCAGGCATCGATACCGGAGAATCAGTCGTGGGCGAAGCGACGCACGGCGCGCAGAATGCGCAGCCTGAATCGTTTCACTTCATAGCGAGGCCCTGCATGTATACCGCCATCGGTTACGCCGCCCAGACCCCCACCAGCCCTCTGGCTCCCATGACCTTCGAGCGTCGCAGCCCGCGCCCTGACGACGTCGCCATCGACATCCTTTACTGCGGCGTATGCCACTCCGACATCCACCAGGCGCGCAACGAATGGGGCATTGCCGTGTACCCGCTGATGCCTGGCCACGAGATCATCGGCCGCGTCACTGCCGTGGGCGACAAAGTGACCGCGCACAAGGTCGGCGACCTGGTCGGCGTTGGCTGCATGGTCGACTCGTGCCGCCACTGCGAAGCCTGTGCCAAGGACCTGGAGCAATACTGCCTGGAAGGGCCGACCATGACCTACGCCACCCCGGACCGGGTCGACGGTAGCAACACCATGGGCGGTTACTCCAGCAGCATCGTGGTCAGCGAGCACTTCGTGGTGCGCATCCCGGCCGGCATGGACCTGCCCAGCGCCGCGCCAATCCTCTGCGCTGGCATCACCACCTATTCGCCGCTCAAGCACCACGGTGTCGGCCCTGGTCACAAGATCGGCATCCTCGGCATGGGCGGCCTGGGTCACATGGCTATCAAGCTGGCCAAGGCCCTGGGCGCCGAAGTGACCCTGTTCACCCGTTCCCAGGCCAAGGCCGAGGAAGCCCGTCGCCAGGGTGCCGACCATGTGATCGTGTCCACCGATGCCGAGCAGATGCGCGCAGCAGCAGGCCGTTTCGACTTCCTGCTCGACACCATCCCGGTGCAGCACGACCTCAACCCGTACCTGGAAACCCTGAAATTCGATGGCGTACACATCCTGGTCGGCCTGATCGAGCCGATCGACCCGGCAGTGCATGCGGCCAATCTGGTGATGAAGCGCCGGGTGCTGGCAGGGTCGTTGATCGGTGGTATTGCCGAGACGCAGGAAGTGCTGGATTTCTGCGCCGAACATGCGATTCGTTGTGATATCGAGTTGCTGGATATCCGCAACATCAACCAGGCGTATGAGCGGATGATTGCCGGGGACGTGAAGTACCGGTTCGTGATCGATATGGCGACTTTGCAGAACTGATTGGTTGCCTGCCCCGGCCTCTTCGCGGGTGAACCCGCTCCCACAGGTATCGTGCAGGTTTCAGGTTCTGTATTGAACCTTCCCACAGAGACTGCACAGACCTTGGCGCCTGTGATGTCCCTGTGGGAGCGGGCGAGCCCGCGAAAAGGCCGGTACAGGCAATGAAGATGCTGCAACTGTTACCAGGCCAATGCCCTGTCCCAGCCTTTCCAGAACAACCACCGCCGTACCTCGCCATGCGCCCCGGTACCGATCTGCCAGGCTGGCCGCCCGTTGTCCAGGGCAATCACCGAAACGAACCCGGCATGGCTCGCCGCTACCAGCGTACGCCCGTCGGCACTGATATCCAGGGCACTGATGGTCGACCCCAGGTAATGCTGCCAATGCTCCGTGCCATCTTCGCCAAATGCCCGCAGGTAACCATAGGCATCCCCCACGATATATTCGCCCTCGCGCGCCACGCCGGCATACACCCGTGCGCCATCCTGTACCAGCGGGGTACGCGGGTCATGGCTGTAGTAGTCGGTATCCAGCCCCGGCAAGTCGGCCACCCTGACGGCCAGCGTGGCACCGCTATAGAAATGGCAGGCATTGACTATCAACTGGTCACCTGCACGATTGAACAGCGCAAAGTGCGGATACTCGCTGGCCGGGCCGATGGCCGCCACGGGCCGGAGCTGGTCATCCAGCACCAGGTGGCGGCTGCCTTGCTCGCCAACCACGATCAACCGACCATCCGCCGATACCGCACCGTGCTCCATGCTCAGCCCCAGGCTGATGTCGTCCGGGTCGGTGCCTTCGTCCAGTTCGTCGAGCACCCGCGCCTGGTGCGGCAGCAGGCGGGTCGCACCGTGGCGGGTCAGCAGGAAGATACCCTCGGCGCTTACCAGCAGCACCCGCTGGCCATCCGGGAAGGGGATCAGCGTGGTCGGCGTGGGCGGCAGGTCGAAGGGCTCGAACGGGTAACCCGGCGGCAACCCCTCCAACCCCGTGGGCCAGGCCAGGCGCAGCACCTGCGGGCCGCCCCAGCCATCGGTCACGCGTATGCCCTCGGCATTGGCCAGGGCGAAATAGCGGCGGGCCGGGCAGCGGCCGAAGTGATCGACGCCGATCACCGGGGTCACCCCGAGAGGGTCAATGCGCACCACCTGGCCTTTGTCATGCGGCATGCCGATACGTGCCAGCAGGCTGCCATCCTCCAGCAGCAGGACGTTGCCGATACCTTGCCCGTGCTCCTTGATCAGCGGCAGCAAGGGGTGGTGGGCGGGCGGCCAGGCTTCGCGGAAGGCTTGCTGCTCAAAGGCTTCGACGCCGGGCCGGTTGGCTGCTTGCAGGGCCTGCAGCCAGGCATCGAGCAAATGCTCAGTGGCCTGCGGCAGGGGCTCTTCGAGGTCATCCCAGCCTTGCGCGCGGCCCTGCGCGACATAGTCGTTGACGGCCTGGGCATAGGCGGTGACCGCCTGCTGCCACTCTTGCTGCTGGGAGTGCTGCTGGTCCATGAGCGGATCGGGCTCCTTGTTGCATACGCGTTCGCACAAAGCGCGCATGTTACTCCTTCTGCCCGCCTCGCGGTTGTGAGCCCCCGGCTTGACGCGTACCATGCCGGGCATTCCTTTCAATAACAAAGCGTGCGTCGACACCCCGGCAAGAGGGTGGCTGACGTGCGTCCTGTTGCCTTGCCTGCGGAGAAGCGGTTTGTACCCATGAATGGACCCATACCCACCAACATGCCACCCACGGCGGGTAGCGGCAGCTGGCTGAGCGTCATTGCCCTGGCCCTGGCGGCCTTCATCTTCAACACCACCGAGTTCGTCCCGGTGGCGCTGCTCAGCGACATTGGCCGCAGCTTCGACATGAGCACCGCACAAGTCGGCCTGATGCTGACCATCTACGCCTGGGTGGTGGCGCTGGCCTCGCTGCCGATGATGCTGCTGACCCGCAACATCGAGCGGCGGCGCCTGTTGCTGTTCGTGTTCCTGGTGTTCATCGTCAGCCACTTGCTGTCGTGGGTGTCACAGAGCTTTGCCATGTTGCTGGTCAGCCGCATCGGTATTGCCCTGGCGCATGCGGTGTTCTGGGCCATCACGGCTTCCCTGGCGGTGCGCGTGGCGCCGCCAGGGCAGCAGGCCAAGGCGCTGGGCCTTTTGGCCACTGGCACCACCCTGGCCATGGTCCTGGGCATCCCGCTGGGCCGCGTGGTGGGCGAAGCGCTGGGCTGGCGCATCACCTTCCTGAGCATTGCCGGGGTGGCGCTGGCGACCATGCTGTGCCTGATGAAGTCGCTGCCGCTGCTGCCCAGCCAGAACTCGGGCTCGCTGCGCAGCCTGCCGATCCTGTTCAAGCGCCCGGCGCTGGTGATCACCTATGTGCTGGTGACGCTGGTGATTACCGCGCAGTTCACCGCCTACAGCTATATCGAGCCGTTCGCCCTGCACGTGGCGCAGATAGGCGCAGAGCGCACCACGCTATTGCTGCTGCTGTTCGGCGGCGCCGGGGTGTTCGGCTCGGTGCTGTTCAGCCGTTACAGCGACCGCTTCCCGCATGGCTTCCTGGTAGGTTCGATCGGCCTGCTGGCGGCGTGCCTGTTGCTGCTGTTGCCGCTGTCGGGCAACTTCTATGTTTTTGCCGCGTTGAGCATGTTCTGGGGTGTGGCGATCCTCAGCTTCAGCCTGTCGCTGCAGTCCAAGACCCTGAAACTGGCGTCCGATGCCACCGATGTGGCCATGGCGCTGTTCTCGGGTATCTACAACATCGGTATTGGCGGTGGCGCGTTGCTGGGCAGTATCGTCAGCAGCCAGCTGGATGTGGCGGATATCGGCCTGGTGGGCGGTAGCGTGGCAGTGGCCGGGTTGCTGCTGGCTGTGGCCAGCACCCGGCAGTTCCGCGAGGCGCTGGGCGGGGGGCAGGGCATTCCTGAATGACCGTGCTGTTTTTTTCGCGGGCACGCCCGCGAAGAGGCCGGTACTGGCAATAGCGGGCTCAAGCCAGTACGGCAGCCCATGCAGAAATCAACAGCAGCCCCGCCAACACCTGGTTGAACACCCGCAACCGCCGCGGTGCCTGCAACCATCGCGCGCTGCCCACCCCCAGCAGCGCCCACGCCGCCATGCATGGCAGGGCAATCAGCCAGAACACCAGCGCCAGCTGCCATACCGGCAACGACGGCGAGGCAAACACCCCGACCACCGCCACGGCCATCAACCACACCTTGGGGTTCACTACCTGCAACGAGGCTGCGCTGAGTGCACTGAAGCCTTGCGCCGTGGCCGACTGCAGCGGGGCGGCGGCACTGCGCAGCATCTTCCACGCCAGCCAGCTCAACCACAAAACCCCGGCCCAGCTCATCAACTGCTGGGCCAGCGGGTGGCGCAGCAGCAGTTCACCCAGCCCCAGGCCCACCATCAGCACGATCGCCGCTGCGGCACCGCAGGCCGCAACGACCGGCGCCAGGCTCGAGCACAGGCCAAAGCGGGCCCCATGGGCAAGAATCAACAGGTTGGTCGGCCCCGGGCTGATGCTGGATACCAAGGCAAACAGGATGAAGGGCAACAACGACTGCGACATGATCAAGGGCTCCGGATAAACGAAGCACCATGCTCGCTGCCCGCCGCCTTTCAGTCTGGAAGGTTTGAGCAGCGCTTGCGGTAGTCGGCCGGGGTCAGCTGGTAGGCACGGCGGAACCAGCGCCCCAGGTGGCTCTGGTCGGCAAAGCCCAGGGCCATGGCCACTTCGGTGGGAGTCTGGCCCTGGGCGAGCAGGCGCCGCGCCCGGGCCAGGCGCAGCTGGATCAGATAGGCATGCGGCGCCAGGCCGAATGCGGCCTTGAATGCGCGGGTGAGGCGGAAGCGGTCGATGCCACAGGCCTGGGCCAGGTCTTCCAGGCCGATGTCGCGCTCAAGGTTGGCGTGCAGGTAATCCCGCGCGCGCTGCGCGGTCAGCGGCAGGCGCGGGTCCGGGTTCAGGCGCCGGCGCCAGTGCAGGTGGCGGGTCAGGCAGGCCAGCAGGTCGTCCATGGCCGTCTGCCGGACAATGCGCAAATCCTGGGTATGCACGGCCTGGAAGGCGAGGGCAGTGGCACGCGCCAGGTGCTCATCGTGGCACAAGGTATCGGCGAAGCTGGGCAGGGCGTCGCCCGGCGCGTGTTCGAAAAGTGCCCGCAGTTGGCTGTCCACCCAGGTGGGTTCCAGGTACAGGGTCGAATAGGTGAAGCCGTCCTCGGTGGGCGCATGGCCGTTATGGATTTCACCTGGCTCCAGCAGGAATACGTTCCCCGGCGTGCTGCGATGGCGCACTCGCCGGCAATCGAATTGCTGCACGCCCTGCTCGGTAACGCCAACCAGGAAGCTGTCGTGCCAGTGCGGGTCGTAGGCATGCCCGACGAAATGCGCGCGGACCGACTCGATGCCGGTGTCGGCGTCTTGCTTGAGGTCGATCCAGTTGCTCATGGGGGCGTGCCGTGGCAGAAATCGCTACCTTAGCGCAACGGCCAGGCTCAGTCTGGAACGATTGTGCAGCCGTTGGCCAGCGCCCGGTTACGCAAGGCCTCGAAGCGTTCGCGCAGCCACAGATGCAGTTGCGCCACTGCGGGCGTGAGCTGCTTTCGGTGCGGGCACACCAGGGTGACCGGGGCGGGTTCACCAAAGTGCTCGGGCAGGATGATTTCCAGTTCGCCGGCCGCGATGTTGGCGCTTACGTCCAGCCACGACTTGTAGACGATGCCTTCGCCCTGCAAGGCCAGGCGGCGGATCACGTCGGCATCGTCGCTGACCAGCGGCCCACGCACCTGCACGGTGCGGTTGCCCACCCGCCACTTGTCGTAGACCCGGTTGTGCTGCATGTACAGCAGGCAGGCATGCTGCTGCAGGGCGTCGGGTGTGAGGGGGCGGCCGTGACGGGCCAGGTAGTCGGGCGCCGCCACCAGCACCCGGCGGTTCCAGTCTGCCAGCGGCAGGGCAATGTAGTTGGCGTCCTGGTTGAGGCCGTAGCGGATCGCCACATCTACCGGGTCGCGGTTGAGGTCGGCAATCTGGTCAGACAGGAAGAAGCGAAGGTGCAGGGCCGGGTGCTCGCGGCGGAAGGCGCTCAGCCACGGCAGCAACATGTTGCGGCCCAGGTCGGACGGTGCCGACACCTGCAAGGTGCCGCGCAGGGTGTTGGCGTTGCCATGCAGGTCTTCACGCCCCTGGCGCAGGCTCTCCAGCACATTCAGGGCAGTCGGCAGGTACAACTCGCCTTCGGCGGTCAGGCGCAGGCTGCGGGTAGTGCGGGCGAACAGGCGCACATCCAGGTCGCGCTCCAGGCGCTTGATCGCGGCGGCCACCTGCCCCGGCAGCAGTTCGGCCTCATGGGCGGCGGCGGTGAAGCTGCCCAGCACGCTGCTGCGGACGAACAGTTCGAGGTCGGCGATGCGCAGCATTTTCACTCCAGGGATGAAAGTGTTGCTGCATTGTGCCGGTTTTTCTTTTCTGCAGGAAAGATAAGATGCCCGGCAAATCCCCTGTTCATTCCCGGAGTTGTTGTATGGATACCGTCTCGCTGGCCAAGCGCCGCTACACCACCAAAGCCTACGATGCCTCGCGCCGTATTCCCCAGGCCACTGTCGATGCCTTGCTCGAACAACTGCGCCACAGCCCGTCTTCGGTCAACTCGCAGCCGTGGCATTTCATCGTTGCCGACAGCGCCGAAGGCAAGGCTCGCCTGGCCAAAAGCACCGCGGAGCGCTATGCCTACAATTCGCCGAAGATCCTCGATGCCTCGCATGTGATCGTGTTCTGCACCCGAACCGAGATGACCGAAGCGCACCTGGATGCCGTGCTCCACCAGGAAGCCGCCGATGGCCGCTTCCGCGATGAGCAGGCGCGTGCCGGGCAGAACCAGAGCCGTCGGCATTACGTCGACCTGCACCGCTTCGATCAGAAGGACGTGCAGCACTGGATGGAAAAGCAGACCTACCTGGCGTTGGGTACTGCCTTGCTGGGGGCTGCGGCACATGGGCTGGATGCCACCCCGATCGAAGGCTTCGACAGCAAGATTCTCGATGCCGAGCTGGGCTTGCGTGAGCGTGGATACAGCAGTGTGGTCATTCTCAGCCTGGGCTATCGCAGCGAGGCGGACTTCAATGCCGGGCTGAACAAGTCGCGGTTGCCGGCTTCGCAGGTGTTCACCTTCCTGTGAGGTTGCCGGGGCCGCTCTGCGGCCCCGTCTTTCCGGTCGGCTTGCAAAATCCGGCATATGCCGCATACTTGTCGGCAAACGCCGGAAAGGAGAGAGCCATGCTTGCCGAAGTGCTTCGCGACAACGGTTACCACGAGTACCGGGCGCGCCTGCATGCACTGCTGGAAATCCCCGAACTCGCCAGTGACTTCGAAATCCACACCCGCATCACCCATGGCTTCGCTGCCACCTGGCTGGTGAAACTGACCGAACTCGGCGTGTTCACCCCTGTGGAGCGTGACCAGATCATTCCCCTGCGCACGCTGAAAACCCGCATCGAACGTGACCAGCCGCTGACCGTGGAAGAAAGCGACCGGCTGTTCCGTTCGGCCCATATCACCGCCATGGCCGAAGCCGTGTTCGGTGAAGCGGGCAAGGCAAAACGCTGGCTGTCCAAGCCCAAGGAGCGCTTCTCGGGGCTGACGCCGATGCAGATGCTAACCACCCAGCAGGGCACCACCCAGGTCGAAGAGATGTTGCTGCAGATCGCCGAGGGCTTCGGCCTGTGATTCTGTGGCGTATCAGCGCCTATGCAGACTTGAGCGGAACGGGCGGCTTGCGTGTCAGCGGCCGCTGGCACCAGGCGGGCCGGCCAGTGGTGTATGCCGCCACCAGCCCGGCCGGGGCGATGCTGGAGGTGCTGGTGCACCTGGAGATCGACCCTGAGGATTTCCCCACCACCATGCGGCTGCTGCGTATCGAGTTGCCCGACACTGTTTCGCAAGCGCAGTTGCCCGCCTTGCAGCCTGGCTGGTCGAGCCAGACTGAACTGACCCGGGGCCTGGGCAACCGTTTTCTGGATGAGTGTTCGGCGTTGCTGCTGCCGGTGCCGAGCGCGATCATGCCCAGCACCACCAATTACCTGTTCAACCCGCGCCATCCGCAGGCAAACAGCGCCAGGCTCGAGGTCGAGGACTTCACCCCGGACAGCCGTCTGTTTTAGGGAAGTTTCACCAAAGTGCCGCTGACGCCGCTGTCAGCACCCGGCCAAACACTTCGAGGGCCTTGTCCACTTCGGCCTCGTTGCTGAAGCGCCCGATGCTCAGGCGCACGCTGTTGCGTGCCTGGCGTTCATCCAGCCCCAGCGCGAGCAGCACATGCGAGGCCGCATTGCTCGCCGAATTGCAGGCCGAGGTGGTCGACAACGCCAGCTCGCTGGCCAGCGCCGCGCTGTTGAAGCCCTTGCTGTCGATACACAGGTTCAGCGTATGGGGAATGCGTTGTTTGGCGCAGCCGTTGAGGGTGACGCCGGGCAGGGCCAGCAGGCCTTCACGCAGGCGCCTGGCCAGTTGTTCGAGGCGCAGGTGTTCGCTGTCGCCGGGCTGGCCGGCCAGGGCAAAGGCACTGCCCATGCCGGCAATCTGGTGGGTCGCCAGGGTGCCGGAGCGCAGGCCTTGCTCATGGCCGCCGCCGTGCATCTGCGCACGCATCAGCGTGCGGGCGCGTGGCCCCACGTAGAGCGCACCGATGCCCTTGGGCCCATACACCTTGTGCGCCGAGAACGACATCAAGTCCACGGCCATGGCGTTCAGGTCGATGGCCAGTTTGCCCACCGCCTGCGCCGCATCCACGTGCAGCAGGGCACCGTGGGCACGTACCTGTTCGCCAATCGCGGCAAAGTCGGTGATCGTGCCCAGTTCATTGTTCACCGCCATCAGCGATACCAGGCGGGTGTCGGCGCGCAACGCTGCCTGCACCGCCGCAGGCTGAATCAGGCCGGCGGCATCCGGTGCCAGGCGGGTAACGGCCCAGCCCTGGCGCTCCAGTTCGGCCACCGTGTCGAGCACGGCCTTGTGTTCCAGTTGGCTGGTGATCAGGTGCTCGGGCTGGCCGAGGCCCTGGGCAATGCCCTTGAGCGCCAGGTTGTTGGACTCGGTCGCACCTGAAGTCCAGACCAGTGCATCGGCCTGCGCGCCGACGCGTTCGGCCACTTGCTGACGGGCCTGCTCCACGGCGTGGCGGGCTGCCTGGCCGAAGGCATGGCCACTGGACGCCGGGTTGCCGAAGTTGCCCTGGCTGCCAAGGCAGGCGAGCATGGTTTCGATGACCCGGTCGTCGACCGGAGTGGTGGCGGCGTAATCGAAATAGAGCGGGGCGCTGGGCATGAGGGCGGGTCCGTGTCTGTCGCCGTGAAATCGGCAAACGTTGGAGCAAGCGTACCCGCTACTTCGGAGATATTTTTCACTTCCAGCGGCTCTATTCTGGAAACTATCAAGAAAAATTTCTATCTATCGAGTTTTTCTTGGAATTTTTTTCTCCGCATCCCGCCATTCTGTTCAGGCTGGTTCCAAGGCCCTCTCTTCCTCGGCCACCACACGTTCGCACAACTCGGTGATCTGCTCGCGCATCCAGCGGTTGGCCGGGTCCTGATCGGTGCTTTCATGCCAGTACAGGTGCGTTTCCAGCGCAGGCACCTCCACCGGCAGTGGCTGGTAACGCAACTGATGGCGGCGGGCGAAGCGCTCGGGGACGGTCATCGCCATGTCGGTCTGCTGCAACACCTGCGAGGCCATCAGGTAATGCTGCGAGCGCAAGGCAACCTTGCGCTGCACGCCCATCTTGCCCAGGGCCAGGTCGACATAGCCCAGGCCGTTGCGGCGGCTGGAAATATGGATGTGGGTCATGCCGAGGTAGTTGTCGAGGGTCAGCTTGCTGTCGGCCAGCGGGTGGCCCTGGCGCAGGGCGCAGACATAGCGGTCTTGCATCAGTTTGACGTGGCGTACTTGCGGGTCGGTGTTCAACGGTGCGTCGATGGCGAAGTCCAGGCGGCCGGCGGCAAGTTCCTTGGTGGTCTCGCGGCGCTTGCACAAAAAGCTTTCGATCAGCACCGCCGGCGCCAGGCGGCGCAAGCGCTGGAACAGCGGCGGCAGGATGACCGCTTCGGTCAGGTCGGTCATGCTGATGCGGAAAGTCTTGTTGGCCTGTTGCGGGTTGAAAATGCGGCTTTCCTGCACCGAGGTGCGCAACAGTGCCAAGGCATTGCGCACCGGGCCGATGATGTTCTGCGCCATGGGCGTTGGCACCATGCCTTGCGCGGTGCGCACGAACAGCGGGTCATTGAAGGTTTCGCGCAGCCGCGAAAGGGCGTTGGACACTGCCGGCTGGGTGATGCCCACGATCTGCCCGGCGCGGGTCAGGTTGGCTTCGGTGTAGATCGCATCGAACACGATGAACAGGTTGAGGTCGACCTTGCTGAGGTTCATGGGCGCCGCTCTTTGTTGGAATTATTGGTCGATCATATATCGGTTATGAATGTTTATACACGCGGAAAATAGGCTAGGTGGATGAGGCCATGCTGCTCTAGGCTCTGGCCCATGTACTCCGAACCGTGAAGGTAGCCCCGATGGATTTCGCCTATTCGCCCAAGGTCCAGGCACTGCGTGAGCGCGTCAGCGCGTTCATGGACGCCTATGTCTACCCCGCCGAGGCGGTGTTCGAGCGCCAGGTCGCCGAGGGTGACCGCTGGCAGCCCACCGCGATCATGGAAGAACTCAAGGCCAAGGCCCGCGCTGAAGGGCTGTGGAACCTGTTCCTGCCCGAATCGGAATACGGTGCCGGCCTGAGCAACCTGGAATACGCCCCGCTGGCGGAAATCATGGGCCGTTCGTTGCTCGGCCCGGAGCCGTTCAACTGCTCGGCGCCGGACACCGGCAACATGGAAGTGCTGGTGCGCTATGGCAGTGAAGCGCAGAAGCGCCAGTGGCTGGAGCCGCTGCTGCGTGGCGAGATCCGTTCGGCGTTCGCCATGACCGAACCGGACGTGGCCTCCTCGGATGCCACCAACATGGCCGCCACCGCCGTGCGTGACGGTGACCAATGGGTAATCAACGGCCGCAAGTGGTGGACCTCCGGCGCTTGCGACCCGCGCTGCAAGGTAATGATCTTCATGGGCTTGTCCGACCCTGAAGGGCCACGCCACCAGCAGCACTCGATGGTGCTGGTGCCCACCGATGCGCCTGGGGTGAAGATCGTCCGCCCGCTGCCGGTGTTCGGCTATGACGATGCTCCCCATGGCCACGCCGAGGTGCTCTTCGAGAATGTGCGGGTACCGTATGAGAACGTGATCCTGGGTGAAGGCCGTGGCTTCGAAATTGCCCAGGGGCGCCTTGGCCCTGGCCGTATCCACCACTGCATGCGCTCGATCGGCATGGCCGAGCGCGCGCTGGAACTGATGTGCAAGCGCTCGGTGGAGCGTATCGCCTTCGGCCGGCCACTGGCGCGTCTGGGCGGCAACGTCGACAAGATTGCCGACTCGCGCATGGAGATCGACATGGCCCGGCTGCTGACGTTGAAAGCGGCCTACATGATGGACACGGTCGGCAACAAGGTAGCCCGCAGCGAGATTGCGCAAATCAAGGTAGTGGCGCCGAACGTCGCACTGAAGGTGATCGACCGGGCGATCCAGATTCATGGCGGGGCAGGGGTGAGTGGCGATTTCCCGCTGGCTTACATGTACGCCATGCAACGCACCTTGCGCCTGGCCGACGGGCCAGATGAAGTGCACCGGGCGGCGATCGGCAAGTATGAGATCGGCAAGTACGTGCCGGCGGAGATGATGCGTAGCGGGCGGTGATTTACCGGCTTGTTCCGGCCTCTTCGCGGGCTTGCCCGCTAAGAGGCCCTTGAAGGCTCACTGGTTCTCTGGATGGTCAGACCCGCATCTGCGGGTCTTCCTCCTTCTCGCTGACTGTGCGATCGGCATTTGAAGGCTGTCTGGATTGAGCACCCTTGATTTCCGGCTTTTCCCCCCGCGTCTTGATCAACGAAACCACCACCCCACCCAGCAACAACCCGAACGTCACCCCCAGCGACAGCAATGCTGGCACCTTGCCCACCATGCCGTGGTAGAAGATTTTGCAGCCAATGAAGATCAGCACCAGCGCGAGCGCGTACTTGAGGTAAACGAACCGGTGCATCAGCGCCGCCAGCGCAAAATACAACGAGCGCAAGCCGAGGATGGCGAAGATGTTCGAGGTGTAGACGATGAACGGGTCCTGGGTGATGGCGAAGATTGCCGGGACACTGTCGACGGCGAACACCAGGTCGGCCAGTTCGATCAGCACCAGCGCCATGAACAGCGGGGTGGCATGGCGTAGCGCCTTGTGCTGCCCGGGCGGGGTCTGCTGCACGAAGAAGTGCGAGCCGTGGATCTGCTCGGTGACCCGCATGTGCCGGCGCACGAACTTGAGGATCGGGTTGTTGGCCAGGTCGGGGCGGCTATCTTCCTTCGACAGCGCCATCTTCACCCCGGTAAACAGCAGGAAGGCACCGAAGATATACAGTACCCAGGCGAAGTTCTGCACCAGCGCCGCGCCCACGCCGATCATGATCGCCCGCAGGAACACCACCCCGAGGATGCCCCAGAACAGCACGCGGTGCTGGTAGCGGCGGGGGATGGCGAAATAGCTGAAGATCATCGCCATGACGAACACGTTGTCCATCGACAGCGACTGTTCGACCAGGAACCCGGTGTAGAACTCCAGCGCCGACTGCGCGCCCAACTGGTACCAGACACCGACGCCGAACAGCACGCCGACGCTGAAATAGCCCGAATACAGCAGCAGGCTCTCGCGCATTTCGATTTCCCGGTCGTGACGGTGCAGCACGCCCAGGTCGAGTACCAGCAAACCGATGACGATGGCCATGAACACCAGCCACAACCAGGTGCTGGTACCGAGGAACGGGGTGGTGAGGAATGTGTGTAGAGCTGTCATGAGCCCCTCCTTGAATGTCGACGTTGCATGGCAACAGTGATCCGACATGGCGGCCTGGCAGCCGTCAGAGGGGCCCGGTATCACATGGGCTTGAGCCTAGACCCGTTTGCCGGTGATGCCGAATGGGGAGCTGTTACATTTCTTTGCCAAGCACGGCACACACTTAAGCACGCTTCTTGTAGGAGCAGCCTTGTGCTGCGAAGAGGCCGGTCAACCTTGCACAAATGTGTTGGCCATACTGGCCTCTTCGCAGCACAAGGCTGCTCCTACAGGGTGTGTGCTGCTTTCAGATCAATGCACCCACACTTCTACCCGGCGATTACGCAGTCGCCCTTGCTCCAGCTCGTTCCCTGCCACTGGCAATTCATCTCCCATCCCGGTCACCTCCAGCACCTCCACGCCATCGCGCGCCAGCTCGCGGCGCACCGCCTGGGCCCTTAGGCGGGAGAGCAGAGCGGCGCGACCGGGTGTCTCCTTGGGGTCGCCAAAGCCCACCAGCACCGCCTTGCGCTGCAACTTGCCCGCTTGGCGCAGGTAGTCGGCAACCCGCTGGACATCGCGCAGGGCCTTGTTGTCGAGGCTGGCGCTGCCTTCCTGGAAGCGGAAATTCACGCTCAACCGTTGCGCCTGTAGGGCGAGGGTGCGATAGCGCGGCGGCATGTCGGCCTGAAGGGGCACAGGTTGGGCCTTGATCTGCTGCGAAACGAAACCCTGTTGGGCGACGATCGCCTGGCCCGCGGGACTCTGGGTGAAATCGGCCAGCGCCTTGGCCTGGGGCTTGGGGTTGGCCGGCAGGTAGAAGTACAGGCGCCGTGACAGCGGGTAGTCCTCGCTGGCCACCAGTGCACGCTCCGGCAGCATGGCCGGCGCGTCACCTTCGGCCACCGCCAGCACCTTGGCTCCATGCACCGCCGCCAGGCTGCTGAAGCCGATGGCCTGGCGGTCGGCGCCCACTCGCGCGGCCAGCTCGTCGCTGGACTCGAAGCGTTGGGCCTTGGGCGAAAGCTCGCTTTGCTGGGGTTCCAGCACCAGGGCCTTGAAGGTCTCGAAGGTACCGGAGCGGTCGTCACGGGCGTACAGGTGGATGGCCCCGCCGGCAACACCCAATTGCTCCCAGCGCTGGATCTGCCCGGCAAAGATCTGTGCCAGTTGCTCCGTGGTGAGCTGTGGTAGCGGGTTGTCGGGGTGAACGATGACCGCGACGCCATCCAGGCCGATGACTTGTTCGGCGGCAGCGGCGCGCAGGTCGCCCAAAGCCTGCAGTTGGCTTGCTTCGTTGTCGTTGATAGGCCGCGACGCGGCGGCCAGGTCGGCCTCGCCATGGCCCAGGGCGACGAAGCCGGTGCTGGAACCGTGTGCGGCGATGTCGATGCGCAAAGGCTGGCCATGCTTATCGCGAGCGGTGATGACAGTCTCGTTGGCCAGCTTGCCTGGGTATTGTTCGATGGCGGTAGCTTGCTGTGCGCGCAATTGCCCTTGCACCAGCGCTGGCAGCAAGGCCGCGCCGATGGTGTTGGAGCCTTGCACGCGCAGGTGAGCGGGCTCGGCCAGGGTCGCCAGCGGCAGCAGGGTGAGCAGCAAGACAAGCAGGCGGGGCATGCCGGAAGGCCTATGGCATAGAGATGGCCGGCAGATTACGACAGTGGCGTGATGATAATGTGACAGTCCATGGGGCAGTGAAAGGCCGCCCCTGTAGGAGCGGCCTTGTGTCGCGAAAGGGCCGCAAAGCGGCCCCAGCGGTTTCAATGCGCCCCGGCAGACTTGCTCAGGTCACTTTCCGCCCACTCGGTATAGATGCACGCATCCGCCACCGCCCAGCGCACCTTCACGGTATCCCCCGGCTGCATCGGCATGCCCGCCGCCGACAGCGCCTTTACCGTCAGCTCGGTACCGCCCGCGGTCACCACATGGCAGGTCTGGCTCTCGCCCAGGAACAGCACTTCGCCAACCTTGGCGCTGACCTGGTTCCACCCCGCCGGCAGCGGCTCGCGCGCGGCCTGTTCGGCGGTCAGGGCCAAGGCCTTTTCCGGGCGCACCATGATCAGTGCATCCTGCGAGGCGGCCAGGCCCGGGGTCAGGCGGATGGCTACCGGCTGGCCCTCGAAGCTGCCCGCGCCATTGCTGCTGGCCTTGATCCGCAGGAAGTTGGAGTTGCCCAGGAACGAGGCGACGAAGGCATTCGGCGGGTTCTGGTACAGGTCGTAACCGGTGCCCAGGCCGACGATCTTGCCATGGCTGAAGATGGCGATGCGCTGGGACAGGCGCATGGCTTCTTCCTGGTCGTGGGTGACGTAGACGATGGTGATGCCCAGGCGCCGGTGCAACTGGCGCAGTTCATCCTGCAGGTCTTCGCGCAGCTTCTTGTCCAGCGCGCCGAGCGGTTCGTCCATCAGCAGGATGCGCGGTTCGTACACCAGCGCCCGGGCGATAGCCACGCGCTGCTGCTGGCCACCGGACATCTGCGACGGCTTGCGATGGGCGAACCTCTCCAGCTGCACCAGCTTGAGCATGGCATCGACGCGCTTGCTGGTTTCGCTGGCACTGAGCTTGCGAATGGCCAGCGGGAAGCCGATGTTGTCGCGCACGTTCAGGTGCGGGAACAGCGAATAGCGCTGGAACACCATGCCGATGTCACGCTTGTGCGGCGGCACGTTGACCAGTGACTGGCCATCGACCAGGATCTCGCCGCTGCTCGGCGTTTCGAAGCCTGCCAGCATCGACAGGGTGGTGGACTTGCCCGAGCCGCTGGAACCGAGGAAGGTCAGGAACTCGCCGTCCTGGATTTCCAGGTCGAGGTTGTCCACGGCGGTGAAGTCGCCGTAGTGCTTGTTCAGGCCGCGCAGGCTGACCAGGGTCTTGCCGTGCGCGTTGTCTTTGATCACTGCACTCATTGTTGTTTTCTCCGCGCGCTCAGGCGTTGGCTTCGGTGCGCCGGCGCAAGGCGGCGGCAATGAACATGACAAGCAGCGACAGGCCGATCAGCAGGGTCGAGGCCACGGCGATGACCGGGCTGAGGTCCTGGCGCAGGGTGGTCCACATCTTTACCGGCAGGGTCTGCAGGTCGGGGCTGGCCATCATCACGCTCAGCACCACTTCATCCCACGACACCAGGAAGGCGAACAGGCCGCCGGCGATCATCCCCGGGCGAATCGCCGGGAAGGTTACCTTGAAGATCGCCTGCAGGCGGGAGGCGCCGCAGATCACCGCGGCATCCTCGATGGATTGGTCGAACAGCTTCAGCGAATTGATGATCGAGATGATGGTGAAGGGCAGGGCGACGATCACGTGGCTGACCACGAAGGCGAACAGCGTGCCGGTGTAGCCGAGCTTGAGGAACAGCGCGTACACCGCCACGGCAATGATCACCAGCGGCACGATCATCGGCATGGTGAACAGCCCGTACAGCAGCTCGCGGCCCGGGAAGCGGCCGCGCACCAGGGCAAACGCGGTGGGCAGGCCAAGCAGCACGGCGGCGATGGTGGTCAGCACGGCCACCTTCAGGCTGGCCAGCGCGGCGTCCATCCACTCCGGGTTGGAGAAGAACTGGCCGTACCACTTGAAGGTCCAGCCCGGTGGCGGGAACACCAGCCACTGCGACGAGCCGAACGACAGCAACACGATGAACACCACCGGCAGCAGCAGGAAGGCCGCGATGACCCCGGTGGTCAGGTACAGGCCCGTACGCAGCGGGCGGCCCATGGCATTGGGAGACAGGAGCATGGCGGTTTACCTCGCGTTGCCAACCGGGGATTCCGGCTGCAGCTTCAGGTACAGGTAGAAGAGCACCAGGGTGATCACCACCAGCAGTGCGGCGGCGGCGCTGGCCAGGCCCCAGTTGAGGAACGACTGCACCTGCTGGATGATGAATTCGGGCAGCATCATGTTTTGCGCACCACCCAGCAGGGCCGGGGTGACGTAGTAACCGAGCGACATCACGAACACCATCAGTGCCCCGGAGAACAGCCCCGAGCGGCACAGCGGCAGGAACACTTTCCAGAAATTGGTCCACGGGCTGGCGCCACAGATCGAGCCGGCCTGCAGCACCATCGGGTCGATGGCGTGCATGGTCGCCTGCAGCGGCAGCACGATGAACGGGATCATGATGTAGCTCATGCCGATCACCACGCCGGTCAGGTTGTGCACCATTTCCAGCGGGGCATCGATGATACCCATGGCCATCAACGCCTTGTTGATCACCCCCGAGCTCTGCAGCAGCACCAGCCACGAGTAGGTGCGCGCCAGCAGGCTGGTCCACATCGACAGCAGCACGATGTTCAGCAACCAGCGGCCCCAGCCCTTGGGCACCAGGGTAATTGCCCAGGCCAGCGGGAAGCCCAGCAGCACGCTGATCAGGGTGACCACGCCGGCCACCGAGAAGGTGTTGAACAGCACCCGCGCATAGGCCGAGTTGGCAAACAGCTGCTCGTAGTTGCCCAGGCCCGGCGTCGGCTCCAGCACCCCGCGCAGCAACAGGCCGGCGAGCGGGGCGAAGAAGAACAGGCCAAGGAACAGCAGCGCCGGCAGCAAATTGCGGCTGCCTTTCCAGCGCTGGCTCAGGCTGACGCGGCGGGGGGCCGTTCCCGGGGCGCCGGTGCCCGTGGGGGCACCTTGCGCGTTATGCAGGGCGTTGATGGCGACTTTCATTTGACCAACCACTCATTCCAGCGGGCTGCGATGGCCTGGCCGTTCTTGGCCCAGTAGGCGAAGTCGAGGGTGACCTGGTCCTGGGCGTAGGCGGTCGGCAGGTTCTGCGCGAGGTCTTTGTCCAGCTTGGCCACGCTGTCGACGTTCACCGGCGCGTAGGCGGTCTTGTTGGCAAACTCGGCCTGGCCTTCGGCGCTGCTGGCGTTGGCCAGGAACTTCATGGCCGCGTCCTTGTTCTTGGCACCTTTGGGGATGACCAGGAAGTCGGCCATGACCAGGTTCTGCTTCCAACTCACGCCCACCGGTGCACCGTCTTGCTGCAGGGCATAGACGCGGCCGTTCCAGAACTGGCCGAGCGAGGCTTCACCCGAGGCCAGCAGTTGCTGCGACTGGGCGCCGCCGCCCCACCAGACGATGTCTTTCTTGATGGTGTCGAGCTTCTTGAAGGCGCGGTCCAGGTCCAGCGGGTACAGCTTGTCGGGGGCTACGCCGTCGGCCAGCAGGGCCAGTTCCAGTACGCCCGGGCTGGGCCATTTGTACAGGGCGCGCTTGCCGGGGTAGGTCTTGGTATCGAACAGGGCGGTCCAGTCCACCGGTTTGTTGGCACCGAGCTTGCCTTCGTTGTAGCCGAGCACGAAGGAGAAGAAGAACGAGCCGACGCCATGGTCGGAGACGAAGCGCGGGTCGATCTTGTCGCGCTTGATCTGGGTGAAATCGAGGGGTTCTAGCAGGCCTTCGCTGGCGGCACGCAGGGCGAAGTCGGCTTCGACGTCGACCACGTCCCACTGCACGTTGCCGCTCTCGACCATGGCCTTGAGCTTGCCATAGTCGGTGGGGCCGTCCTGGACGACTTTGATGTCGGTGGCTTTGGTGAAAGGTACGGCCCATGCTTCTTTCTGGGCGTCCTGGGTGGTACCGCCCCAGCTGACGAAGTTCAGGCTGTCGGCGGCCTGGGCGGCCTGACATGCCAGGGTCAGCAGGCTGGCGGACAGCACTGCGGTTACACGTTTGCTCAACAGCATGGTTACGCCCTCGTTGCTTTTGTTATTCGAGGCGGGGCTTGTGGTGCGCCCGCCAACAGTGTTCGGGGAGCAGCTAAAACAAAGTGTTTTTTGGCCGTTTTTGATTGTAGGTGCCGGCCTGCAGATTCAAGGTCTACGGGATATCATATTATGGTATTCCAAACTTTTGGCAAGAGGTATGAGGCTACCGGCCATCACTCCGCCCCTTTCAGAAACAGCGCGGGCCCTGTGGGAGCGGGTTCACCCGCGAATGCGTTGGTGGCTTCACCATCGCATTCGCGGGTGAACCCGCTCCCACAGGGCCCTGCCAAGTCAGTTGCTTCGGTGTTTTAGCCGACCATGTCCGGCTCGAAGGGGATGCTCTGCACCACCTCCAGCTCATACCCTGCCAGCCCCGCGTATTTCAGCGGCGGGCCCAGGTGGCGCAGCTTGCCCACGCCCAGATCCTGCAGAATCTGCGCGCCTGTACCCACCTCCGAGTACACCTTCGATTGCCCACGCTGGTAAGGCCGCACCGGCTGGGTCAGCTGCGGCACGCGCTCCAGCAGCGCCTGCGAGGACTCATGGTTGGCCAGGATCACCACCACGCCGGCGCCTTCCTCGGCCACCTTCTGCAGCGCCGCCCAAAGCGTCCAGTTGGCGGGGCCGGCGTATTCGGCGCCGACCAGGTCGCGCAGCGGGTCGATCACGTGCACTCGCACCAGGGTCGGCTGCTCGCGGCGGATATCGCCCATGACCATGGCCATGTGTACGCCACCTTCGATGCGGTCTTCGTAGGTGACCAGGCGGAAGGTGCCATGCACGGTCGGCAGTTCGCGTTCGCCGATGCGCTTGATGGTCTGCTCGGTGCTCAGGCGGTAGTGAATGAGGTCGGCAATGGTGCCTATCTTGATGCCGTGCCGGGCAGCGAACACCTCCAGGTCCGGGCGGCGGGCCATGGTGCCGTCATCGTTGAGTACTTCGACGATAACCGACGCCGGGGTGAACCCGGCCAGGCGCGCCAGATCGCAGCCGGCTTCGGTGTGGCCGGCGCGCGTCAGTACACCGCCTTCGCGGGCGCGCAGGGGGAAGATGTGGCCGGGTTGCACCAGGTCTTCCGGGCGGGCGTTGGGGGCCATCGCCGCTGCCACTGTACGTGCCCGATCAGCAGCGGAAATACCGGTGGTAACGCCCGTGGCAGCCTCGATCGACACGGTGAAGGCGGTGCTGAAAACGCTGCCGTTGGCCGGCACCATCTGCTCCAGGCCCAGGCGTTGGCAGTGATCGTCGGTCAGCGTCAGGCAGATCAGCCCGCGCGCTTCACGGGCCATGAAGTTGACGGCCTGGGCGTCGCAACGCTCGGCGGCGATCAGCAGATCGCCTTCGTTTTCCCGGTCCTCGTCATCCACCAGCAGGACCATCTTGCCTTGCCGGTAGTCCTCGAGAAGTTCTTCGATGCTGTTGAAAGCCATGTTGCACGCTCACTGTGGTGGGGTGATTATTATGGTATACCATCATACACAAATATCGCCGTAACAGGAGAACAGCGCATGAAGGCCTATTGGATCGCCCATGTGGACGTGACCGACCCCGAGCAATACCAGCAGTACACCCAGCGCGCCCCGGCTGCCTTCAAGGCATTCGGCGGCCGTTTCCTGGCCCGTGGCGGGCGTAGCGAGGCGATGGAAGGGCGGCCTACCCCTCAGCGTAGCGTGGTGATCGAGTTCGATTCGTACGAGCAGGCGCTGGCGTGTTACCGGTCCGAGCTGTACCAGGAGGCTTGCAGCCATCGCCAGGGGGGGGCGAAGGCTGAGGTGATCATCGTCGAAGGGGTCGAGCCCTGAGTTGGATTTGCGGCCTCTTCGCGGGTAAACCCGCTCCCACAGGTACGCCACAGATTTCGAAGTCTGTGGCGTACCTGTGGGAGCGGGTTTACCCGCGAAAGGGCCGGACCTGCCTCAAGGCATGCCAGGCAACTCATGCGGCCGCAGGTCGAATACCAGCACCTCGGCATCCACCCCGTTGCCCAGCTCCAGCACCTGTTCCTGCCTCACTCGCACCCCATCCCCTTCATTCAGCACTTGCCCATTGAGCTCGATGCTGCCCCGGGCCACATGCACATAGGCATGGCGGTTTTCCGGCAAGGTCAGGATGGCACGCTCGTCACCGTCGAACAGGCCGGCATACACCCGCGCATTCTGCCGTACCTGCAATGACCCCTCGGCGCCATCCGGCGAGATGACCAGGCGCAGCTTGCCGCGCTTTTCCTCGGCACTGAAATGCTGTTGCTGGTAACGCGGCGTTGCCCCCTGCACGTTCGGTACGATCCAGATCTGCAGGAAGTGCACCGGCTGCACCTGGCTGTGGTTGAACTCGCTGTGGGCCACGCCGTGGCCAGCGCTCATCAGCTGCACATCGCCCGGGCGGATCACCGAGCCGGTGCCCAGCGTGTCCTTGTGCTCCAGCGCGCCTTCCAGCACGTAGGAGAAAATCTCCATGTCGCGGTGCGGGTGTTGACCAAAGCCCTTGCCGGGGATGACGCGGTCGTCGTTGATCACCAGCAGGTCCGAGAACCCTTGCTCGTCCGGGTTGCGGTAGTGGCCGAAGGAGAAGGTGTGGAACGATTTCAGCCAGCCATGAAAGGCCAGGCCGCGGTCTTTGGCGTTACGGACGGTGAGCATGGTGATTCTCCTTGAATGCCGGGGCCGGGAGGGCTGCCCTGCTGTTTATGGAGATAACTTTACTGTCACCTATTTCTTTAAAAAATAGTGTCTGGAAGGAATGACTGTCTTGTCATGTGTGACAATTATCCCAGGTTTTTGTAGGGCAATTCTGAGTTTTCCGCCGCTCGGTTTCTTTCTGTTTTGCCGGTGATAGCGTCGAGATTTCCATACAGGGAGTTGCTCATGACACGCATATCGATACATGGCAAAGGACAGGCACTCGATGGAGACCTCACCACCACCGGGGCGCTCTGCATAGCCAGCAGTACCAATTATCGGGGGAACGACCAGCGTGCTCTGCGCCTGGGGGACACCACGACAGAGTGCCCGGAATGCAAGAAGCCCGGTTTAATCGTTGAAGGGCTGCCTTTCTTCAACATTGAAGGAAAACCAGCTGTGGTAGACGGGGCGCTGGTCAAGTGTGGCTGTCCAGAGGGCAATAACCGGGTCATTGCAAGGTCTGCGGTTCACTCTGCGGGTGGCCGTGCAACTCAGACAGCGCCATCGTCGCCTACCACCCGGAGTTCGCCTTCCTCACCGGAGCAGACCCCAGCCCAGGCTTTCAGCGCTTTTGAACGCGACTCAATGGCAACATTAGAGCCGGGTTTCCATATCTTGCAGCGCAGCATGTCATTCGAGCAGGTGCTGCAAAGCCTGGGCGCAACAAATAGCCTGCTGCCTGTCTCGCTGCTGCAACGCCTCAATCCGACCTTTCCCGAAGGGTACAAGGCGGGCGAGATTTTTGTCCTCGGCAGCCCGAGTAGTGGCTATGCCTGCAGCTTCGAGGAGAACCAGCTGATCATGGTGGCAGAGAGGGCGCGGAAGTCGCTATCGATTCTCTCCCATGAAGAAGCCAACTTCATGATGGAACACATCGGCGAGATTGCTGGAGTGCTCAATGGGGCGAGCCAGTCGATGGGCGTGGGCAAGGACATGCTTGAGCGGGGGTTGGGGCAGGTCAAGGATACGTTGAAGGGGATCGAGGCTCTGCATCAACGAGAGTTCGCGATATATGGCCATTTGAATAGTCCGAGTTTCTTTACTGCGCGTAGGGAGCTTTATCAGCAACTCGGGGCGCAATTGCGGGTCGGATTTTTGAACAAGGCATTAAATCTGGGAAGTCATGACACCTTGCGCCGAGACCTCGGCATCTCCACGAAAAGCGTTGTACATCACTGGAAGAAGGCAGGTGCGCCGGGGCAGATACCCGGGTATGCAACACATCTGGATGAAGTGGCGAAGACCTCACAGTATCTCAAGTATGGCGGCTGGATCGGGGTCGGGCTTGGCGGTGGCTCCTCTTATCTGAAGGTTCATGAAGCTTGCCGCGCAGGTGAGACCGAAGAATGCAAGAAAATCCGATTCACAGAGACCGGGAGCTTCTCGGGTGGGTTAGCCGGGGGAATGGCAGGCGCAAAACTGGCGGCTGATGCATCTCAACTGGTTTGTGCATTTGGCATATACGGCAAAGTGGCTTGCGGAGTTTTGTTGGTTGGCAGTGCTTCATTTGCTTTGAGCAAAATGGGCGAAGGTCTTGGAGAGACGACAGGTGAGTTACTGTTCGAGAAACTCTATGACTGAGTTCACAGCGTGGCCTATCAACTTGCGGCTTGCATTTCTATTGGCGCCCTTTGTCATCGGGGCTGTCGGACTTGGAGTTCACTACCGTTTAACAATGGGGCGGCGCTTTGAGGAGCTTTGCTCGGCGTTTCAGAACAGCCCGGGCCTGAAAGAAGATCTGAAGTATTGGACCACGATATCGATCCGAACGAGGGCAATGATTGTTTCAGGCGTTATGCTGGGAGCAGTTTTTCCTGTGCTGGTTGTTCGTAGAGGGCTGTTGAATGCTGAAGACTGTCGGAACTGTCCCATCCCTCTCAAACGTCGCTTGCAAATCTCCTTTTGGTGTAATGCTGTTGCATGCACATGGGCAATTGCAGCCTGGACCATCATTGGATTCGGCAAATAATAGCCATAAAGAGATTCGCCGGCCTCTTATTTGAAGTAATGAACTGCTTCAAGTTGTAAGGCCAGACGACAAAGCCCGCTCGCGCGGGCTTTGTCTTCACCGATGCTACGTTCAAACCGGGAGATAGCAAGCGTGATCACGCCTGCAAATAAACCGAAACGGTATATCTGGCGCTGGGTAGTGGTGATAATGCTTAAGCCTATCATCTTTTGGTATGTCGCCACACCTTAGGTGAGTTTTCATTTTTCTGACAAAGGCCAGGGGCGTCTTGGTTATATCTTAAATGTTCAAGATGACATTTCAAAAGGTGAGATCTACCCAGGTGAAGCCACAGGCCGCGCCGGGCATATCTTCCCGAACGACCAATTTTTCATGCAGCTCGATTGGAACAACCGTGGTAAGTGGCACTGCATTCGGGCCAAACCCAAGTGGCCCAGGGTCGATATCTACATCGGGGCGGACGGTGCCATAGATAGCCGCACCGATGGCAGATTCATTGAAGCCTGCGGGCCATTTCCGCCATAGAAGCAAAAGACCCGCCTAGGCGGGTCTTCTGGTCATCGATTTACTGCAGGTGCACTTTAAGTTCGGTGCCCGCCTGGCGCATTGCCGCCTTTACAGCCGGTACCTGGCTCAGCGGGTTGAGCAAGCCATAGTCATGAATCATCCCGTTGTACCGCACCGAGGTCACAGTCACGCCAGCGGCATTCAGCTTGCGGGCATACGCCTCACCTTCATCGCGCAGCACGTCGAACTCGGCCGTTTGCACCAGGGCCGGCGGCAGGCCCTTGAGCTGTTCACTGCTGGCCCGCAGCGGCGAGGCGTAGATCTGTTCCCGCGCCTTGGCATCGGTGGTGTAGTTGTCCCAGAACCACTTCATCATCCCGGTGGTCAGGAAGTGCCCCTCGGAAAACTGCTTGTACGACGCAGTTTCGAAGCTGGCATCGGTCACCGGCCACAGCAGCAGCTGGAAACGCAGAGCCGGGGTGCCGGCCTCTTTGGCTTTCAAGGCCACTACTGCCGCCATGTTGCCGCCGACGCTGTTGCCGGCCACGGCCAGGCGCTTGCCGTCCACGCCAATTTCCTTGCCATGCTCGGCCACCCAGCGGGTGGCGGCGTAGGCCTGGTTGATCGCGGTCGGGTAGTGCGCTTCCGGCGATGGGGTGTAGTCGACGTAGACCGCCACTGCGCCAGAGCCAACCACCAGGTCGCGGATCAGCCGCTGGTGGGTCGGGAAATCGCCGAGCACCCAGCCGCCACCGTGGAAGAACATGAACACCGGCAGTTCACCCTTCACGTTGGCCGGGCGCACCACTTGCAGTTTGATCGACTCGCCGTTGGCCTGGATGGTGCGTTCCTTCACCTCGATACCCGAGAGATCGACCTTGACCGAGGCCTGGGCACCGGTCAGCACCGCGCGGGCGTCTTTCGGGCTGAGCTGCTCCAGTGGCTTGCCGCCGCCTTGTTCCAGGGCTTCGAGGAAGGCCTGGGTGTGCTGTTCGATACCCGGGCTGCCAGCAGCGAAGGCGCTGGAAACGGACAGGGCCAGAAGGGAAGCGGTAAGGGTTTTGTGGACAATGTTCATGAGCGAATCCTTTTCTGTTGAATGTTGGTAGTGGGCGTCTTGCCTGGCCTTCAGGGCCATCGCTGCGACTTGTGCGTAGATTAGGGAGATGCGCTGATGGGAAAAAGCCGCTATAAAGCGTTTGACTGTCACCAAGAGCGAGACAATGAACCCTTACGAAGACATGCGGATCTTTGCCCAGGTCATGGAAGCTGGCAGTTTCACTGCGGCTGCCGACCGCCTGGGGATGTCCAAGCAATCGGTCAGCCGGCGCCTGATGCAGCTTGAGGAGCGCCTGGGCGTGCGCCTGCTCAACCGCTCCACCCGGCGCCTGGATGCCACGCCGCTGGGCCAGCACTACTACCAGTCGGCGTTGCGCCTGCTCGGCGAAGTGCAGCAGGTGGAGCACGACATCAGCGGCCAGGCCCAGGCCTTGCGTGGCACCTTGCGTCTGAGTGCGCCGCTGTCGTTCGCCATGGCGCACCTGGGGTGCCTGCTGACCGAGTTCCTGCAGTTGCACCCGCAGGTGGATGTGGAGGTGGACTTGAGCGACCGCGCAGTGGACCTGATCGGCGAGGGCTATGACCTGGCGCTACGGATTGGTGCGCTGGAGGATTCCAGCCTGATTGCGCGGCGCATTGCCAGTGTCGAGCGGGTGTATTGTGCGAGCCCGGCGTACCTGGAGGCTCGGGGCGTGCCGGCCAGGCCGGAGCAACTGGCTGGGCATGATTGCCTGCCGTATGGTCATTCGCGGCAGGTGCAGTGGCAGTTCCGCCAGGGCGGCAAGGTACAGGCGATCCAGGTAGTCGGGCGGATGCGGGCTAACAATGGCGAGCTGCTCAGGGATGCGGCGATTGCCGGGATGGGGGTGACTTATCTGCCAACCTTCATCGTGGGACAGGCGTTGGCGGATGGGCGACTGGTGACAGTGCTGGATGAGTGGCGGCCGCCAGCACTGCAGTTGTCGGCGGTGTACCCCCAGCACCGGCAGGTGGCGCGGCCGGTTCAGGGGTTTGTGAACTTCCTGCGTGAGCGCTTGGTGCAGCTCTGACCTTCGGGAGATTGCCCAGCCCTTTGGGCTGCGCTGTCGCGCAGAGAACCAATATCGCTCGTCTGACGCGTCCTTTGTAGGAGCAGCCTTGTGCTGCGAAGAGGCCGGTACAGCCAATAGACAGGCTTTGTCAGCCCCGGCCTCTTCGCAGCACAAGGCTGCTCCTACAGGACCTCGCCGAACCAATGAGTCATGTGTTGTTCTATGAGAGCGGGTTTACCCGCGAAGAGGCCGGTGCAGGTCAACGCATCAGTTCATCTACCCTGACCCACCCACCATCGAACTCATCCATGGCATCCAGCACCGCTTCACGGAAATACGCCAGCGATGCCCGATCAAACAGCAACTGCAGCGCCGGCCTCTCATCGCTCCCCACATTCAGCACGATCACGTTGATCCGCGCCGCCGAGGTCTGCGCCACCGCCCCAACGGGAAACGCCCGGGCGCGCAAGTCCACCCCGCACAACTTGGCCATCACCGCGCTGCAATGCACCCCCGAGAGCTGCAGCCAGGCATGGCTATCCTGGCGCGGCAGCAGGTAGTTGCGCCGGGTATCCTGCACCCACCCGGCCTCTTCGGCAGCCACCCGTGCACCGCCGTCGGCCAGGCTGCCCAGCAACAGGTACTCGGTCTGTGACAAGCGCGCTATCCAGCCACCGTCTTCCTGGCGTACGGCCTGGTTGGGTAGCGACGGCAAGCGGTAGCCACGCGCCTGCAGGCAAGCGGCACTGTCGCCCCCGCGAAACCCGACCCGTGCCAGATCGGTCAGGTCAGTCAACGCGCAGGTATGCAGCAGTTCGGCCTGCGGGCCGGGTGAAATAAAAGCTTTGGCTTGCAAACTGGTCATCGCTCAGAGCTCCTGGCGCAGGTTGTCGGGATCGTGGAACGGCAGTGGCACCACTTTGGCATTGACCATCACACCGCCCTCAACGCGGATCGGGATGTGCATGCCAGGCGTGGCCTGATGGGCACCGGCGTAAGCCAGGCCAATGATCTGCCCCAGGGTTTGCGAGTATTCGCAGGATGTGACGTTGCCGCTGATGTCCGCCCCGTCCAGCACCAGATGCCCCTCCAGCGGCTGCGGGCTGCCCTTGGGCAGGGTGAAGCCGACCAGTTTGCGCTTGAGCGGCTGCGCTTCGAGGATCTCGATCGAGCGTTTGCCGACGAAGAATGGCTTCTTGCGGCCGATGGCCCACTGCATGTCGATCTCCGCCGGGTGGGTCATGCCGTCGGTGTCCTGGCTGATGATCACGTGGCCCTTTTCCAGGCGCAGCAGGCGTTGGGTCTCGACGCCGAACGGGCGAATGCCCAACCCCGCGCCAGCCTGCATCAAGGTATCCCACAGGCGCTCGGCGTGGCGCGCCGGCACGTGCACTTCGTAGCCCAGTTCACCCACAAAGCCCACCCGCAGGATGCGCGCGGCAATGCCGGCCACTGTGCCCTGACGTACGCCGAGGTAAGGGAAGGCCTCGGCCGACAGGTCCACATCGTCACACACCTTGGCCAGCACCTGGCGTGACAGCGGCCCGGCCAGGTTGACCGCGGCCAGCGCGGCGGTGACGTTGGTAATGTCCACATCCAGGCGCCATTGCGCATTCCACTTCAGCATCTGCTGGTAGATGCGGTCGACGCCGCTGGTGGTGGCGGTGACGTAGAAGTGCTGCTCACCCAGCCGGGCGCACACGCCGTCATCGATCACCACGCCATGCTCGTTGGTCATCAGCGCGTAGCGGGTGCGGCCGATGGCCAGCTTGGCGAAGCCAAAGGTGTAAAGGCGCTCCAGCAGTTCGGCGGCGTCGGGGCCGCGCACATCCAGGCCACCGAGGGTGGAAACGTCGATCAGGCCGACCTTCTCGCGCACATGGCGGGCTTCCTCCTGCATGCAGCGTTCGCGGTCCTCGGGCTTGCCATAATAGGCCGGGCGCTGCCAGATGCCGGCCGGCATCATCTTCGCCCCGGCTTCCAGGTGGCGGCGGTGCATGGGCGTTTGCCGGTACGGGTCGAAGGCGCGGCCGGCGACGTGGGCCAGTTTTTCCGCCTGGAACGGTGGCCGGGCGGTGGTCACCCCGGTTTCGCTGATGCTGCGCCCGGTGGCGTGGGCCACCAGGCGGGCGGTCGGCAGCGCCGAGTGGCGGCCCTGGGACGGGCCCATGCCGACCGTGGAGAAGCGCTTGACCAGTTGCACATCGCGGTAGCCGCTGCGCGTGGCGTTGACGATGTCGCGCACTTGCAGGTCTTCGTCGAAGTCGACGAAATCCTTGCCCTTGGGGTGGGGGAAGATCGGCCAGGTGAAGTTGACCTTGGCTTCGGCGCTGAACACTGGCTGCACCGGCGCTTCCAGGCCCAGCGCTGCCAGCGCATCGGCAGCCCCGCGAGTGGCGTCGGCCAGTACATTACCCAGAGCGTGACGGCCGTTCACCGAGCCGGCGATGTCCAGCTCGGCCGGCAGGTTGCTGATGGCGAACTCGTCGCGGTTGACGTCGTAGGCCAGCTTGCCGCCAGCCTGGAACGGCAACTGGTACACCGGCATGTAGCCTGCCGACATGCACAGCAGGTCGCAGGCCAGGCGCAGGCCATGCGGGCCGACCTTGCCCTGGCCGGTGATCGGGCGAATATCCACGCCACTCACGTGGCGCATGCCCGCTTTGTGCAGGGCTTCGTACACGGTGCTGCCCAGGTGCACGGGTATATCGCGGCGCTTCAGTTCGGCGGCCACTGCGGCATCGGCTGGCGCAGCGCGCATGTCGACCACCGCGGCCACGGCCACGCCTTGCTCCTGCAGGTCGAGGGCGGCGAGGTAGCCGTCATCGTGGCCGGTGAGGACTACCGCGCGCTGGCCGGGTTTTACCGCGTACAGCTTCATCAGCCGCTGCACGGCGCTGGTCAGCATGACCCCCGGCAGGTCGTTGTTGCGGAACACAACTGGCTGGTCGAACGAACCGGCCGCCACCAGGCAGCGGCTGGCGCGCACCTTGTACAGGCGCTTGTGCTGGATCACCGGCAGGTAGTTGTCGGTGAACCAGCCGTTGCAGGTGGCGTCCAGCAGCACCTGGATGTTCGGGTGGCCCTCGACGGCAGCCAGCAGTTCCTGGCGCAGGCTGGTGGCGCGGGTGCCGGCAATGTCGAAGCGGGCGTAGGTGAGCGAGCCGCCAAGCACCGGCTGTTGCTCGACAAGCAACACCTTGGCCCCGGCATTGGCCGCGTCCAGTGCCGCACGCAGGCCAGCCGGGCCAGCGCCGATCACGGCCAGATCGACGAACAGATAGGCCTTGTCGTAGTACTGCGGCCTGAAGCCTAGGTCGAGCACGCCCAGGCCGGCCTTCTTGCGGATCAGCGGCTCCCACACCTTCCACATGCCCTTGGGCTTGTAGAACGAGCGGTAATAGAAGCCCACCGGCATGAAGCGCGAAAACTTGCCCAGGTAGGCGTCGCGATCGTGCGCCAGGCTACCGTTGAAGTTTTGCCCTTCGACTACCTGGCCATCGCGGGCGGCTTCCAGGTCGGCCAGCACATTGGGCTCGTCCGGCAGCTGCACCAGGGTGTTGGCATCCTGCCCGGCCATGCTCAGCGGGCCGCGCGGGCGGTGGTACTTGAACGAGCGCGACAGCAGCCAGCGGCCACTGCCGAGCAGGGCGCTGGCGATGCTGTCACCGGCAAAGCCCTGGCAGGCCTGGCCGTCGAACTGGAAGTGCAGGGGCCGCTCGCGGTCGATCAGCAGGCCCATGGGCGCGGGGAGGCGAGTGTGGCTGTTCATCCGGCAATCTCCGGGGTGGCGGCGGGGGTGAAGTCGACGCGGCGGTCGAACAGTTCTTTCGGGTCGAAGGTGCGCAGCACCTGGTCGCTCACGGTGTGGCGTTCGGCCAGGAACCAGTAGCTGGAGGCGTTGTGCAGCCACCACTCGGTCACCACCCCGGCCAGGTTGTCGCTGTTGAACACATAGTCGGCCCATTGCGCATCGCTACAGCTGGCCGGGTCGGGCATGTGCCTGAATTCGCCGCCGTAGGTGAACTCGCTGATATTGCGCGGGCCGTTCAAGGGGCAGGTCAGGATCTTCATCGTCGTCGCTCCTTAGTGGCTGGCCGCGGTGGCGCCCATTTCGTTGACTTGCTGGAAGCGGCTGAAGCGCTCCAGGGCAAAGGGTGCGATCAGTTCCGGCACCTTGCCGCCACTGGCGACCAGCTCGGCCATGGTCTTGCCGCAGATCGGCGTGGCCTTGAAACCCCAGGTGCCCCAGCCGGCATCCAGGTAATAGTTGTGCACCGGCGACAGGCCCATGATCGGGCTGTAGTCCGGGGTCATGTCGGTGATCCCGGCCCACTGGCGCATCAGCTTGGCGTTGGCCATGAACGGGAACATCTCGATGGCGTGTGCCAGCAGGCTCTCCTTGAGGTCTAGGGTGGAGCGGGTGTTGTACAGCGGGTAGGGGTCGGAGCCGCCGCCAAAGACGATCTCGCCGCGGTTGGTCTGCTGCACGTAGCAGTGCAGCGCCGAGGAGCTCACCAGTGGGTCGAGAAACGGCTTGAACGGCTGGGTGACCATGGCCTGCAGCGGGTAGGTGTGGATCGGCGCACGAATGCCGGCCTTGGCCATCAGCAGCGAACTGGCCCCGGCCACGGCCTGCACCACGCAACCGCACTGCACGGTGCCACGGTTGGTCTTCACCGCCTCGATGCGCCCGCTGCGGATCAGCAAGTCCTGCACTTCGGTCAGCTGGTGGATCTCGACGCCGCGCTTGGCCGCCTGTCTGGCGTAGCCCCAGGCCACTGCGTCGTGGCGCGCGGTGGCGCCGTCGATGTGCCACAGGCCGGCCAGCACCGGCAGGTGGCCTGGGTTCAGGTTCAGGCTTGGCACCAGTTCGCGGATCTGCTGGCGGTCGATCATCTCCGTGCGGCCACCGAAATGCTTGTTGACCTCGGCGCGCTGGCGAAAGGCGCGCACGGTGGCGTCGGTGTGCGCGAGGGTGAGCTGACCGCGCTCGGAATACATGATGTTGAAGTCGAACTCGTTCGACAGATTCTGGAACATGCGCACCGATTCTGCGTAGAAGCGCACACCCTCACTGGTGAGGTAGTTGGAGCGGATGACCGCTGTGTTGCGCGCAGTATTGCCGCCGCCCAGGTAGGCCTTCTCCAGCACGGCGACATTGGTGATGCCATGGTACTTGGCCAGGTAGTAGGCGATGGCCACGCCGTGGCCGCCGCCGCCGATGATCACCACGTCATAGCGTGGCTTGAGTTCGCACGGTGGTGGCAGGTCGACCTCCACCGGGTAGTCGGCGCTCAGGCCGTATTTCAGCAGGGCGAAAGGCATGCGGTGCGCTCCTGGTGGGCGGCCTGTTGTTGCAGGTCGAGGGCGAGCAGGGTGTTTTTCATCAGGTAGGCGATGGTCATCGGGCCGACGCCGCCGGGTACCGGGGTGATGCCGGCCACCTGGGGCAGGGCGGCGGCGAAGTCGACATCGCCGACCAGGCGGCTGTGGCCGCCTTCGTCGATGCGGTTGATACCGACATCGATCACCACCGCGCCAGGCTTGAGCCAGTCGGCACCGATCAGCCGTGGCTTGCCCACTGCGGCCACCAGGATGTCTGCCTGGCGACACAAGGCCGGCAGGTCGCGGCTGCGCGAATGCACCACGGTCACCGTGCAGTCGGCCTGCAGCAGCAGGGCGGCCATGGGCTTGCCGACGATGTTCGAGCGGCCGACCACCACCGCATGCTTGCCACGCAGTTCGCCACAGGCATCGCGCAGCAGGCGCATGCAGCCGCTGGGCGTGCACGGGGTGAGCACATCGCGGCCCTGGGCCAGGCCGCCGACGTTCTCGCTGTGGAAGCCGTCCACATCCTTCAGTGGGCTGATCGCCTGGAGCATGCGGTGTTCGTCGATATGGGCCGGCAACGGCAGTTGCACGAGGATGCCGTTGACCTCGGTGTCGCGGTTGAGGCGGTCGATCAGGGTCAGCAGCTCGGCCTGGCTGGTGTCTGCGGGCAGGCGATGCTCCAGCGAGCGGATGCCCACCTCTTCGGCACGCAGCACCTTGTTGCGCACGTACACCTGGCTGGCAGCGTCGGCGCCGACCAGCACCACCGCCAGGCCCGGTTGCACGCCGCCCTGGCGCAGCTCCTGCACCTGCTCGCGTACCTCGGCCAGCACCCGCGTCGCGGTGGCCTTGCCGTCGATCAGCTTGATACCGGGAGTGGCGTTCATTTGAAGATCACCGTGCGGTCGTGGTTCAGGAACACCCGATGCTCCAGGTGGTATTTCACGGCGCGGGACAGGGCGATGGTCTCGGTGTCGCGGCCGATGGCCACCAGGTCATCCGGTGCGTAGGCATGGTCCACGCGCTGCACTTCCTGCTCGATGATCGGGCCTTCGTCGAGGTCGCTGGTGACGTAGTGGGCGGTGGCACCGATCAGCTTCACCCCGCGCTGGTAGGCCTGGTGATAAGGCTTGGCGCCTTTGAAACCGGGCAGGAACGAATGGTGGATGTTGATCGCCCGGCCCGACAGCTGGCGGCACAGGTCGTCGGAGAGGATCTGCATGTAGCGCGCCAGCACCACCAGTTCGGTACCGGTGTCCTCGACGATGCGCAGCAGCGCGGCTTCCTGTTCGGCCTTGGTGTCCTTGCTGACCGGCAGGTAGACGAAACGGATGCCCTGGCGCTCGGCCATCGGGCGCAGGTCCAGGTGGTTGGAGACCACGGCGGTGATCTGCATGTCCAGCTCGCCCTTGGCATGGCGGTACAGCAGGTCGGACAGGCAGTGGTCGAACTTGCTCACCATCAGCAGCACGCGCATCGGCCGGGCACTGCTGTGCAGGCTCCACTGCATGTCGAAGCGCTGGGCGACATCGGCAAAGCCGGCTTCCAGCTGCGGTGTGTCACCCGTGACACCGGTGTTGTAGCGGAACACCGCGCGCATGAAGAAGCGCCCGTTGTCCTCGTCGTCGAACTGCGCCATCTCGCTGATGTAGCAACCGTGCTCGGCCAGGTAGGTGGTCACCGCGGCGACGATGCCGGACACGGCCGGGCAACTGACGCGCAGGATGAAGTGATCGGGAGCGGGATGCATGTCGGATAGGCCTCGTGATGGAGTGGGGCAGGTCGGGCACAAGGGCAAAAGAGGCTTCGCGTGGAGGCGAAGAAA
Source organism: Pseudomonas sp. ABFPK (assembly GCF_001586765.1). NCBI lineage: Bacteria > Pseudomonadati > Pseudomonadota > Gammaproteobacteria > Pseudomonadales > Pseudomonadaceae > Pseudomonas > Pseudomonas sp. ABFPK. Next base: position 307,177 of record NZ_LQXW01000023.1, on the reverse strand, counting down.
TATTTCTTGGTAGGAATATAAATTTCCTTTAGGCGATTTATAGGCGAAGAGGCGGGTGACGGTCTAGAGGTTTGTGAATTTTTTTTGCCTGACAGGAAAGTTTTAGCCGGGACCTGTAGGAGCGGGTTCACCCGCGAATAGGCCGGTACAGGCTATGATTGCTCCATGAGCACTACACCGCCTCTGCGCCAACCTTGCCCCCCTGGCGCCTGCGACTGCGGCCGCGAACACTTGGTCGATCACCCGCAGGCCGCTCAGCGCATCCTCCTGCTGACCCGCCAGGAGGAGAAACGCCTGCTCGACCGCCTGGAAAACCTCAAGGACCTGGAAGACCTGCAACGCCTGCAGCAGCGGATGTATGAAAACCTCGGCATTCGCGTGCACATTGCCCCCGGTTTCAACGAAGTGCGAACCATGCGCGGCATCGTCATCGAACTGGACGACCAGCCCGGGCTATGCCGCAAGACCCGGCAGTCGATCCCGGCGGCGATCCGCCGTGGGCTGGAGCGCAACCCGCAGGTGGCCTTCCGCTTGCTCGATACCCACGACCTGTTGCGGGATACCTGAAGACCGCGTCAGCCCCACTAATTTTTTCGCCGCACGCCACGTCTACTTGAAGGCCCCCCTGCGCCAGGCGCGCAGCAGCACCCATCACTCAAGGAGACAGGCAATGACTTCCGTTTTCGACCGCGACGATATCCAGTTCCAGGTAGTGGTCAACCACGAAGAGCAATACTCGATCTGGCCCGACTACAAAGCCATCCCCAACGGCTGGCGTGCCGTAGGCAAGAGCGGCCTGAAGAAGGACTGCCTGGCCTACATCGATGAAGTCTGGACCGACATGCGCCCGCTGAGCCTGCGCCAGAAAATGGCCGAAGCCGCCGCCCAGTGACTGCATTGAACCTGCTGTGCCTGCCGTATTCCGGGGCCAGCGCCATGGTCTACAGCCGCTGGCGGCGCAAGCTGCCGACGTGGCTGCAGGTACGCCCGGTGGAACTTCCCGGGCGTGGTGCGCGCATGGCCGAGCCACTGCACACCGACATGCAGGCCCTGGCCCGGCAACTGGCCGCCGAACAGCGCCTGGCGGCCAGCACCCCCTACGCGCTGCTCGGCCATAGCCTGGGCGCCTTGCTGGCCTTCGAGTTGGCCCATGAGCTGCAAGCGCTGGGCTGCCCGGCGCCACTGGCCCTGTTTGCCTGCGGTACTGCAGCGCCGACCCGGCGCGAGGATTACGACGGCAAGAACTGGCGCGAGCCCAAGAGCGATGCCGAGTTGATCGGCGAGTTGCGCGAGCTTCAGGGCACGCCCGAGGAAGTGCTGGCCAACGCCGAGCTGATGAGCCTGACCTTGCCCACCCTGCGCGCCGACTTCCTGCTGTGTGGTACCTACGCCTACCGCCAGCGGCCGGCCTTGCAGTGCCCGCTGCACGTGTTGGGCGGCATGCAGGACCGCGCCAGTGACGAGCAGTTGCAGGCCTGGCGCAAGGAAACCCTCGGGGCGTTCTCGCTGCAGATGTTCCCAGGCGGCCACTTCTTCATCCATGAGCATGAGGACCGGGTGCTCGCTGCACTCACCGCGTCGCTGCAACCGCTTCGGCTGTCCGCCTGATTGACGTCACCGCTTGCCTGGGGGAGGCTAGGCCTTTTCCCAGGCAAGAGGCAGACAATGCTGATCGATCCCCACAAGGCCACGCTGCTGGTCGTCGACATCCAGGAAAAACTCATTGGCGCCATGAGCGACCCTGAAGGCACCCGCGCGCGGGCCCGATGGCTGCTGGCAGCGACGAACGAGCTGGAACTGCCGACGGTGATTTCCGAGCAGTACCCCAAAGGCCTGGGCCATACCCTGGCCGAACTGCTGGCCGCAGCGCCGGCCGCCGAGGTGGTGGAGAAAAGCCATTTTTCCTGCGTGGCCGCCGAGTGCCTGCCAGCAAGTTTGATGGCGCGTGAGCAAGTGATTGTCTGTGGCATGGAAACCCACGTGTGTGTGCTGCAGACCGTGCTCGGCCTGCTGGCGCTGGGCAAGCAGGTGTTCGTGGTCGAGGATGCCTGCGACAGCCGTACCCCGGCGAGCAAGGCCGCAGGGCTGGCGCGCATGCGGGCCGCGGGGGCGCAGGTGGTGACCCGCGAAATGGTTCTGTTCGAGCTCATGGGCAGTGCCAGCCACCCGCTGTTCCGGCACATCAGCAAGACCTACCTGGTCGGTGAACAGCCCTGAACGGCCGGTTACTGGCTGCCGGGTTGATGGCCCTGGCGCTGCTGCAAGGTTGCGCCGGGCGTCGTGAGGAAGCGCTCGAGACGGACCCGGCCAAGGTCCGCGCCCAACTGCTGCGGCTGTTACCCGCCCAGGCCAAGGACCGCGAGGGCTGGGCCCGGGACATTCAGGTGGCGTTCGAGGCCCAGCGAATTGCCCCCAGCAAGAGCAACCTGTGCGCGGTGCTGGCGGTGACCGAGCAGGAGTCGACCTTCAATGCCGACCCGCAAGTGCCCAACCTGGGGCGTATCGCCCGAGAGGAAATCGACCGCCGCGCTGCGCGCCTGCACATCCCCAAGCTGCTGGTCGACGGTGCACTGAAGGCGCCGTCGGGTAATGGCAAGAGCTACCAGCAACGTTTGCAGGCGGTGCGCAGCGAGAAGCAGCTGAGCGAACTGTACGACGAAGTCATCGCTCGCGTACCGCTGGGCAAGACCTTGCTGGGCGGGCTGAACCCGGTGCATACCGGTGGGCCGATGCAGGTCAGCATCGACTTTGCCGAAAAGCATGCGCGGGATTACCCCTACAGCCACGACGGCAGCATTCGCCAGGAAGTGTTCACCCGGCGCGGCGGCATGTATTTCGGTATCGCCCACTTGCTGGGCTATTCGGCCAACTACGATCGCCAGCTGTACCGCTTTGCCGATTTCAACGCGGGCTGGTACGCCAGCCGCAATGCGGCATTTCAGGCGGCACTGAGCAAGGTGACGGGGGTGACGCTGGCGCTGGATGGCGACCTGGTGGCGCCGGGCTCGATCATGCCCGGGACCACTGAAAAGGCGGCACGCAAACTGGGAGGAAAGTTGGGCCTGCGCAACCCGCAGATTCGCAGCCAGCTGGAGGAGGGCGATAGCTTGGCCTTCGAGGACAGCGAGCTGTACAGCGGGGTGTTTGCCCTTGCTGATGCCGCGGCCGGCAAGCCGGTGCCACGGGCGGTGCTGCCGGGGATTCAGCTGAAAAGCCCGAAGATCACCCGCAAGCTGACCACGGCGTGGTTTGCCGGGCGGGTTGATGAGCGTTATCAGCGGTGCATGAAGCGTTAATGGTGGCCTGGCTGTCGAGCGCGGTCCTGTAGGAGCGGCCTTGTGTCGCGATGGGCTGCGCAGCAGCCCCAAGATTGTGCATCACCGCTGAACCCTTGGGGCTGCTGCGCAGCCCATCGCGACACAAGGCCGCTCCTACACAGGGACCGTGCAGGCCTGTGGGACTGCGAGGAGAACATCAGCTTTCGCCCAGGGCGGCAACTACCTGATCCACACTGGCCTTCAATCCGGCAAGTGCATCCTCAGGGTCACTCTCCACCACCACCAGCTTCGCCCCGGACGCCTTGATCACCTCGGCCACAGCCGCTTCCGGCTGCCGATGGTCCAGCACCAGCGCCACATCCTGCGCTTTCAGGTTGTCCCCCAGCGCCTTCAGCGCAGTCGCATCCCACTCGGCTGGCAGCGGCTGCTCGACCATGTCCAGGTTCAACCCGCTGGCCAGATAACCCAGCCGTTCCGACAGGCTCACCACCGTCAGGTTGTCGACCTTGGCCAAGCGTGTCTGGCTGCTGGCCGAAAGCTCCAGCAACTGGCGTTTGAGCCCGGCCAGGTTGCCCTGGATCTGCGCCTTGTCGCCCGGCGCCAACCGCTCCAGGTCATTGGCTACCACATCGGCCATGCGCCCGAAGTTGGTCGGGTTGAGCCAGGGGTATGCGCCATAGGCCTCGTCGCCGCTCACCGCTATGCCCGGCAGCGCGCCATCCACTGGCCGTGCGGCGTCGATTTCGACGATCCGGATATTGCTACGCCGGGCCATCGGGTACAGCGGGTCGTCACGCCAGATCGAGCGCACGCCGATCACCGCGTCGGCCTGCTGCGCGGCCTTGTGCAGGCTGGCGCCACCGCGACCGCTGAAATAGGAAGGCTGGCGGCTGGCAGGCAGGTTGGCGGGTGCTGCACGCTTGAGCTGCACCTTGGTGCCTTCGAGCAAGGCGCTGGCCAGGCTGTGGGTGACGGGCAGGGTGGTCAGCACTTGCGTGGCGAAAGACAGCGACGGCAGGCCGGCCAGGGCCAGCGCCAGGGTCAGGCGTTTCAGGTTCATGCCGGGTTTCCTTGCAGGCGGGGGACGAGGGCGCGGGCCAGCGCCGCCAGGGCGAAGCAGATGCCGGCGACCAGGATGATCGCGGCGCCGGACGGCACCGGCAGGTCGAAAACGATCGGCAGCAGGATGCCCAGCAGCGTGCTCAGCGTGGCGATCAGCACCGACAGGAAGAAAAAGCCCTTCAGCGACTGGCTGACCAGGCGTGCGGCGGCAGCGGGGATCACCAGCAGCGCCCCGACCAGGATGGCCCCGATCACCTTCACCGAGGCCACGGTGACCAGGGTCACCAGCACCACGAACAGGTAGTCCAGGGTTTTCACCGCCACCCCGCGCACGGCTGCCAGCTGTGGGTTGAAACTGGCCAGCATGATGCGGTTGTACAGCGGCACTGCCAATGCCAGCACCAGCACCGCGACGATGCCCAGCACCACCAGGTCCTGGCCTCTGACGGTCAGCACCGAGCCGAACAGCACGTTCTCGAGGATGTGCACGTTGATCTTGCCCGCCAGCATCAGCAGCAGGCTGGCACCCAGCGCCAGCGAAACAGAGAGGAATACGCCGATCAGCGTGTCCGGCGACAGCCCGGTGCGGTTGCGCAGGAAGTTGAGCAAGATGCCGAACAGCAGGCAGTAGCCGAACAGGCTGCCGTAGGGGCCGGTGTAGGGCTCGCCCAGCAGGATGCCGATGGCCACGCCGGTCAGTGCGGCATGGCCGACCGCTTCGGAGAAGAAGGCAAAGCGCTTGACCACCACCAGGGTACCCAGGCCGCCCAGCACCGGCCCGATCATCAAACCGGCCAGCAGAGCGTTGACCACGAAGCCGTAGGCCAGCGCCTCGGGCAGGTAGCCGGCAGTGGCCCAGTCCTGGACCGTTTGCCGAAAGATTTCGAAACTCATCAGGCAAGGCTCTCGCTACGCGGGTGAACGGAGAACAGGCCGAGCAGGCGCTCCGGGGTCAGGGCCTGGGCGGGCGGGGCGTCGAACAGTACCTGGCGGCTCAGGCCGGTAACTCGGTCGGCCAGACGCATCACGGCTTCCAGGTCATGTTCGATCCACAGCACGGTGGTGCCGGCCTGGCGCCAACCCTGCAGCAGTTGTTCGAACACCTGGATGCCGGCTTCATCCAGGGCCGACATCGGTTCGTCCAGCACCAACAGTTGCGGCTCGGGGATCAGGCCCTGGGCCAGCAGCACGCGTTGGCGTTCGCCACCGGAAAGTGCGCCCATGCGCCGTTTGCGCTTGTCGAGCATGCCGACCCGCGCCAAGGCTGCGTCGATGGCCGGCTGCACACGGCGCGACAGGCCGAGGAAGGCAGGGCGGCGCTGGCACATGGCAGCCATGAAATCGTCCACGGTCATCGGCAGGCCACGGTCGAACTCCAGCGCCTGCGGCACATAGCCGATCACTTCGCGTTCGCCGGGCCAGTGCAGGGTCAGCTGGCCCTGGTGCGGCATCTGCCCGAGCAGGGTCTTGATCAGCGAACTCTTGCCGCCGCCGTTGGGGCCGACGATGGCATGCACGTTGCCGGCGGCGATGTTGAAGCTGACCTGTTCGAGGATGCGGGTGCGGCCCAGGGTGAGGTCGATGCCGGCGAACTCGATGCGCGGCCCGCAGGCTGTCACCAGGTTGGCGGCGGCGGTCATGCGCGGTTCTCCTGGATGGCGCGGACCACGGTGTCGAGGTTGCGCTTCATCTCCACTTCGTACTTGTCCTTGGTGTATTCGCCGTAGGAGATGTGCGTAAGCGGGTACAGGCGCACGCCGGATTCACGCTGGATGGTTTCGACATAGGCCGACGGGAAGTCCATTTCCGAGAAGATCACCCGCACGTCCAGCGTCTTGAGCTGGTCGATGGTCTTCTTCAGCTGGGCCGGGCTGGGTTCGATGCCATGGGCTGGCTCGACCACCGCAGTCACCTCCAGGCCGAAGTCACGTACCAGGTAGTCGTAGGCGGCATGGATGGTGGCGACCCGGAAGGTGGCGCTGGGCGCCTCGGTGACCTTGGCCAGTGCTTCGGCACGCAGTGCTCGCAGGCGCTTGGCATAGGCGCGGGCGTTTTGCGTGTACAGCTTGGCGTTGTTCGGGTCGAGCTTGCCCAGTTCGCGGGCGATGTTGTTGACCTGGGCGATGGTGGTGCTGATCGACAGGAAGGTGTGCGGGTTGACCACCTTGCCGGCGCCACGGGCGGCAATGCCGGTGGCCGCCAGCAAGGGTACGTTCTGGTTGGCCTCGATGGTGTTGATGCCGGGCTTTTCGCTGGCGGCGATCATGCGGTCGGCGAAATCGTCATGGCCAACGCCGTTGAGCACCACCACGTCCAGGGTGCCGATGCGCTTTATGTCCTCGGCCCGTGGCTCGTAGGCATGGGGGTTGAACCCCGCCGGAATCAGCGGCACCACTTCGGCCTTGTCGCCGACGATGTTGCTCACATAGCTGTAGTAGGGGTGCAGGGTAATGCCGATACGCAGGGGCTTGCCGTTATCGGCCAGGGCCTGTGCCGGCAGGGCAAGGGCCAGGAGCAGGGCGAGGGCGGAGCGGAGCATGGGGGAGTCCTTGGGTTCAGTGACGGTGTTCGCGGGTGACCCCGGCGTCGTAATGGCTGACCACCTGCTGCCAGCCGGCGGCGATCAGGGCGGCCTGGCCAAGGTCGTCAGGGGGCACGGCGGCGCTGTCGCGGCGCAGCCAGACATCGGCCTGGCCGGTGCTGTCGGCCGGCAGGATCAGCAGCAGGCTGCCGGCCACTTCCGGGGCCTGACTGCGGCCAAGGTAGGCCCCGGGTTCCAGCCACGACCATTGGTGGTTGCCGCGGCCCTGGCTGCCGGCATCGACCACGAACGGCGGCAGGCCTTCCTCGGCCAGGGCCTGCACGCTGGGCGCGGCGGCGTTTTCTTCACGCAGCAGCTGGATTTCGTCGAAGGCCACCCGCAGGTCGGTGTACAGGCCTTGCTCGGCGGCGGTGAGGTTGCGACGGGCGTCGATCTGGTGGCTGGCGATGGCCTGTTCATCCTCGCGTTCGCCGCGCAGCAGCACCACGCTGGTGGCGAGTACCACGATCAGCAGGCTGACCAGCAGCACGTACAGGGTTTCGTGCCCGGCACCGGCCGGGCGAATCACTTGGGCGCGGCTCATGGCTGGGCGATATCGGCGTGGTCGACTTCCACCACGTGCCCGGGGCCGGCATCGAACAGCACGTAGAATTCGCCGTCCGGGCGCTTGAAGGTCAGGGTCGAATCATCACCGAGCTTGCCGCCGACCAGCACCTGTTCGTCGTAGGCGATCACGTCCAGGGTTACCCCGGGGGCACCGCTGCCATCCGAGAAGCCGCCGGTGCACTTGACCTGGCCGCCAGGCAGTTCTTCGCACTCGCACATCGGGTTGTGCGCCAGGGCCGGGCCGGCGGCCAGCACCAGCAAGGGCAGGGCGAGGGTGCGCATCAGGTGTTTCATTTATTGCCTCCTTGTTTCTCGAGCCAGGCCACGGTGGCTGGCGATGCCTTGGCCAGGGGGACCGACGCCTGGTGCATGCTGCCGTCCCAGCCTTCCAGGGTGATCCAGATCTGCGCGTCGGGCTTGGTGTGTGGCGGGATCGGCAACGAGGTGCCCATGTTGTACGGCGCACCGAAGAAAATCGTGCCGGCGGCGCGCAGGCTGCGCGGTTTGCCGATGCGCAGGTAGGCCGCCTTGACGCCGTTGACGCAGGCCTTGCACAGCGATGCATTGAAGACCTTGAAGTGGCCGGCAGGGCCGTCGGCGCGGGGCGCCTCGTCACGCATCTCGGCCAGGTCCAGGGTATAGGGACCGACCTGGATGTCGTTGATCACATTGGCGCCGAGCCCCGCTTCGCCGCGGAACAGCTTGGCGTCGGCGAAGTACTTGGGCATGAAGCCCAGCGGGATAAGGATCAGCAGGATGTTCAGGTGAAAACGCCACTTCAGCCACAGTTGCTTCAGCGGGCTGACGGGCACGGCTTGGGCCTGGCTCATGGGCGGATCTCCGCGGTGGGTTCATGGCGCGCCATGCGCGGTGCGCGCTCGCTGCGCTTGAGGGCGGCGGCGGTGGCCTGGGCGGTGCGTTTGGTCCAGATCAGCAAGCCGCTGAACACCATCAGGGTGAGGACCAGGCCAAAGAAGAACCACACCAGCTTGATCGGCAGGCCGCCGAAATCGCCGGTGTGCAGCGGGCGCATCGACTCGGTGACGAACTCCAGGGCGGAGCGGTCGCTGATCAGGAACTGGCTGTCGACATTACGCGTGTACGGGTTTACCGAGGCGCTCTGGAACATCAGCGGGTACCAGCCTGGCCCCGCCAGGGTGATGTGGCTGTAGGCGGTGGCCGGCAGCGAGATGAAGCTGATCTCCAGCCCCGGGACCGCCAGGCCGGCGATACGTGCCGCTTCATCCAGGTCGATGCGCGCTGCCGGGCTGCCATTCGGGGTTTGCGGCACGTCCTCACGGGCGATCACCGGCACGATGGGCCGGCTGGAAATGGTGATGTGGTTGTCGGCCAGGATTGCCTGGATCAGGAACCAGGTGCCGGTGATGGAAATGACCGCGATGAACCAGATCGACCAGACCCCGGCCAGGCGGTGCAGGTCGCCCCAGAAAATTCGCGAACCATGGCCGGTGCGCACCGGCTTGAAGAAGCCCCTCCAGAACTTCTTGTACACCACCAGGCCGGTTACCAGCGAAGCCAGCATGGGCAGCCCGAGCAACGACACCAGGTACCAGCCCCAGCTGAAACCGCTGGTGAACGGAACCAGCCACCAGCCGTGCAAGGCGCGGGTGAAGGCTTCGAAGTTGAAGTCCGGGGTCTTGCCCTGGATGGCCCCGGTGTAGGGGTTTACATACAGTGTCGGGCTGGTGCCGTCAGGCAGGGTGACATTGGCCTTGACCGCGAAGTGCGAACCATCGGGCTGGATCAGTCGCTCCACCACCATGTCCGGCTCGGCCTTGTGCAGGGCGTCCAGTACCTGCTGGAAGCTCAGGCGCTCGGCGTCGGCGCCGGGCTTGTTGGCGCGCACGGCGGGGTCGGCCAGCCAGACGATTTCCTGGCTGACCACCGCGAGCATGCCGGTGAAGCAGACGATCAGGACAAAGAACCAGATCGGCAAGGCGAGCCAGCTGTGGACCAGGAACCACAGCCTGGATTTGGATTTTTTCGGTGATTTGGCCATCTGACGGTCTTCTGCAATGGGGAGTCGAGCGTGTGCCCAGCCAAAGAGGGGCTGTATTGATAAGGACGAATGAGAATCGAAAACCTGCCGTTTTAAATGCAAGCAAATGTTTCGGGCAAAGAAACCTGAAAGCTGGCGCGACCCTGTAGGAGAAGCCTTGTGCTGCGAAGAGGCCGGTACTGACAACAGAGATGCACTGTCAGTACCGGCCTCTTCGCAGCACAAGGCTGCTCCTACAGGTCCTGTTAAATGGCTAGGGGATCAGGCGCGGGTGAGGGCCACGGCCGGTTGCGGCTTGCCGTGCAGCTGCGCCAGGTCCTGGTACAGCGCGCGGCCAATTTCCGCAGCGCGCGCCGGCAGCACCGAGAGCAGGGTGTCACTCAGGCCGTGGCTGTTTTCGCAGAAGCCCTGCAGGTACACCGTGGCCTGCAGGTCGGGGCTGGTCAGCACGCGGTAGTTGCGGTCGACGTTGAAATCGTCCAGGTAGCCGGCCAGGGGCGCCAGCAGCTCACGGTGCGAGCGGCGCTCGTAACCGGTGGCGAGTATCACCGCGTCGTAGCGGTGGGTCTGCTGCTGGCCGGTGGCGAGGTCGCGCAGTGTCAGCTCCAGGCCTTCGCGGGTGGCCACCACGGCTTCGACCTGGCGCCGGCACAGTACGTTGTGGCGGTACTGGTGGGCGACCTTCTGCCGGTAGAGAATGCCGTAGATGCGTTCTATCAGGTTGAGGTCGACCACCGAATAGTTGGTGTTGTGGTATTCGCCCAGCAGCTTGCTGCGCTGGTCGGCCGGTTCGTTGTAGACCAGGTCGGTGTAGTCCGGCGAGAAGATCTCGTTGACGAACGGGCTGTCATCGGCAGGCTTGAGCGCCGAACCGCGCAGGATCATGTCGACCTTGACCGACGGATAGCTGTCGTTGAGGTCGATGAACGCCTCGGCGGCGCTCTGGCCCGAGCCGATCACGGCAATGCGCATCGGCTTGCCGGCAGTGCATGGCAGCTTGTTCAGGCTGCTCAGGTACTGGGAGTGGTGGAATACCCGCGGGTCGTCCTTGAAGGCACCGAACTTTTCCGGGATTTTCGGCGTGCCGCCGCTGCCGACCACCACCGAACGGGTGCGGCGGCTGTATTCGCGGCCTTGGGCGTCGCGCGAGACCAGGCGCAGGTGCTCGACCCGGCCGGCCTGCACGTCCGGCTCGATGCGCAGCACTTCTTCGCCATATACCGCCTGGGTGGCGAAGTGCTCGGCGGCCCAGCGCAGGTAGTCGTTGTACTCGAGGCGGCAGGGGTAGAAGGTGCCGAGGTTGATGAAGTCGGCCAGGCGCTGCTTCTGGTGCAGGTAGTTGACGAAACTGTAGGGGCTGGTGGGGTTGCGCAGCGACACCAGGTCCTTGAGGAACGAGATCTGCAGCTCGCTCTGGGTGGCCAGGGTTTCGCCATGCCAGCGATAGTCCTGCTGCTTGTCGATGAACAGCGCGTCGAGGGCATGGCCGTGGGACTCGGCGAGTTCTTCCAGGGCGATGGCCAGGGCCAGGTTGGAAGGGCCGAAGCCCACGCCGATCAGGTCCTTGATGGTTTCCGGTTTTGCAGACTGGCTCATGGCTGCGGTTCCATAATGGTCGAATGTTGACGCTCGCCGGGAGAGACCGGCGCCTGCGTTTGTACATTGGGTGGAACGAGCCAAACGATGGGGAATTTACTGGCGGCCGATCGGCCACTTGCAGCAGGGGGCTAAAGGCCTGCGCCTGTCGGCCGATAGGCAGAACAACCCAAGGACCATTTGCAACGCAGGGAGAAAGACATGACAGGTATTGCAGCAGTCAGCATCAGCACCACGAGCCAGGCGCTGAGCACAACCCAGGCCGCCGACAGCCAGGATGCGCAAAAGACTGAAGAGAATGGGGTCGGCACTCAGGCCGACACGTCGAAGGTGAACGGTGGTGGCCAGACTCAAGGTGCCCAGAGCAGCAGTGAAAGTTCGGAGCCTGCGCACATCAGGCAATTGCGCGAGATGATCAAGAAGCTGCAGAAGCAATTGGCCGAGGAGCAGAAGCAACTGGCCCAGTTGATGGCGCAGAAGATGGACGAAACCACCAAGCTGGCAGCCGTGGCCGCCAAGCAGGCGAGCATCGCCACCATCAATGGTGAAATCCTGCAGGCCACCGCGCAGTTGCTCGAAGCGTTACAGAAAACGGGTGGCAGCAGCGCGGGCGGGATGGTCAGCACCACGGCCTGACGAACTTGGGGCTGCTGTGCAGCCCATCGCCGGCAAGCCGGCTCCCACATGGACCGCGCAGGGCAGTTGCTCTCGCAGGCCTGGTGCTGTCACTGTGGGAGCTGGCTTGCCGGCGATAGGGCCGGTGCAGGCCCCATCATTCCGGCTTCGGTCATTCGGCCGCCAGGCGCCCCTTGTTCTGCCGCTCTGCCTTGTACTGCATGGCCACCGCCGGCGCCGGCTTGGCAGCACCGGTTTCCAGCCACTGACGCATGCGGCTGGCATCGGCGAAGTGGGTGTACTTGCCAAAGGCGTCGAGGATCACCATGGCCACCGGGCGGTTGTCCATGCGGGTCAGCAGCACCAGGCAGTGCCCGGCTTCATTGGTGAAGCCGGTCTTGGTCAGCTTGATGTCCCAGTTGCTCTTGTTCACCAGGTGGTCGGTGTTGCGGAAGCCCAGGGTGTAGTTGGGCTTGCGGAAGGCCACGGTCTTCTCGCGAGTGGTCGACAGCTCGCTCAGCATCGGGTACTTGCGCGACGCCATCAGCAGCTTGGCCAGGTCACGGGCCGTGGACACGTTCTGCGTCGACAGGCCGGTCGGCTCGACGTAGCGGGTGTGCGCCATGCCCAGGCTGCGGGCCTTGGCGTTCATCGCCTTGATGAACGCCGGGTAGCCGCCAGGGTAATGGTTGGCCAGGGTGTTGGCCGCACGGTTTTCCGATGACATCAGGGTAATCAGCAAGGTTTCGCGGCGGTCGAGCTGGCTGCCTAGGCGCACACGCGAATACACGCCTTTCATTTCCGGGTTGTTGGCAATGGTCATGGTGAGTATCTCATCCATGGGCTGCTTGGCATCCAGCACTACCATCGCCGTCATCAGTTTGGTCACCGAGGCAATCGGCACCACGCGGTCGGCGTGGCTCGAATAGAGCTCCTGGTTGGTGTTCAGGTCGATCAGCAGGGCGCTGCCCGAGGCGAGGTGCAGCTTGGATGGGTCACGTTGAACCTGGGCCGGGGGTTGTGCAGCAGCGGTCGACGGAAGGGTCGCAGTACCTGTGAGCAACAGCAGCAGGCTGAGGATGGACAGGGATGTTTTCACGTTGAGGCTCACTAAAAGTTGGTATGTCGTTGGCTGTGCAAGGGTTTTCCCCCAAAAAACCGCTGCATTCTGGAGTATGGCTGAACGCCTGTCGAATGCCTTATATCTAAAGGGCGCAACGTGAACGAAATTTAATCCTGTACCAATTACGTTTGTCTCCAGTTTCGCCAGTTCGCCATGTCGCAGCAGTGAATTGAGGGGGGAATTCTGGGAGCAAACAGCCAATTGTCGGGTTGGCTTTCAAACCTGTTGGACAGCCTTGATCACCGCTTCGTCTTGGCTATTTTTTGGATTAATGACCATCCACCAAACGGTTGCAGGAGGGCTGTATGCGCGTGTGCGGCGATGTGTACTGGGCCTGGGCGGACCCTACGCTCCACCACCGATCTCACGAGGAAACCCTTGTTGACGGCACTTTTATCGATGTGCGGGTGAGGCTTTCGCGCACCGGCAGCACGCAGGTGTTCATCGGTATCTATGCGCGGTCCGGCATGGCACTCCACGAGGAGGCCTTCGACTCCCGACCAAATGAGTCTATGGCCCGAGCGCTTGCTTGGGGAGTTGGCCGCGCGCGTCGAGTCGCCGATGAGGTCGCTCCCGCTGCAGACCCTGTCACCGCCTCGAGATAGGGGGCAAAACCTATAAGGAAATGCCCGGCTATACGCTGGGCGCTACCAGGAAATGCTGAGAGCTAACCTGGGTTCACAAGAAAATCAAATCAACCCGTCAAGTGTAATAGTGAGGGTAGAGTTGCTTGTCTTGTTCCAGTTTTTCAGCATCAGTCACCCGTTTGCGAACCTCTGCATAAAATTGCTGGCTGTGATTCTGAAACCTTTTATAGTCTTGCGCACTAGCTTTCAGGGCAGCCTTGAGTTCGGATCCGCTTAGGCCTTCAGTATTTTTTGGGAAATTACATACTTTTGCCAGCTGCTTTCTACTTGCAAGAGACCTTGCGCAAGAGCTTGAGTCTCGATTGTCGCCATGGGTGCATCCTCTTCAAGGCCAAATCTGGCCAGGTGGTATGGATCGCGAGAGCGACGATGTAGATGCATGGTGCCGGGGCCATCGAAAAAGCGCCCGAAGGTGGAGCTTAGCTTGTATGTAGCGCTTGGGGGCGGCTCAACGCCAATCGGCATCCCGATGCAACCTGCGCTGGGATGCAGGGCATCGGGATGTCTTGCCAGTTGCCTGGGCTCAGGCATGGATCAACGATAGGTCGCTGATGATGCAGATCGAGCCGTCATCGGCGGGCGTGGTATCGGTGTAGTCCACCTGGTTGTAGACCCCGCCGTGGAACTCGAATAGCTGTGTAGCCCAGGTGCTGTCGAACTGCAGATCGCCGGACGATCCGGTCATCCCGTTGCACTTGGCTGTAACGGTAACCACGCCTGCCGACGTGGCATGGATGCTCACCTCGAACTTTGCCCCCAGCGGTACCCCCTTGAGCACCGTCGAGTTGATCGGGTCAGTCTGGTTGTAGGTCCGCCGAAACCCCAGGGTGATGTCGCCCTTTTTCCAGAACACCTTCACGGGCGGGCTGTCGTCCCCGTAGACGTGCATCTGCGCGATGACCACCTTCTGCGCCCAGTTGACCTTGGTCAGTGTCATTTCCTGGCGATTCCAGTGATCCAAGGCGCCGCCCAGGCTCCAGTATTCCGGCTCCGACCACTCGCAGCGGGTCCTGCGGGTGCTTTTGCTCGAAGCGCCTTTGGTGGGGGCAGACAATTGGACCGAACCATCGCTGAGCACTTTCACGTAGTTCGGGTACAGGGCAATCGCTTCGCTGCCGGTGAGTTCGACCGCTACGGTGCTGATCGACGATTCGGCCACCGGAACGGCGATGGTGAGGTTGCTGATATCTACGCTCATGGGGGGAACTCCTGAATGGAAATGTCGGTTGGTGCCGCAGCAGCACGGTGGCGGCTGCTGGAGTGAAAATTAGCCTTGCGCTAAATCATCGTCAATAGCTTACGGCTAAAATTATTTCGCCGAGCGACAAATTACCTGTTGGCGAAAATTTTCCGCAGCAGGGCTTTACGCTTGATTTGGCGGTGAGATAAGCTTCCCTTGAATACTGTACGAATATACAGATGTCAGGATAAGAATATGTCTAAGCACATGAAGTCGACGCCCCATCAGCGCCAGGAAATGACCGGAATGGAGCGGCTGAGCTTGCGCGTGTCAGCGATGATCAACCACCCGCTCGCGCAGACGCAGCGCTGGGTGACGGTGCATCGGCTGGATACCGACGGTGATGCCGAGTGGGAGGAGGTGATGGGCCTGCTGGCCGAGACGCCCGAGTTGGAACTGACCTTCAACGACGACGAGAGCGTGACGGTGCGCTGGGAGCGCAGCAGCGTGGAGGAGCGCGACGACTTTATTGTCGAGCAGGACAGCGAGCAGCAGGCCGAGGAGGCGGCACCTTTCTGAAGGTCAGAAAGAGCCTGCGGGGTAACGTAATGCTGCTCACTCCAGTCTGATGTGGCATCGATTGGGGCTGCCTTGCAGCCCTTCGCGGGCAAGCCCGTTCCCACAGAACTGCACATAACTCATTGAATTAGCAGGGGCTCTGTGGGAGCGGCTTTAGCCGCGAACACCGGCGAAGCCGGTGCCATGCACCACGTTGGATTCTTCGCGGCTAAAGCCGCTCCCACAGGGTACGCGTACCGCTTGGCTGTGGGAGCGGGCTTGCCCGCGAAGGGACAGCATTACGCCGGGGTGGTGGGCTTCGCTTTACACAAGGTGCGCATTCCACACCAGCAGCACCCTGGCCTGGATGTAGGTCTCTTCCCGGCGAATCATGCGGTCCTTGTGCCGCGAGTTGTCGGAAATCATCTCGAAATGCTCTTCGTCGGCAATTTGCAGCCGCTTGATGTAGATGTGGTCGCCCCAGGAGAAGAAGTAGATTCCATCGCCGACGAACTCGCGGATGCTGACGTCCACGATCAGCGGGTCGCGGTGCTTGATGGTCGGCTCCATCGACTGGCCCCAACCGGTCACCATCTTCAGGTGGTGGTGCTCGCTGAACTCCACGCCCAGCTCGCGCAGGTGGCTTGGGCTGACGCGAACATCCTTGAACATCTCGGGGTAGTCGTGGGGGATCTGCCCGCCACCCATGGCTGCGCGGACGTCGTAGTGGGCAATCCACACTTCGTCGCCCACCAGGCCTGGCCGAGCAGGTTCAGCGGCCACCAGTGTCGAATCTGCCGGCTCCTCGGCGGCGGCCAGCAGCCTTTGCCGGGTTTCTTCAGGGATGCCTCTGCCGCTTCTGGCAACCATCTGCTTGACCAGGTCGGCTGCGGAAAGCTTGCTGTCGCCAGCCTCGGCCGGCGACTGCGCCTGGTCGCCCGCTGCCATCGCGTCGAACCACCCCCGCGGCAAGCCTTCGATGCCCTCGATCCTGCGGGCCACGTCATCGCCCAGGTTCTTCGCTGTCTTGTCCGAAAGGATCTGGCTCAGGTGCGCGGGCGCCATCCCCCAGCGCTCCGCGCAGGATCCCTTTCTCTGGCTGCCGATCAGCTTGACCAGGTTGTGCTTGCGAATTTCGTAGATGTCCATGGAGCGAAGCATGCCAGTGTTTAGCTTGCTGCTAAATATGCTCATAGCTAAATTTTCCTTGTCATGAAATTAGCTGTAGGCTAAATTTACCATGCAAGCAAGGAAAGCCACCGAGAAGCTGTTCTCCAAGGCTTACGACATCACCATTGGTAATGAGGTTTTCATGGATCCGACTGACCTCGGCCCAGGCACCATCACCTGGCTGGGCGGAACAGGCACCGTGTTGCTGGGTGCATTCCTCTGGCTGCGCAAGTGGCTGTCCAGGGATGCGGCTGACCGTGCCATGGACAACGCTGATATTGGCGTGGTCCGGCGCCTGAACGAGTTGCTCGATATCGAGCGTGATGCCCGAAGGGAAGCACAGGCCAGGGCCGATCAGTTTGCAAAGGAACGCAATGAACTGGTGATCACTGTAGGGCGCCTGGAAGGCAAGATCGAAGCGCTGACCAGTCGAGGTGGGCATCCACCCCGGCAGGTCACCGTCCAGGGCGAGGGCGTCGCCCGCCTGCGCGGGAAGCAGGGTGAGTGAGGCGGCCCGCAAGACAAATTCTGTTCACGCCCATGCGTATGGGCTTCTTCTGCATGGAGACAACATGGCTCGATTGGATTCTGCCGCTGTCGGCGGTGCGAACGTGCTCGCGTTCCTGGACATGCTGGCCTGGTCCGAAGGTACCTCGACCATCGCTGCCAGCGACGATGGCTACAACGTCCTGGTCGGCGGCCAACTGTTCAATGACTACAGCGGGCACCCGAAGCAGAGGGTGTGGTTGCCCAGCTACGGCATCCACAGTTCTGCGGCTGGGCGGTACCAGATTCTGGCCGGTACCTGGGATGCCATCGTGAGCACCTATGGCTTCAATGGCCGCTTTACCCCTGAGGCCCAGGACCTGGCGGCAATCAAGTTGCTGAGCGAACGCGGTGCCTTGGCGCTGATCAAGGCTGGCCGCATTGCCCAGGCGATCGCCAAGGCCGCGCCTATCTGGGCCAGCTTGCCTGGCGCGGGATACGGTCAGCGTGAGCACCAGTTGGCCGCATTGTTGGCAATGTTCATAGCCTGCGGCGGGGAGGTGCAGGCGTAACGCCCAGGCAAAAAAAGACCCGCCAGGTAAGCGGGCCAGAAGGGCGTAGGGAGCAACGCACAACAAATACGGGTCAGGCGACCAAGGTGCCTGGTTGCAACTGTTCGACCAAGGCCTGGGCCGAGGCGCGGGTCGGCATCGGGCCGCTTACGGCTTCGCCGTTGCGCACCAGGTACCAGCATGCGAGCAGGCCCTGCTCACGCAGCGAAGCGGGGACGGCACTGCCGACGACGGACATGATCTGGATAGTGGCCATGTGGACCTCCTGTAAAACATGGCCCTACCTTACGCAGCAGCCGGGGCGGTTTGAAATTAACTTCCTCGATAGTGGTCATTGGTTCCATCAACATTTACCAGCGCGGCGGGCCGTAATACACCGGTGGCGGGCCGTAGTAGGTGCGGTAGCCTGGGGGCGGTGGTGCTGGCACGTAGTACGGCTGGTAGTACACCGGCGGTGGCGGTGGTTGCACGTACACCGGGGGCGGCCCGTAGTAGACCGGCTGGCGCTCGACGTACACGGTACGGTCACGCCCGCCATAAACCGTCGCCCCGACCACGGCGCCAACCACGGCCGCACCCAGCAGCGGGCCGGGGCCATACCAACCGCCATGGCCATGGCCGCCGTGGCCGACAGCGGGCGCACTGATGGCCAGGGCACCGACCAGCAGGGCGATTCCGGGAATGTGACGGTTCATGAAGAAACCCTCGCAAGGACACCCCAAGTGTGGGGTCCTATTACTATGACTCCACTCTTCGTCAGCTGAGCACGGGGGAACGGTAAAGGTTGTGTAAGGGACGACCAGCGGTTACCTCTGTTACGCTGAACAAACGTTTCAGTTATGACAAAGGAGCAGGTTATGTCGGCAACTCCAAGCAGAGACACCGTGCTGTGCATCTCCCTGGCCGGCCGCCCCGGCACCTTCGGTGTACGGTTCCACAACCACCTTTACCAGCAGCTGGGCCTGGACTTCTACTACAAGGCCATGCGCACCGATGACCTGCCGGCGGCGGTGGCGGGCATTCGCGCTTTGGGTATCCGCGGTTGCGGGGTATCGATGCCGTACAAGGAGGCCTGCATGGCCCTGGTCGACGAGATCGACCCATCGGCTGCGGCTATTGAGTCGGTCAATACCCTGGTCAATTCCGATGGCCACCTGAAGGCCTATAACACCGATTACCTGGCCGTGCGTCAGTTGCTGGCGCAGCACCAGGTCGACCCGTCCACGGCGTTTGCCCTGCGCGGCAGTGGCGGCATGGCCAAGGCGGTAGCCAGTGCCTTGCGCGATGCCGGGTTCGCCGAAGGCATCATCGTTGCGCGCAACGAGCAGGCGGGGCGGCAGCTGGCGGATGTGTGTGGTTATCGCTGGGTGGCGGAGCTGGGCGACCTGTGCCCACCCATGCTGGTGAACGTGACACCGATCGGCATGGCGGGCGGGCCCGAGGCCGAGGAGCTGGCGTTTTCCGAGAACGCCATCGCCGCGGCGGCGCGGGTGTTCGATGTTGTGGCGATGCCGGAGAGTACTCCGTTGATCCGCCGAGCGCGGGCGTTGGATAAGCCGGTGATCACCGGGCTGGAGGTGATTGCGCTGCAGGCGCTGGAGCAGTTCGTGCTTTACACCGGGGTGCGACCCACCCTGGCGCAGGTGGAGGCGGCGGTGGCGTACGCCCGGGATATCTGATTATTCCTGTGCCGGCCCTTTCGCGGGTAAACCCGCTCCCACAGGGATAGCGCACGCATGTAGCAACGGCGCTACCCCTGTGGGAGCGGGTTTACCCGCGAAGAGGCCGGCACTAGCATTGACAAGGTCAGAACACCTTGTGCCCTTCATCCAGCTGCTGGTCGACCAGCGCCCGGCCATGGGCCAGCGACACATGCTGTGCGTTCTCGAGGTCGGAGAAGAACTTCATCGGCATCGACATGCGCCTGCTGGTGTGCCCTTCGGGGTCGGTAATCAGGCACCCGGCGGCATAGGGCAGGGGGGAATCGGGGTGGGGCATCACGCTGGCGGTGATGGTGTGCTTGCGATATTCACAGTGAAGAGATTGCATCGTCCTTACCTCGCTGTGGCATGTGAAGCAGTTACCTTCATATACCACAGCAAAGGGCCGGGAGTTCCCGGCCCGACGAGCGAGCAGCGATGAGTGCTCAGCCTTTGAGCTCGGTCGGCTGGATGACTTCGACCCAGTAACCGTCCGGGTCCTTGACGAAGGCCAGGTGGTTCATGCGCCCGTCCTGCAGGCGTTTCTGGAACGGTACACCCAGTGCCTCGAAGCGTGCGCAGGCGGCGCGTACGTCCGGTACCGAGACGCAGATGTGGCCAAAGCCGCGCGGGTCGGTGTTGCCGTTGTGGTAGGCGAACTCGGCATCGTTTTCGGTGCCGTGGTTGTGGGTCAGTTCCAGCACGCCCGGAATAGACTTCATCCACTGGTGGCGTTCGTTGTCATCGGCCGGGATCTGCGCCGGGTCGACCAGGGCCAGGAAGTACAGGCTGAAGGCAGCTTCGGGGAAGTCGCGCTTGTCTACCAGGCGGAAACCCAGCACGCGGGTGTAGAAGTCCAGGGACTTCTCGATGTCCTTGACCCGCAGCATGGTGTGGTTGAAGACGAACTGGGCGGTGGCGGCATCCGGTTGGGCGGTGACGCCAGGCAGGGTTTGCAGATCGTGCAGGCTCATGGGAACTCCTGAGACGGGGCCGGGCGCAGGGCACCGGCAAAACAGACAGGCTGGCCATGATACGGCAGTGTGCCGATTGCGCAAATGAAAGCGCCCTGCACAAGGCAGGGCGCTGGAATTAGAGGCCCGCATGTGCGGGCGCGTGATGGGGTCGCTAGTCCTTTAGCTGTCTCGATACTGAGCCAGCCCTTGTGAAAAAAGTGTGAAGTGTGTGTGGACGTTTCATCAGCGTACCCAGCTTTCTACCGTGGCGGCGCCGTATTGCTCTTTCCAGGCCTTGAGCCCACGGTGGTTGCCGCCTTTGGTCTCGATTCGCTCGCCGGTATGCGGGTTGGTGTAAACCTTCACCACGCGCGCGCGGCGCTGTTGCTTGGGTGCTGCACTGGAAACCCGGGCCACTGCCTTCGGGTCGAGGATGGCGATGATATCGCGCAGGCTCTTGTCGTAGCTTTTCATCAGGCCGACTAGTTTCTGCTCGAATTCGATTTCGCGTTTGAGGCCGGCATCCTTTTTCAACGCTTCCAGTTGCGCCATCTGTTCCTGGAGCGCTTTTTCGGCAGCACGAAACTCTGCAAGTCTGGACACTGTAATCACTCCTGTACGTCGGTCGTGGCAGGGCGTGACGAACATTGAAGAAGAATAAAAACGCCGGCCACGCGGGTGGGTTCCGCTGTTCGCTGATATCGAGTGTAGTCATTCATGGGTACTGGGTAAACTGCAAACTTTTTGTAAGTAAGCAGGGAACTTTCCTAGTTTTGCGTGCGGTATTGTCCGGTTTTTCCGTGGTTGTCTTGTGGCGCGCTTAGACCATGGTCCAATGGCCCGTGCCAGAGCCTTCGCGCGATCATTTCAGATGATGGCCGGCTATTGTTCGGCCCCCTCGCAGTACCGTGGCCAGCACGTGCCACAGGTTGTTTACTCGCCTTGATTCTGGATGTTTTCTCCCATGTTTGCCCCTTTCCCCCTCGCCCCCGGGCGTCGTGTTGCCGGCTTGTTCCTGTTGTGTGCCGGCGTCAATGCCCAGGCCGCCGGTTTTCTTGAAGACAGCAGTGCAAAGGTCGAAGCACGCAATGTCTATTTCAACCGGGATTTTCGTGACGGCCACAGCAGTTCCAGCCAGGGTGCGTCCAAACGCGAAGAATGGGCACAAGGTTTCATCCTCAATGTGCAGTCGGGTTATACCCAGGGCCCGGTAGGTTTTGGCGTGGATGCGCTGGGCATGTTCGGCTTCAAACTTGACTCCAGCCCGGCGGACAGTAACAGCGGCCTGTTGCCGTCTTCCGGTCACGACCCGCGCCACTCGGCCGACCAGTACGCGAAGATGGGCCTGGCGGCCAAGGTCAAGGTTTCCAGTACCGTGCTTAAATACGGTTCGATGATGCCGGATGTACCGCTGCTCAAGTACAACGATGGCCGCCTGCTGCCGACCATGTTCCATGGCGCCATGCTCACTTCCGAAGAAGTGCGCGACCTGAAGTTCACCCTGGCCCGCCTGGACAAGTACACCGCACGGGATTCCACCGACCGCCAGGACATTCGCGTGCATTGCAAGAACAAGCGCTATGCCTGCGATATCGAGGCTGATCACTTTGACCTGGCTGGTGTCGATTACCGTTTCAACGAACGCTTCAGCGCCCAGTACCAGGTGGCCAAGCTGGAGAACATCTACCGCCAGCACTTCCTCGGCCTGGTCGCCAGCCAGCCATTGGCGGTGGGCAGCCTGTCGGCAGACCTGCGCTTGATCAAGAGTGATGACATCGGCAATGCCCGCGCCGGCGAAATCGACCATCGCGCGTTCAGCGGCATGCTCGGCTACAGCCTGGGTGGCCACAAGCTCAGTGCCGGTTGGCAGCGCATGTATGGCGACAGTGCCATGCCATACCTGGATGGCAGCAACCCGTACCTGGTCAACTATGCCCAGGTCAACGACTTCGCCGCCGCCCAGGAGCGTTCCTGGCAGGTGCGTTATGACTATGACTTCAAGGCCCTGGGCGTGCCTGGCCTGACCTTCTTCACCCGTTACATCAACGGTGACAATATCAAGGTGCCGGGCAGTACGGCCGAAGGCAAAGAATGGGAACGCGACACCGAGTTCAAGTACCAGGTGCAAAGTGGCACGTTCAAGGACGTAAGCGTGCGCCTGCGTAATTCCACTTACCGCAGCAATTATGAAAAATGGGCGCGTGACATGGACGAGACACGGGTCATCGTCAGCTACAACTTCTCCATCTTCTGACGGGGCGCTTTGCCAAATACCGGCAGCCACCTGACAATGGCTGCTGGTTCCCGCAAAGGGCAGGGCAATGAAAGACCTGTTGTTGATCGGCATCGGCCCGGGTGACCCGCGCCAGGTCACCTACGAGGCGGTCGATGCACTGCGCCAGGCCAGTGTGTTCTTCGTGCTCGACAAAGGCGGCGACAAGGACGAACTGCTGCGCCTGCGCAAGGCCATCCTGCAACGCTACCGGCCCGAGGGCGGCTACCGCCTGGTGCAGGTGGCCGACCCTGCACGCGATGGCCAGGCCGATGACTACCTGCGCGCGGTGCAGGACTGGCACCGGCAGCGTGCGGCGCTGTATGCCCAACTGATCGAACAGGAGATAGGCGAGGGTGAAACCGGCGCCTTTCTGCTGTGGGGCGAGCCGACGCTGTACGACAGCACCCTGCGCATCCTTGGCCTGGTCCGCGAGCGTGGTGTGGCGCTGCGCCTGCAGGTCATTCCGGGCATCAGCAGCGTGCAGGCGTTGGCAGCGCGCCATCAGGTGCCGCTCAACCGCATCGGTGAGCCGTTGACCGTATTGCCAGGGCGGCGCCTGGCCGGGCAGGGGCAGATCGACAATGTGCTGGTGATGCTCGACGGGCAGTGCGCGTTTGCCCGGCTCGATGATCCGGCGTTGATGATTTACTGGGGCGCGTACCTGGGGACTGCGGATGAGGTGCTGATTGCCGGGCCGTTGCAAACGGTGAAGGCACAGATAGTGGAGGTGCGTGAGCGGGAGCGGGCGCGCAAGGGGTGGATCATGGATAGCTACCTGTTGCGCAGGGAGCTGTAGTCAGCTACAGCCTGTGCCGGCCTCTTCGCGGGCTCGCCCGCTCCCACAGGTATTCCGCGAACCAGGCGACACCGATTTCAAGGGTTACCCAGAATGGCCTGTACCTTGTCGCGCAACTGGTCGATGCTGAACGGCTTGCCGATCAGGTGCATGCCCTCCGGTACATTGACGTTCTCGGCATAACCACTGGCGAACAGCACCGGCAACAGCGGCCGCAGCTCGCGCGCCTTGCCGGCCAGCTCTTCGCCACCCATGTCCGGCAACCCCACGTCGGTCAGCATCAGCGCCAACTCCTGGCCCGGGTCCTCGATAATGCGCAGCGCCGCGCCGGCACTGTCCGCCTCGATGACCGTGTAGCCCAGTTCGTCGAGCACTTCGACCATCAGCATGCGTACGATGTCGTCGTCTTCGACTACCAGAAGGTGCATGGTTCGGATCCTGTGCTAATGAATGTCTTTAATCTGTGCTCCAGATGGCAGCAGAAGTTCCCGAGGATACCGGGCACTGCAATCAGATGGAACGTTTGGCGCACGCTGCCTTCAAATACTGGCTAAATGCCCTGCCAGACCCGGCAAAGCTGGTTAGACTCGCTTAACAGGACGGCGCAGTGGCAGATAATGACAAAGACAGATCCGCCACACTTTTCAATGGACTTTTAGCTCGGGCGTTTTCACATGATTCAAGCAGCCTCGATGGACCAGCGAAGCTTCCGCAAGCTGTTGAGCCGCAACGTCGGCCTACCCCTGGGGGTTGGCCTGCTGGGGGCCGTAGCCTTCGTTGCGGTGATCAACTACCTGCTTTCGGCCTTGCAGTGGGTCGAGCACACCGACCGGGTGGTCGGCAATGCCAACGAAGCGGTCAAACTGTCGATCGACATGGAAACCGGCATGCGTGGCTTCCTGATCACCGGCGATGAGCGTTTCCTCGACCCCTACGAGGTGGCCAAGCCGCGCATTTTCGGCAGCCTGCAGAGCCTGCGCGGCATGGTCGAGGACAACCCGCAACAGGTCGAACGCATCGACCGGCTGATCGCCCTGCAGCAAGCGTGGAACACCTTTGGCAGCGAGATGATCAACTTGCGCCGCAGCCAGGGTGATTACCGCGCCTTGATCGGCAACGGCCGCGGCAAGCGCCTGACCGACGAGATCCGCAAGGAGTTCGACAACCTCATCGGCAGCGAACAACAATTGCGCATGGCGCGCAACGAGCGGGTCAACAGTGTGACCGTCACGGTCATGTCGTCCTTCGTGCTGTTCATCGTCGGCCTCAGCGCCTTGCTGGCCTACCTCGGGCGGCGCGACCTGCTGACGCTGTCCGCTACCTATGACGAAAACTTCCAGGCCCAGCAGCGCGCCGCCGAACGCCTGGAGCATCAGGCCTGGCTGCGCAACGGGCAGACGCAACTGTCCGAACAGGTGCTCGGCCAGCTGACCCTGCCCATGCTCGGTGACAACATCCTGCGTTTCTTCGCCAGCTACCTGGGCAGCGTGGTAGGCGCGTTGTACGTGCGTGACGAACATGGCCGCCTGGTGCGTGTTGCCAGCTATGGCCTGGATGCCGAGGAGCAGGCGCGCGAGCAGGTACTGGGTGACCACGAGGGGCTGCTGGCCCAGGCCGTGCGCGAAGCGAGGCTGCTGCGTCTGGACGACTTGCCTGAAGACTATTTCCACCTCAGTTCCGGCCTTGGCAGGGGCCTGCCGCGCAGTGCCATGCTGATGCCCTGCAGTGATGACGGGCAGATCAACGGCGTGCTGGAGCTGGGCTTCCTGCGACCGTTGCAGGAGCGTGACGAAGAGATGCTGCAGCGGGTCCGTGGCAACGTCGGTATTTCCATCGAAAGCGCCCGTTACCGGCAGCGCCTGCAGGAGGTGCTGGCCGAAACCCAGCAACTGAACGAAGAGCTGCAAGTGCAGCAGGAAGAACTTAAAACCGCCAACGAAGAGCTCGAAGAGCAATCCCGCGTGCTCAAGGAGTCCCAGGCCCACCTGGAAACCCAGCAGGCGGAGCTTGAGCAGACCAACGAGCAGCTGTCGGAGCGCACCGAGGCGCTGGACCGCAAGAACGACGAACTGCTCCAGGCCCAGGACGAGCTGCAGGCGCGCGCCGAGGAACTGCAGCGTTCGAGCAAGTACAAGTCCGAATTCCTCGCCAACATGTCCCACGAGTTGCGCACGCCGCTGAACAGCTCGCTGATCCTGGCCAAGCTGCTGGCGGAAAACGGCGAGGGCAACCTCAGCGACGAGCAGGTCAAGTTCGCCGAATCCATCTATTCGGCCGGCAACGACCTGCTCAACCTGATCAACGACATTCTCGACATCGCCAAGGTGGAAGCAGGCAAGCTCGAAGTGCGCCCCGAAAGCACCCAGTTGGAACGCCTGGTCGAAGGCCTGCGTGGCATGTTCGAGCCGTTGGCCGGGCACAAGGGCCTTGCCTTCGAGGTGACCACCGAGGCGCAGGTCCCGGCCACGCTGTTCACCGACCGCCAGCGCCTGGAGCAGATTCTCAAGAACCTGCTGTCCAACGCCATCAAGTTCACCGAGCGCGGCCAGGTCAGCCTGAACATCGGTTACCAGCCTGGCACCGGCATCGTCTTTGCCGTGCGCGATACCGGCATCGGCATCGCCGCCGACCAGCAGCAGGCGATCTTCGGCGCATTCCATCAGGTGGATGGCACCAGCAACCGCCGTTATGGCGGCACCGGCCTGGGCCTGTCCATTTCCCGCGACCTGGCGCACCTGCTGGGTGGGCAGATCAGCGTCGACAGCAGCCCCGGCCAGGGCAGTGTATTCAGCCTGATCCTGCCGGAGCGCTATGAGCGCGTGGCGCAGGATATCGAGCCGCTCAGCCTGCGCCCTGCGGTCGATAGCCTGCCACCCGCGCCGCAGGCACCAGTGGTGGCGGCACCGAAACGCCCGACACCAGTGTTTGCCGATGACCGTGAGCGCGCGCCGTTCGGCAACCGCTGCATCCTGGTGATCGAAGACGAACCGAACTTCGCCCGCATCCTCTTCGACCTGGCCCACGAGCTGGGTTACAGCTGCCTGGTGGCGCAGGGCGCCGACGAGGGCTTCGAACTGGCCGTGCAGTACATCCCCGATGCCATCCTGCTGGACATGCGCCTGCCCGACCATTCCGGCCTGACCGTGCTGCAACGCCTGAAGGAGCAAGCGAGCACCCGGCACATCCCGGTGCATATCATTTCTGTTGAGGACCGCGTCGAGGCCGCCATGCACATGGGTGCCGTCGGCTACGCGGTCAAACCCACCAGCCGTGAACAACTCAAGGAAGTTTTCGCCCGGCTGGAGGCCAAGCTGACCCAGAAGCTCAAGCACATCCTGCTGGTGGAAGACGACGACCTGCAGCGCGAGAGCATTGCCCGCCTGATCGGCGACGACGATGTTGAGATCACCGCCGTGGCCATGGCCCAGGATGCCCTGGCGTTGCTGCGCGAGAATATCTACGACTGCATGATCATCGACCTCAAGCTGCCGGACATGCTCGGCAACGAGTTGCTCAAGCGCATGACCGCCGAAGACATCCGTGCCTTCCCGCCGGTGATCGTGTATACCGGGCGCAACCTTACCCGCGAAGAAGAAGCCGACCTGCTCAAGTATTCGCGCTCGATCATCATCAAGGGCGCCCGCTCGCCGGAGCGCCTGCTCGACGAAGTGACGCTGTTCCTGCACAAGGTCGAGTCGCAGCTGTCCAACGAACGCCAGCGCATGCTCAAGACCGCGCGCAGCCGCGACAAGGTTTTCGAAGGCCGCAAGGTGCTGCTGGTGGACGACGACGTGCGCAACATCTTTGCCCTGACCAGCGCGCTGGAGCACAAGGGCGCGATCGTCGAAATCGGCCGCAACGGCCGCGAGGCCATCGAGCGCCTGGAGCAGCATGACGACATCGACCTGGTGTTGATGGATGTGATGATGCCGGAAATGGACGGCTTCGAGGCTACCCGGCTGATCCGCCAGCAACCACGCTGGCGCAAGCTGCCGATCATTGCCGTGACCGCCAAGGCGATGAAGGATGACCAGCAGCGTTGCCTGCAGGCTGGCGCCAACGATTACCTGGCCAAACCGATCGACCTGGACCGCTTGTTCTCGCTGATCCGTGTGTGGCTGCCGCAACTGGAGCGAATTTGACTAGCGAACGTAACACCGATATCGAAATCCGCTTGCTGATCGAGGCCATCTACCTCAAGTACAGCTACGATTTCCGCAACTATTCCGGCGCGTCGATCAAGCGCCGGATCCTGCATGCGCTGCGCCAGTTCGACTGCCTGACGGTGTCGGCGCTGCAGGAGCGCGTGCTGCACGACCCTGGCATGTTCATGCAGTTGCTGCAGTACCTGACGATCCCGGTCAGCGAGATGTTCCGCGACCCGGGGCACTACCTGGCGCTGCGCAACGAAGTGGTGCCGCTGCTGCGCACCTGGCCGTCGATCAAGGTGTGGATTGCCGGCTGCAGCACGGGCGAGGAGGTGTATTCGATGGCCATCCTGCTACGCGAGGAGGGCCTGCTGGAGCGCACCATCATCTATGCCACCGACATCAACCCGCATTCGCTGGACAAGGCCAAGCAGGGTATCTACTCGATGCAGAGCATGCGCGAGTACGCCGAAAACTATCGCATCGCCGGTGGCCGACGGGACTTTGCCGAGTACTACACGGCAGCCTACGGCAACGCCATCATGGACAGCACCCTGCGGGACAACGTGACTTTCGCCGACCACAGCCTGGCCACCGACAGCGTGTTTTCCGAAACCCAGCTGGTGTCGTGCCGCAACGTGCTCATCTACTTCAACAAGGAACTGCAGGACCGCGCCCTGGGCCTGTTCCACGAGTCCCTGTGCCACCGCGGCTTCCTGGTGCTGGGCAGCAAGGAATCGGTGGATTTCTCCGCCTACAGCGAGCGCTTCGAGCCGCTGGTCAAGCCCGAACGGATCTACCGCAAGTCATGAAAGGCGTACGCGCGATGGTGATCGGCGCCTCGGCCGGCGGCGTTACAGCGCTATTCAGTGTGCTGGGCGCGTTGCCGGCCGGCTTCGCCATTCCGGTGATATGCGTGCTGCACCTGCCGGATGACCGCCACAGCCAGCTGGCCGAGGTGCTGCAACGTCGCCTGCGGCGGCCAGTGTGCGAGGCCTGTGACAAACAGCCGCTGCGCCCCGGGCAGATCTACGTGGCCGGGCCGGGTTATCACCTGTCGGTGGAGCGTGACCTGACCCTGTCGCTGAGCCAGGAGCCGCCGGTGCATTTTTCCCGGCCGGCGATCGACTACCTGTTCATGTCGGCGGCCGATGCCTATGGTGCCGGCCTGCTGGGCATGTTGCTCACCGGGGCCAACGAGGATGGCGCAGAAGGCCTTGCCTATATCAAGCGCAACGGGGGCCGGACCGTGGTCCAGGACCCTTGCGACGCACAGGTGGCGCTGATGCCGGAGGCCGCACTGGCCCTGCACCAGCCCGACCATATTCTTTCTCTGAGTGGCATCGAGCGATTGCTCGCCGCCCTGGAACCCAGCGCATGCTAAGCCACACCATCGCCAAACTGCTGATCGTCGACGACCTGCCAGAAAACCTGCTGGCCCTCGACGCCCTGATTCAGGGCCAAGACCGCGAGGTGCACCAGGCCCAGTCGGCCGAGGCAGCGTTGTCACTGTTGCTCGAGCACGAGTTCGCCCTGGCCATTCTCGACGTGCAGATGCCGGGCATGAACGGTTTCGAGCTGGCCGAGCTGATGCGCGGCACGGAAAAGACCCGCAACATCCCCATCGTGTTCGTCACTGCCGCCGGGCGCGAGATGAACTACGCGTTCAAAGGCTATGAAAGCGGCGCGGTGGACTTTCTGCACAAGCCGCTCGACACCCTGGCGGTGAAGAGCAAGGTGTCGGTGTTCGTCGACCTGTACCGCCAGCGCAAGGTGCTCGACCGCCAATTGCAGGCCCTGGAACGCAGCCGCCAGGAGCAGGAGCTGCTGCTGGCCCAGCTGCAGACGGCGCGGGGTGAACTGGAGCATGCCGTGCGCATGCGCGATGACTTCATGTCGATCGTGTCCCACGAGGTGCGCACCCCGCTCAATGGCCTGATCCTGGAAACCCAGCTGCGCAAGCTGCACCTGGCACGCGGCAACCTTGCCGCCTTCAGCGTCGACAAGCTGCAGGCCATGGTCGAGCGCGACGAGCGGCAGATCAACAGCCTTATCCGCCTGGTCGAAGATATGCTTGATGTATCGCGCATCCGCACCGGCAAACTGTCGCTGCGGCCCAAGGCGTTCGACCTGGGCCTGCTGGTGCGTGGCCTGGTGGAGAACTTTGCCGCCCAGGCCAGCGCACTGGAGACCCATATCGAGTTGCAACGCTGCGAACCGCTGCAGGGTGAGTGGGACGAGTTCCGCATCGAGCAGGTGCTGGCCAACCTGTTGTCCAATGCCTTGCGTTATGGTGAGCGCAAACCGGTGCAGGTGCGGGTATTCGAGCAGGACGGCCTGGCCTGCGTACAGGTGCAGGACCATGGCATCGGCATCTGCGTGGCCAACCAGCAGCGCATATTCCAGCAGTTCGAGCGGGTCGCCACCCAGCAGGCCAGTGGTGGGTTGGGCCTGGGGCTGTACATATCGGAGCAGATCGTCAAGGCCCATGGCGGGCGCATATTGGTGGAGAGTGAAGAGGGCAAAGGCGCCACCTTCACCTTGCAATTGCCACTGGCAACCTGCGAACAACAAAACGACCAGGCAAGGGCAACCTCTGCGTGAGCCTGGGGTCTGATGGCCAGCTGTAAGTATTTCAAGGCGTTGACATGAGTGAAGATGCACAAGATGTAGTACTGGTGGTCGAGGACGAACCGGCGATTCGAATGATCCTGCGTGACTACCTGGCAGGCGAGGGCTACCACGTGCTGGTGGCCGAGGATGGCGAGCAGGCGTTCGCGATCCTGGCGAGCAAGCCGCACCTCGACCTGATGGTGACGGACTTCCGCTTGCCGGGCGGGATTTCCGGGGTGGACATTGCCGAGCCGGCGGTGAAGTTGCGGCCGGACCTGAAGGTGATCTTCATCAGCGGCTATCCGGCGGAGATTCTCGAGTCCGGCAGCCCGATCACCCGCAAGGCACCGATCCTGGCCAAGCCGTTCGACCTGGATACCTTGCACGAGCAGATCCAGTCGCTCCTGCGCTAGCCTGCACTGGCCCTTTCGCGGGTAAACCCGCTCCCACAGGAACTGTGCAAACCTTGAGACTTGCACAGATCCTGTGGGAGCGGGTTTACCCGCGAAAGGGCCGGAACAGGCTAGCGCAGTGTCCGCTCCAGCCCACCCACCAGCATGCTTTCCATCAACCCCAGCCCCTGTTCTTCGGGCAAGGCCTTCAACAGCCCCGGCAACTGGTTCAGCAGTGTCGCCACCACATGCGCCGTGGCCATCAAGGCCTCCCCCTGCAACTTCGCCTGCGGTGCGATCAACCTCAGCAACCCCGCCTCATAGCGCTTGCGCAACAAGGCCAGGCGCGCCTGCTGGTCGTCGCTCAGGCAACAGAAGTCGCGCTCCGCCAGGCGAAACTGCATGGGCCGCTCGGCATGCAACTGCCAGTGCGCGGCAATCAGGCAACTCAGCGCCGACGACCCGCGAGCCATTGCCCGGCGCCCCTGGTCCAGGGTGGCCTGCAATTCCTCGTACAACTCCTCGATCAGGTCGTACAGCAGGTCCTGCTTGCTGGGGAAGTGGTGATACAGCGAGCCTGCGGTAAGCCCCACATGGGCCGCCAGCTCGCGCATGCTGACCTGGCCGAAGCCCTTTTCGGCAAACAGCGCCATGGCCCGGTCACGTCGCTCTTCAAAGTTGGCACAGCGCATCGCGGCATTGACCGGGGGCATGGCGTTCGCTCCTCAGTAGGTGAAGAAACCGCGGCCGCTCTTGCGCCCCAGCCAACCGGCCGCGACCATTTCCTTGAGCAGCGGGGCAGGGCGGTACTTGCTGTCGTTGAAGCCTTCATGGAAGGCCTCCATGATCGCCAGCAGGGTGTCCAGGCCGATCAGGTCGGCCAGGGCCAGCGGGCCGATCGGCTGGTTGCAGCCCAGGCGCATACCGGTGTCGATGTCCTCGGCACTGGCCAGGCCTTCCTGGCGCACGAAGATCGCTTCGTTGATCATCGGCACCAGGATGCGGTTGACCACGAACCCAGGGCGGTTGCCGGCGGTGATCGGGGTCTTGCCGACCTTTTCGGTCACCACCAGCGCTTGGGCGTAGGTGCTGTCGCTGGTCTGCAGGCCGCGAATGATCTCGACCAGCGCCATCATCGGCACCGGGTTGAAGAAATGCACGCCGATGAAGCGTTCGGGGTGCTCGATGCTGGCCGCCAGCTGGGTGACCGACAGCGACGAGGTGTTGGTGGCGATCAGGCAGTCGGCGGCGACGTTGGCGGCCACCTGCTGCAGGATGCGCTGCTTGAGCTGCAGGTTCTCGGTGGCGGCTTCGATCACCATTTGCGCGCTGCTGAGCTGGGTGTAGTCGGTGCTGGTGCGAATGCGGGCGCGGGCAGCGGCCGCCTTGTCGGCGTCGAGGGTACCCTTGGCGACCTGGCGCTCGAGGTTCTTGCTCAAGGTGGCCACGCCGCGCTCCAGCGCAGCGTCGGACACATCCACCAGCAGCACCTGGTAGCCGGCCACCGCACACACCTGGGCAATGCCGTTGCCCATGGTGCCTGCGCCGATCACGGCAATCTGTTCAATGCTCATGTGTCAGGCTCCGTCAGACGCGCTCGAAGACCAAGGCGATGCCTTGGCCACCACCGATGCACATGGTGGCCAGGGCATAGCGGCCCTGGATGCGCTGCAGCTCATGGATGGCCTTGGTGGCGATGATCGCGCCGGTGGCGCCCACCGGGTGACCCAGGGAAATGCCCGAACCGTTGGGGTTGACCTTTTCCGGGTCGAAGCCCAGTTCGCGAGCCACGGCACAGGCCTGGGCAGCGAAGGCTTCGTTGGACTCGATCACGTCCAGGTCCTGCACACTCAGGCCGGTCTTCTCCAGCACCTTGCGGGTGGCCGGGATCGGGCCAAGGCCCATCAGTTCAGGCTCGACGCCGGCATGGGCATAGCCCACCAGGCGGGCCAGGGGCTTCAGGCCCAGGCGGCGCACCGCATCACCAGTGGCCAGTACCAGGCCGCCAGCGCCGTCGTTGATGCCACTGGCGTTGCCGGCGGTGACGGTACCGTCTTTCTTGAACACCGCCTTCATCCCTGCCAGTTGCTCGGCGGTCACCTCGCCACGCACATGCTCGTCAGTGCTGAACTGCACGCTGCCCTTGCGGGTTTTCAGTTCCAGCGGAACGATCTGGCTGTTGAAGCGGCCTTCGGCGATGGCGCGGGCAGCGCGGCGCTGGCTGGTCAGGGCCAGTTCATCCTGCATTTCGCGGGTGATGCCGTGCTTGGCCGCAACGTTCTCGGCGGTGATGCCCATATGGAAGTGTTCGAACGGGTCCTGCAGCACGCCGACGGTGTAGTCGATGCCTTGCAGGTCACCCATGCGAGCGCCCCAGCGTGCCTGCGGCAGCAGGTACGGGCCACGGCTCATGGATTCGGCGCCCGCCGCCACGGCCACATCGGTGTCGCCCAGCAGCAGGCATTGGGCTGCCGAGACGATGGCCTGCAGGCCCGAGCCGCACAGGCGGTTGACGTTGAATGCCGGGGTTTCCTTGGGGATGCCGGCGTTCATTGCCGCTACGCGGGCCAGGTAGGCGTCACGCGGTTCGGTGGGGATCACCGTGCCCATCACCAGGTGGCCGACTTGCTCGGCGGCCACGCCCGAGCGCTCGATGGCGGCGCGGGTGATGGCGCTGGCCAGGTCGGCCAGCGGCAGGTCCTTGAGGGAACCGCCAAAGCCACCAATGGCTGAACGGACGGCACTGACGACGTAGATTTCTGCGCTGCTCATAGGGGCTCCGATTGCGAAGGCATGGCGGGACCGGGCCAGGCTCTGCGAGAATGGCCGACGATCCCGGAGTGGGACCGAGTCTAGGCAAAGGCTCTGTTGCAGCCTATGCCGGAACTGTTCAGACAACCTGGCACTTTTTGCCACTCAGCATAGACAGCGAAAACCGCCATGCGCGATAGCGATTCGGTCGCCGTGTACTTCCTCAATGCCATGCTCCATGCCCTGCGCGACTGCCCCGCCGAACGCGATGCGCAGCTGCGTGCGGTGGGCATCGACCCACAACTGCTCGAGCAGCCCCAGGCCCGTGTACCGGCCAAGGCCTTCGCCCAGCTGTGGCTGGCGCTGATCCAGCGCCTGGACGATGAGTTCTTCCGCCTCGACAGCCACGGCATGCCGCCGGGCAGTTTCGCCCTGATCTGCCGGGGCCTGATCCTGGAGCCGAACCTGGAGAAGGCCTTGCGCCAGTGCATGGGCGGTTTTGGCCTGTTCCTGCGCGATCTGCGCGGCAGCCTGACGGTGCGTGGCGGGCGGGCGCTGATCAGCGTGCAGTCGAGCATCGCCGACCCGCTGACCCGGGTGTATGCCGAGGAAACCTACCTGGTGCTGATGATCGGCATGCTGTGTTGGCTGGCCGGGCGGCGGATCGCCATCGACCGCACCGAGCTGGCGGTGTCGCGCCCGGCCCAGGAAGACGACCTGCTACTGTGGGGGCCGGACCTGCGCCTGGGCAGCGGGCGCACCGAGGTGGAGTTCGACAGCGCCTACCTGCGCCTGCCGGTGGTGCAGGATGTGGCGGCCCTGAAAACCTTCCTGCGCAGTGCGCCGCAGGGGCTGGTGATTCGCTTTCGCAACCAGAACGGGCTGGTGGCCGAAGTGTACCGGCACCTGCGGGCGCGGCGTTATGGGCAGTGGCCGACGCTGGCGGCGCTGGCGCAGCAGCAGGGGGTCAGTGCCAGTACTTTCCGTCGGCAGCTGGAGCGGGAAGGGCGTTCGTACCAGCAGATCAAGGATGAGGTGCGCCGGGCAATGGCCTTCGAGCGGTTGCGCGAAGGGGAGTTGAGCATTGCCGAGATTGCCGAGCAGACCGGGTTCCAGGAGCCCAGTGCGTTTCACCGGGCATTCAAGAAGTGGACCGGGCAGAGCCCCGGCAGCTACCGGGCGCGGTTGGCCGGGCGTTGAGATGTTGCCTGTGCCGGCCTCTTCGCGGGTGAACCCGCTCCCACAGGGGACTCACAGAATCTGAAAAATGTGCTGTACCTGTGGGAGCGGGTTTACCCGCGAAGAGGCCGGCACAGGCAGTCAAGAGTGATCAGGCCGGCACCATGGCAAACCCGACCCCGAAGCGGTTCCAGGCATTGATGGCGGCAATTGCCAGGGTCAGGTTGGCCACCTCGGCCGGCTCGAAGTGTTCCTGCAAGGCTTCATATTCCGCCTGCGGCGCGCCGTGCTCGGGCAGCCTGGTCAGGCTCTCCACCCAGGCCAGCGCAGCACGTTCGCGTGGGGTGAAGTAGGCGGTTTCCTGCCAGACGCACAAGGTCTGCAGGCGTGCCTCGGTCTCACCGGCCTTGCGCGCGTCGTTGGCGTGCAGGTTGACGCAGTAGGCGCAGCCGTTGATCTGCGAAGCCCGCAGGCGCACCAGTTCCAGCAGGGAATTCTCCAGGCCACTCTTGGCCAGGGCCTGCTCCAGGCCGACCATGGCTTTGTAGGCTTCTGGGGCGTGCTTGGCCCATTCGATACGGTTGTGCATGTTTATCTCCAGTATTCGAGGCTGGCATCGTCCCTGTAGGAGCAGCCTTGCGCTGCGAAAGCGCCCGTGCGGGCAGTGCCGATTTGGCGCATGGCGCTTTCGCAGCGCAAGGCTGCTCCTACAGGGAAATGCGTTGCTGGTTGAAAGTGAGCTGATGGTAGCGCCGGCCCAGGTCCTCCCCGATAGCCAATCACGCGCATAAGCGGGAGGCCAATCGGCCATTCGGGAGGCCACTGACAGGCATCCAATCTCTTCATTTCTGCCAGGCCGCCAAAGCCCGGATAATGATCAGGTCTTGCAACAGGGGAACCGATTCATGTCCGAAGAACGCTACATGCGCGAAGCGCTCGACCTGGCCCGCGCCAACATTCAGGCCGGTGGCCGGCCCTTCGGCGCCGTGCTGGTGTACCAGGGGCAGGTGCTGGCGCGTGCGGTCAACGAGATCCACAGCACCCAGGACCCGACCGCCCACGCCGAGATGCAGGCCATCCGCAAGGCCAGCCATGCCCTGGGTCAGGCACGCCTGGACGGCGCCGAAATCTACGCCAGCGGCCACCCATGCCCGATGTGCCTGGCGGCCATGCACCTGTGTGGCATCGAGCGGGCCTGGTTTGCCTACGACAACGCCGAGGGCGAGCCCTACGGCTTGTCCACCGCGGCGGTATACGCGCAGATGGCTCGCCCGCCCCAGCAACAGAGCCTGCCGCTGCGCGCCCTGAAGCCCAGCGGCGAAGCCGGTCTTTACCTTGAGTGGAAACAGGCCAACGCACAATGAGAGCGGCATTGAACCTGCTGCTGGTCATGCTGCTGGCACTGAACCTGCGGCCGATCCTGACCAGCATCGGCCCGTTGCTCGAACCCATGCGCGCAAGTACTGGCCTGGGTTACCAGCAGGCGGCCTTGCTGACGGCGTTGCCGGTGCTGTGCATGGGCCTGGTGCCCTTGCTGCATCCCTGGTTGCGGCGCTGGATCAGCGAACATGGCGGCATGCTCGCTGGCCTGTCTGCCATCGCCCTGGCCTGCCTGTGGCGCCTGCAACTGGGCAGCGCCTGGGCGCTGATTGCCAGTGCGATGGTCGCCGGCCTGGGGGTGGCGGTAGTGCAGGGCATGATGCCGGGGCTGGTCAACCGCTGGTTTCCCGGCCGCCTGGCAGGGGCGATGGGCCTGTATTCGGCTGCGCTGATGAGCGGCGGCGGCCTGGCCGCCGTGCTCGGGCCACACATCAGTGGCTACTTCGGCCACTGGCAGGTCGGCCTGGGCGTGTGGGCGATCCCGGCCGTGCTGGCGGTGCTGGCCTGGGCCGTGCTGCGGCCACGCCAGGAGGCGCCGAAACTGGCCGGTGCCGCCGGCGGTCATTGGTTCGGTACGCGTCGGGCCTGGTTGCTGGCGCTGTACTTTGGTTTGATCAACGGCGGCTACACCAGCATGGTGGCCTGGTTGCCGGCCTATCACATCGAGCATGGTGGCAGCGCCCAGGGCGGTGCCGACCTGGTTGGCCTGATGACCATCTTCCAGGTGGCCGGTGCATTGGGCTTGCCGCTGTTGCTGCGGCGCTGGGCAGACCGACGCCCGGGCCTGTGGCTGGCCTTGGCGATCCAGCTGGTGGGTTTCCTCGGCCTGCTGCTGGCACCCACGCTGGCCTCGGGGCTGTGGGTGGCGATGATCGGTTTCGGCCTGGGCGCCTGCTTCAGCCAGAGCCTGACGCTGACCCTGGAGCACCTGAAGACGCCTGCCGAGGCTGGCAGCCTGGCGGCGTTCGTGCAGGGCATCGGCTTCATCATCACCGGCATCGTGCCTTACGTCACCGGCTGGTTGCGCGACATGAGCGGTGATTTCCAGGCCTCGTGGACGCTGCTGACCGTGACCGTGGTGGCGATGCTGCTGGTTACCACGTGGTTCAACCCTCGCGGTTATGCCGCGGCGATTGCCCGCCCGGTAGTGGCGGGCAAGGCCGCACCGGTCAACTGAGCCGCTGCAGGGTGTCGCGCACCCGGTCCAGCGCCGGGTCGATGTCCAGCAGCTCGATGGCGCCGAAGCCCAGCAACAGCCCCGGGCGCACTGGCGCTTCGCTGAAGAACGGCGCCAGCGAATACAGGCCGACCTCCACCTTGCGTGCGAGGTTGGCCAGCAGCTCGACATCGACCCCAGGTCTGGCCAGGGCGCTGAGGTGGAACCCGGCGCTGGCGGGGATGGCGCTGAACCACGGTGCCAGGTCGCCGCCCAGCCGTGCGAGGATGCGTTCGCGACGGGCGCTGTAGACCTCGTGGCAACGGCGGATGTGCTTGTTCAGGTGGCCTTCGCCGAGAAAGCGCGCCAGTGCCCACTGCAACAGGGTCGGGCTGTGCCAGTCGCTGAGGTGCTTGGCCACGCAGGCGGCCTTCAGCACGTCGGGCGGCAGTACGGCGTAGCCCAGGCGCAACTCGGGCAGCAAGGTCTTGGAAAAGGTCCCCACATAGGCCACCAGGCCATGGCGGTCGAGGCGCTGCAGAGCGTCGGCGGCTGGGCCGTGGTAGCGGAACTCGCAGTCGTAGTCGTCTTCGATGATCAACGCACCCAGCTCGGCGGCCCGTGCCAGCAGGGCGTGCCGGCGTGGCTCGCTCATCGGCATGCCCAGCGGGAACTGGTGCGAGGGCGTCACATAGATCAGCCGGGTGCCGTCGGCGATCTGCTCCACGCACAGCCCTTCATCGTCCACCGGTACCGATTGCAGGCGCGCACCCAGGGCCAGGAACAGTTGCCGCGCTGGCGGGTAGCCCGGGTCTTCCATGGCTACCTGGCAACCCGGCTCGACCAGTACCCGTGCGATCAGGTCCAGTGCCTGCTGGGCGCCGTTGCACACCAGCAGGTCAGCGGCGCTGCAGTGCACGCCGCGGGCATAGGCGACATGATGGGCAATGGCCTCGCGCAGCTCCGGCAGGCCCTGGGCAGGGAACTGCCGCTCGGGATGGCGCTGGCTGCGGCGCAGGGCATAGTTCAGGCAACTGCGCCACTGGTCGAACGGGAACTGCGCCTTGCTCGAGGCCCCGCCGATGAAGTCGTAACGCGACGGAGCCTCCAGCTGGCGTCGGCTCAGCACGGTGGCGCGCTGCTGCCAGCGCTCGAGCGACGCGGCACCAGCCAGGGGAATGGCGGGCGATTCGCTGCTGCGCAGCGACTGGCGCGGGGTGACGAAGGTGCCCCGGCCGACCACGCCGCTCAGCAGGTTGTCGTAGGTCAGCCGGGAATAGGCCTCGGCCACGGTCTTGCGCGACACGCCCAGCTGCTCTGCCAGCAGGCGGCTTGGCGGCAGTTGGGTGCCGGCGGCCAGGTGGCCGCTGTCGATGCCGGCGCGCAATTGCTGGTAAAGCTGGTCGGCCAGGCCTTTGCGGCCTTCCAGGCGAATGTGCAGTTCCATGGAGCGGTCCGGAGCGGGGAAGTGCTCAGGATAGCGGATTGGCTGTGTAGGAGCGGCCTTGTGTCGCGAAAGGGCTGCGCAGCAGCCCCGGCGATATCTGCGTTGAGGCTGAATTCCCGGGGCTGCTGCGCAGCCCTTTCGCGACACAAGGCCGCTCCTACAAGAGCGAGACCGCAAGCTGATGCTCAGAACCGGGCAGTACTCACCGTGATGTAGCCCTTGTCTGCCAGCGCGATACGTATCACCGTCTCGTCCGCCGGCGCCTTGCGGTTGCGCTTGATGCGCACGCCTTCCACCGCCGCCGCTTTCATATGCTCGGTGATGGCCCGCCCGTTCGGGTCGAAGAACAACTCGCTGGCCAGCAACTCGATACGCTCGATCAGTTGGCGGGAGCGTTCATCGGTGGCGCAGAAGAACATCACCCCCGACAGGTGGGGGTCTTCGTCCGGGTTGTTCATGTCATGGGCCAGCAATTCGCGCAGGGTGCTGCGCAATTCGGCAGTGGGGTGGGCGTACAGGTGCATGCGGAACCTCCTCTGGATCGCGACCTTGCGTCATCCAGTGCCGATCATGTTTTCAGTGGGCAGGGGGCAACAAGTAGGACGCATCCGAGCAGCGCGTAGGAGTTTTCTGAAGATGCAGGAGTGACACCGCAAGCTGGCGAGAGGACGGCGCATGGTTCATCACGAAATGGGGGGAGTGAGCAACCGGCGATGTGCTCGCCTGGAGATGGGGTTAAGGCTATCAAGTGCCTGTCTTGAGTTTTGAGGTGGTGCGTAAATCGAGCGCCGCCCGCGCGGCGCATCGCGAGCTACGCTCGCTCCTACGTTTGTTTCAGGCCAGTCATGCCTGCGCCATCTGCGCGCGACCGCCTTGTTTGTACGACGCGATAATGAGCCATGCGCCAAGGCGTTCGCGCGCAAATCCCATAGGATTAATTGGCCCGAAACAAACGTAGGAGCGAGCGTAGCTCGCGATGCGCCGCGCGGGCGGCGCTCGACCTCACCGGCGCCACAAAACCCACGCCAAGCATTTTTATACGGCTGGACCGCATGGCGGCCCCTGTCAGCATCAGCGCCCAACCTCCTGCTTGAAACGCAAGCGCCAGCCATGCAGCAACGGTTCGGTATAGCCACTGGGCTGCTGCCGCCCCTTGAACACCAGCTCCCGCGCAGCGCGGAAGGCATGCGATGCCTCGAAGCCCGCCGTCATCGGCCGGTACGCCGGGTCCCCGGCATTCTGCTGGTCGACTACGCCGGCCATGCGCTGCAAGGTCGCCTCGACCTGCTCGGCATCGACCACCCCGTGGTGCAGCCAGTTGGCAATGTGCTGCGCCGAAATCCGCAGGGTCGCGCGGTCTTCCATCAGGCCCACATCATGGATATCCGGCACCTTGGAACAGCCCACCCCTTGCTCGACCCAGCGCACCACGTAACCGAGGATACCCTGGCAGTTGTTGTCCAGCTCGGCCTGGATTTCGGCTGCGCTCCAGGGCCGCTCGGGGCTGACCGGGACACTGAGCAAGTCATGCAGCAACTCGGCGCGCTGGGCATTCAGGTCAACCTGTTCCAGCGTTTGCTGCACGGCCGCCACATCCACCTGGTGGTAGTGCAGCGCATGCAGTGTCGCGGCTGTGGGCGAGGGCACCCAGGCCGTGTTGGCGCCGGCCCTGGGCTGGGCGACTTTCTGTTCCAGCATGGCCGCCATCAGGTCGGGCATGGCCCACATGCCCTTGCCGATCTGCGCCTTGCCGCGCAGGCCACAGGCCAGCCCCACCAGTACGTTGCTGCGCTCGTAGGCCTGGATCCAGGCACTGCCTTTCATGTCGCCCTTGCGCAGCATGGCGCCGGCTTCCATGGCCGTGTGCATCTCGTCACCGGTGCGGTCGAGGAAGCCGGTATTGATGAACACCACCCGTGACGCGGCGCTGGCGATGCAGGCTTTGAGGTTGACGCTGGTACGCCGCTCTTCGTCCATGATGCCCATCTTCAGCGTGTGTGCGGGCAGGCCCAACAGGGCTTCGACGCGGCCGAACAGCTGGTCGGCAAAGGCCACCTCGGCCGGCCCGTGCATCTTCGGCTTGACGATGTACAGGCTGCCCTCGCGGGAATTGCCACGGCGCTTGAGGTCATGCAGGCCGATCAGGCTGGTGACCACGGCATCGAGGATGCCTTCCGGGATTTCCCGGCCATCGCGGTCGTGGATGGCCGGGTTGGTCATCAGGTGGCCGACGTTGCGGATGAACAGCAGCGAGCGGCCTGGCAGGGTCAGTGGCTGGTCGTCTGCGCCGTGGTAGTGGCGGTCTTCGGCCAGGGTGCGTTCGAAGGTCTTGCCGCCCTTGCTGACCTGTTCGCTGAGGTCGCCCTTCATCAGGCCGAGCCAGTTGCGGTAGACGTTGACCTTGTCGTCGGCGTCCACGGCGGCTACCGAGTCTTCGCAGTCGATGATGGTGGTGAGCGCGGCCTCCAGCAGGATGTCCTTGACCCCGGCCGGGTCCTGCCGGCCGATGGCGTTGGCTGGGTCGACCTGGATTTCGAAATGCAACTGGTGATGCTGCAACAGGATCGCTGTTGGCGTGTTCGGCTCACCTTGGTAGCCACGCAATTGCGCGGGGTGCCTGAGGCCGACCTGGCGGCCATCGGCCAGGGTTACCTGCAGCGTGCCCTGGCTGATCGCGTAGGCCTTGGCGTCGTTGTGCGACGCACCGTCGAGAGGGGCCGCGGTGTCGAGGAACTGCCGGCCATAGGCGATCACCTTGGCGCCGCGTTGCGGGTTGTAGCCCTGGCCACGCTCGGCGCCCTCGGTTTCGGCGATGGCATCGGTGCCGTACAGGGCATCGTACAGCGAGCCCCAGCGGGCGTTGGCGGCGTTGAGGGCGTAGCGGGCGTTGCTCAGTGGCACCACCAGTTGCGGGCCGGCCTGCACGGCGATCTCGCGGTCAACGTTGCGGGTGCTGACCTGCACGCTTGCCGGGGGCTCTACAAGGTAGCCGATGCCTTCCAGGAAATGCTGGTAGGCGGCCATGTCACGGATCGGGCCGGGGTGCTGGCGGTGCCAGTTGTCGAGTTCTGTCTGCAGGCGCTCGCGTTCGGCGAGCAGGGCGCGGTTTTGTGGTGCGAGGTCGTGGACCAGGGTGCTGAAGCCTTGCCAGAAGGTGCGGGCTTCGATGCCGGTGCCGGGGAGGACCTCATCTTCGATGAAGCGCTGCAGGGTGGGGGCGATCTGGAGTGGATGGTTTGGCATTGTCTGTTCGCTCGATGTTCAGTCTTCTGGGTAAATGTTGCTTTTGCTGGCCCTTTCGCGGGTGAACCCGCTCCCACAGGGCTTTCACAAGGCCTGAGGCCTGTGCAGCACCTGTGGGAGCGGGTTTACCCGCGAAGAGGCCGGCACAGGATTCAGAGGGCAGCCGCCCCGGCCTTGGCCACCTGGGCATCCTGCTCGGCCTTGACCCCGGACACGCCGATCGCCCCCACCACCTGGCCATCCACCCGCAGCGGTACGCCACCTTCCAGGCTGGTCAGCAGCGGCGCGGTAACGAAAGCAGTACGGCCACCATTGACCATTTCCTCGTAATCCCGCGTCTCCTTGCGCCCCAGTGCGGCAGTGCGGGCCTTTTCCATCGCGATGTAGGCGCTGGCCGGCGCGCAGCCGTCCAGGCGCTCCAGGGCCAGCGGGTGGCCGCCGTCGTCGACCACGGCAATGGTCACGTTCCATTGTTGTGCCTGGGCTTCCTGGCGGGCGGCGGTCAGCACTTTGGCGACTTCGGCCTGGCCGATAACGGACTTGCTATGCATGGTGGTTCTCCGGGTTCAAGGCTGCTTCGACGATTTCGATCCAGTGCCGCACCGGTGTGCGCCCGGCCCCGTCGAGGTGGGCCTGGCAGCCGATGTTGGCGGTGGCGATGACTTGCGGTTTGCCGCTTTCCAGGGCGTTGAGGCGGTTGTCGCGCAGTTGTAGCGACAGCTCGGGTTGGGTCAGCGAATAGGTGCCGGCCGAGCCGCAGCACAGATGGCCGTCCGGTACCGGGGTCAAGGTGAAGCCAAGGCGTGTCAGCAATGTCTCCACCGCACCCCCCAGCTTCAGCGCGTGCTGCAGGGTGCATGGGCAATGGAAGGCCAGGCGCTGTTCGACGCACACGCCCAGTTGCTCGACCGGCTCGTCGCGCAACACCTCCACCAGGTCGCGGGACAGAGCGCTGACCCGTGCGGCCTTGGCGGCGTAGCGCGGGTCCTTTTCCAGCAGCTGGCCGTAATCGCGCACGAACGCGCCGCAGCCGCTGGCGGTTTGCACGATGGCCTCGGCGCCGGCTTCGATGGCAGGCCACCAGGCATCGATATTGCGCCGCGCCCGTTGCAGGCCTTGTTCCTGGGCATTGAGGTGGTAGTCCACCGCGCCACAGCAGCCCGCCTGCCGGATTGGCACCACGCTGATGCCCAGGCGGTCCAGCAGGCGTGCGGCGGCTGCGTTGGTGTTGGGCGACAGGGCCGGTTGCACACAGCCTTCCAGCATCAGCACCCGCCGCGCATGGCGCGGTGCGGGGCGTTGGCCGGGGGCGGTGACCCGCGCCGGCAGCTTGCGCTTGAGCGTGGCCGGTAGCAGCGGGCGCAGGGCCTGGCCACTGCGGGTCAGGGCCTTGAACAGCGCCGGGCGTGGCACCACTGCGCGCAGGCCCTGGCGCAGCAGGCGCTGGCCGAGCGGGCGTGGCACCTGCTGTTCGACCACGGCGCGGCCAATGTCCAGCAGGTCGTGGTACTTCACCCCGGACGGGCAGGTGGTTTCACAGTTGCGGCAGGTCAGGCAGCGATCCAGGTGCAATTGGGTACTGGCGGTGATCGGCGCGCCTTCGAGCATCTGCTTGATCAGGTAGATGCGCCCGCGTGGGCCGTCCAGTTCATCGCCCAGCAGCTGGTAGGTGGGGCACGTGGCGGTACAGAAGCCACAGTGCACGCAGGAGCGCAGGATGCTTTCGGCCTCGTCGGCGCGGGCCAGGTGCCGGGCGGTTTCGCTCAGGTTGGTTTGCATGGTCTGGCCTCACAGGTCCGGGTACAGGCGGCCAGGGTTGAACACACCCTGGGGGTCGAGTTGCTGCTTGAGCGCTCGGTGGTAGCGCATCAGCGCGGCGGGCAGCGGTGGGCTGCTGGCAGCACCAGGGGCATGGCAGGTGGCGTGGCCACCGACCTTGGCGACCTGCTCGCGGATGTGCTGCGCCGGTGCCGTGGACTTGAGCCAGCGCTGCGCGCCACCCCAGTCGATCAGCTGCTGGCCGGGCAGGTCCAGCTCGCCGGTGGTGTTGGGCACGGACAAGCGCCACAGCGGCGCGGGGCCGGCAAAGAACGCCAGGCGCTGCTCGCGCAGGTCGCTCCAGAAGCTGCTGTCCAGTGCCTCGCCGCCCAGGCGCTGGCGTGCCGACTGCACCGAGCCTTCGCCGCCTTCCAGGCGCAGGTACAGCGCGTCGCCGTCATGGCAGGCCGCGCTGATCGGCAGCGGCTGCTGGCCCCATTCAGCCAGCTCCGCCAGCGCCTGGTGGCTGCCCATCGGCAGGCGCAGGCTGAGGCACTGGCGCGGGCGTGGCAGCACTTTCAGCGACACCTCGGTCAGCAGCCCGAGGCAGCCGAAGCTGCCCGCCATCAGCCGCGACACGTCGTAGCCGGCAACGTTCTTCATCACTTCGCCACCAAAGCGCAACAGCTTGCCGTGGCCGGTGATTACCCGCGTGCCCAGCACATAGTCGCGCACCGACCCGGCCCACGGCCGCCTGGGGCCCGACAGCCCGGCCGCGACCATGCCACCCAGGGTGGCGTCGGGGCCCAGGTGCGGTGGTTCGCAGGGCAGCATCTGGCCAGCCTCGTGCAGCGCTGCCTCGATCTCGCGCAGCGGCGTGCCGGCGCGGGCAGTGAGCACCAGCTCGGTCGGGTCGTAGCTGACGATGCCGCGGTGGCTGCGGGTGTCGAGTACCTCGCCGGCCACCGGGCAGCCGAGCATGGCCTTGCTGTTGCCACCCTGGATACGCAGCGGCGTGGCCTGG
Source organism: Pseudomonas sp. ABFPK (assembly GCF_001586765.1). NCBI lineage: Bacteria > Pseudomonadati > Pseudomonadota > Gammaproteobacteria > Pseudomonadales > Pseudomonadaceae > Pseudomonas > Pseudomonas sp. ABFPK. The sequence goes on along the minus strand of NZ_LQXW01000023.1, from coordinate 262,904 downwards.
TTCAGCGCCTGGTTGACCTGCTCCAGCAGGGCCTGGCTGATGTCGCGGTCCATGCTCATCAGAAACGCTCCAGTTCGGGAAAGGGCAGTTGCCCATGGTGCACGTGCATGGCGCCGAATTCGGCGCAGCGGTGCAGGGTGGGGATGTTCTTGCCGGGGTTGAGCAGGCCTTGCGGGTCGAAGGCAGCCTTGATCGCATGGAACAGGGTGATTTCGTCGCTGTTGAACTGTGCGCACATCTGGTTGATCTTCTCGCGCCCCACGCCGTGTTCGCCGGTGATGCTGCCGCCTACGGCCACGCACAGCTCGAGGATCTTGCCGCCGATGGCTTCGGCACGTTCCAGCTCGCCTGGCAGGTTGGCATCGAACAGGATCAGCGGGTGCATGTTACCGTCGCCGGCATGGAACACGTTGGCCACGCGCAGGCCGTATTCGGCGGACAGGTCGCTGATGCCCTTGAGCACCCGTGGCAGTTCGCGGCGCGGGATGGTGCCGTCCATGCAGTAGTAGTCCGGGGAGATACGCCCCACCGCCGGGAAGGCGTTCTTGCGCCCGGCCCAGAAGCGCACGCGCTCGGCCTCATCGCAGGCCAGTCGCACATCACGCGCACCGGCCTGGGCCAGCACGGCGGCGACCCGTTCGCAGTCATCGTGCACATCGGCTTCGACGCCATCCAGTTCGCACAGCAGGATGGCCGCAGCGTCAACCGGGTAGCCGGCGTGGATGAAGTCCTCCGCTGCGCGGATCGCCAGGTTGTCCATCATCTCCAGGCCGCCGGGGATGATCCCGGCAGCGATGATCTCGGCCACTGCCCGGCCGGCGTCCTCGACGCTGTCGAAGCTGGCCAGCAGCACTCGCGCCACCTGGGGCTTGGGCAGTAGCTTGACGGTAACTTCGGTGACGATGCCGAGCATGCCTTCAGAGCCGGTGAACAGTGCCAGCAGGTCGAAACCGGGGCTGTCCAGGGCATCGCTGCCGAGGGTCAGGCGTTCGCCCTCGACCGTGAGGATTTCCACCTTGAGCAGGTTGTGCACGGTCAGGCCGTACTTGAGGCAGTGCACGCCACCGGCGTTCTCGGCGACATTGCCGCCGATGGAGCAGGCAATCTGCGAGGACGGGTCCGGCGCATAGTACAGGCCGTGGGGCGCGGCCGCCTGGGAGATGGCCAGGTTGCGCACGCCGGGCTGCACACGGGCGAAGCGGCCCTGCGGGTTGACTTCGAGAATGCGGTTGAACCGCGCCATCACCAGCAGGATGCCTTTGGCCAGTGGCAGGGCGCCACCCGACAGGCCGGTACCGGCGCCGCGTGCCACCACCGGCACGCCACGCTGGTGGCAAAGCCTGAGCAGCGCCTGCACCTGCTCCAGGCGCTCGGGCAGCACCACCAGCAGCGGCACCGTGCGGTAGGCTGAGAGGCCGTCGCATTCATAGGGCTTGAGGTCTTCCTCGCGGTGCAGGATCTCGAGGTCCGGCAGGGCAGCGCGCAGCGCTTGCAGCAGCGCCGCCCGATCCACGTCGGGCAGCGCGCCATCGACGCGTTCGTCATACAGGATATTCATCGGCTCACTCGGCAACGGTTTTTGTTGTTGTTGGCAAAGCGTTCACCCTTGCAGCCTGCGCGTGGCAGCCGCCGCGGTCGAGCACGGGGTGAACTGGTCCTACCAGTTTTTGCGACGGGTACTGGTTATTGACGGCTTTGCCCGGCTAGATTGAAGCAGGTGATCGAAGTGGTCCTACCAGCAGGAGGGTACGCAGTGGGTACTGAAGGCAAGGCCAAGGTCGCCGACCAGGTTGCCGAACGGGTCGAGCGGTTGATCGTCGACGGCGTGCTCAAGGTGGGCCAGGCCCTGCCGTCGGAGCGTCGCCTGGTGGACAAGCTGGGCTGCTCGCGCTCGGCGCTGCGTGAAGGCCTGCGCATCCTGCGCGGGCGCGGCATCATCGACACCGAGCAGGGGCGCGGCTCGTTCGTCGCCGACCTGACGGGCCATGCGGGTGCCACGCCGTTGATGCACCTGTTCGGCTCGCAGCCGCGTACGCTGTTCGACCTGCTGGAAGTGCGGGCGTTGCTGGAAGCCGAATCGGCGCGCCTAGCGGCACTGCGGGCAACCGAGGTCGACCGTTTGCTGATCCGCCGGCGCTATGAAGAGATGCTGGCTGCGCACGAAGCCCCCGAAGCAATCGATGCCCGTGAACATGCCCGCCGCGACCATGCCTTTCACCGGGCGATCAGCGAGGCTTCGCACAACCCGGTGCTGGTGCATACCTTGCAATCGCTCAGTGACCTGACCTTGAGCACGGTGTTCGCCTCGGTCAACAACCTGTATTGCCGGCCGGCGCAGAAGCGCCAGATCGACCGCCAGCATGCGCGGTTGTATCACGCGGTGATGGAGCAGTTGCCCGAGCAGGCGCAGCGCGCGGCGCGCGAGCATATCAACGGGATCCGCGACAGTTTGCGGGAGATCGAGCAGGAAGAGCAGCGGCTGGTAAGGGCTACCATGCGCATGGATGGCTGGGGTTGAAGTGTTGCCTGTGTCGGCCCTTTCGCGGGTAAACCCGCTCCTACAGGGGGGCTGCACTGGGTTTCAAGTCGGTGCGGTGCCTGTAGGAGCGGGTTTACCCGCGAAGAGGCCGGTGCAGAATTAGCCCAATCAATGATCGGCTATGCGGTCATCCTGCGAGAGGAGGGCCCGGGCCAGCTCTTCATCATTGGCCTGCAGGCCTGGGTTGTCCTTGCGGGCCTGTTCCAGCGCCGACTCCACATAGGCGCCACGGATTGCACCACCGCTGGCGACGTAGGCCGAAAGCTCGTCACGCGCCGGGATGATCCGTTTGTCGTCCTTGAAGGTCGAGTAAAGCGAAGCGGAAACACCGGCCGAGGTTGCGACGTCGCCTGCGTCGACGTCAGCCAGGGCAGCACCGGCAGGCAGCAGGAGCAGCAGCGCAGGGGCGAGGAGTAGGTGGCGCATGGTGTGTTCTCCAGTAGCGTGAAGCCCAAGTAATTGAACCACTCAGTGATTAAGAAAGCGCAGGTGGGGAGGTAGTTCCCTTCGTATCGGAAACAGGCATTGACCCTGTTGAGCCAGGCGTGATCTGCTCGGGCTGCTGGCCCAATCATTCAATGGATGAAGGTTCTCCCCATGCCCGACTACAAGCTGCATTGTTTCGCCGAATCCGGTAACGCCTACAAGGCCGCCCTGATGCTTGAACTCACAGGCCAGGACTGGCAGCCGGTGTTTGTCGATTTCTTCAATGGCCAGACTCGCGAACAAGCCTGGCGCGACGACGTGAACGAACAGGGCGAGGTGCCGGTGCTGGAACACGCCGGCAAATCCTTTACCCAGTCTGCGCTGATCCTCGACTACCTCGCGGAGAAAACCGGGCAGTTCGGCCCCAGCGACGAAGACGAAAAGCGCGAGATCTGGCGCTGGATGCTGTTCGATAACCATAAGTTCACCAGCTACTACGCGGCGCTGCGTTTTCTTTTCTGCCTGAAGAAAACCGGTGAAACGGATGTGACCCGGTTCCTGCGTGAACGTGCCATGGCGGCCTACCGTATCGTTGACGCGCACCTGGCGAAGACACCGTTCATGGTCGGTGGCCGGCTGACGATCGCTGACCTGTCGCTGGCCGGGTATGTGTTCATGCCGGAGGACACTGGCATTGCGTTGGCGCAGTTCACCCACATCGAGGCATGGAAAGCGCGAATCCAGGCGTTGCCAGGGTGGAAGCACCCGTATGAACTGATGCCCCGCGCGGCATCCTGAGCAATCCGGCTCGCCGGGCCATGGTGCAGTGGGCCTTTGGCGAGCCAGCCATTCTGATGGCCGGTCGGTGACAAGCGCAGCGGCGTGGCTACGCTCAAAAATCAAGAAACATCCCGAAATATTTGGCCGGCAGGCCCTGAAGGATCTCGTTCAACCGCTGCAGATGGAAGGCCGCGCTGGTTAGCAAGTCGCCCCATGGGGGGCCGGAAATCACAGGGTTCATCGTGCAACCCGGTGCTACTCCAAGCGGAGACATCATGATGCTCAGGAAATGCTTGTTGGCTTTGGCTATCGGTGCAGTGTTGTCGGCCTCGGCCGTGTTGGTGCCAGACTCCATTGACGGTACCTCCAGCGCGTATGCGAAGGATGGTGGCGGTGGTGGCGGCGGCGGTGGCGGTCACGGTGGTGGTGGCGGAGGCCGCGGCGGTGGTGGTGGCCATGGCGGCGGAGGTGGTGGTAGTGGTGGCGGCGGTGGTCATGGCGGTGGAGGAGGTGGTAGCGGCGGTGGTGGCTCGGGTGGTGGCCACGGCGGCAGTGGCAGCGGGCATAGTGGCGATGGTGGGGGGCATGGCGGTCCAGGGCATGATGGCCGCGGGCGCAATGGTGCTGATGATGGTGCCGACCACGAGGCCAACCACGAAGCCAATCATGAGGCGAATCACGATGTGGGCGAGACCCACGGTGTAGGGCATGGCGCCGACGATGGGGCTGACCATGACGTTGGGGATGATCGCGGAGGCGATCGGAGCTAGCAATTTGGGTGTCTGTGTCGGCCTCTTCGCGGGCACGCCCGCTCCCACAGGTATCGCGCCGCTTTCAAGGTTGGCGCAGCACCTGTGGGAGCGGGCGTGCCCGCGAAGAGGCCCGAACAGGCCATAGAGCGGCTTCCAGCGATCTCAAGCATGCGGCACGCTGCGAGGCGCTACCCCACCTGCATACTGCGGCTTCAGATGCCCCTGCTCATCCAGCAGATAGGCATCCATCACCTCCCGCACCACCGGCCCTGCCACTCGCCCGCCGGCTTCACCGTTCTCGATCATCACCGCCACCACCACACTCGGGTGATCAGCCGGGGCAAAGCCGACGAACAGGGCATTGTCGCGGTGCCGCTCCAGGGTTTTGTTGCGGTTGTAGCGTTCGCCCTGCTTGATCGCTACCACCTGCGCGGTGCCGCTCTTGCCGGCAATCCGGTACTGCGCACCGGCTGCGGCAGCGCGGGCGATGCCGCGCGGGTCATGCATGACCATCTGCATGCCCTGGCTGACCTGGTCCCAGGCGTGCCTGTCGTGCAGCACGATATTGGGCATCGGGTTGGGATCTACCGGCGCATCGCCACCCACGGTCATGGCCAGGTGCGGGCGGTGCCACACGCCCTTGCTCGCCAGCAGGCTGGTGGCCTGGGCCAGCTGCAGCGGGGTGACCTGCATGTAGCCCTGGCCGATGCCCAGGATCAGCGTCTCGCCCGGGAACCAGGCCTGGCGCCGGGTGGCGCGCTTCCACTCGGCCGACGGCATCAGCCCGGACGCCTCCTCGAACATGTCCAGCGACACCTTCTGGCCCAGGCCGAACTCGGCCATGTAGTCGTGCAGGCGGTCGATGCCCAGCTTGTGCGCCAGGTCATAGAAGTAGGTGTCGTTGGAACGCATGATGGCGGTGTACATATCCACCCAGCCATCGCCGCTGCGGTTCCAGTTGCGGTACTTGTGGTCGTAGTTGGGCAGCTCGTAGTAGCCCGGGTCGAACACCCGGCTGCCCGGGGTGATCACGCCGCTGTCGAGGCCGGCGATGGCCACCTCCGGCTTCACCGTCGAACCGGGGGCATACAGGCCGCGCAGCACGCGGTTGAACAGCGGGCGGTCGATGGAATCGCGCAGGGCGGCGTATTGTTTGAAGCTGATGCCCTTGACGAACAGGTTGGGGTCGAAGCTGGGGTTGCTGACCATCGCCAGCACGTCGCCATTGGCCGGGTCGAGCACCACCACCGAGCCGCGGCGGTCGCCCAGGGCCTTTTCCGCGGCCAGTTGCAGGTGGGCGTCCAGGGTCAGGACGATGTCCTGGCCCGGGGTCGGGGCCTTGTGGTTGAGCACACGCATCACCCGGCCCTGGGCGTTGGTCTCGACCTCCTCGTAGCCCACGTGGCCATGCAGCTGGCTTTCGTAGAAGTGCTCGATGCCGGTCTTGCCGATCGACTGGGTGCCCCGGTATTCGGTGCTGTCGAGGGTCTTGGCCTCTTTCTCGTTGATGCGCCCCACATAGCCCACCGAGTGGGCGAAATGCTCGGCCAGCGGGTACTCGCGGATGAACTGTGGTTCCACCTCCAGGCCTGGCAGGCGGAACTGGTTCACCGCCACCAGGGCTATCTGCTCTTCGCTCAGGCCGACCATCAGGGTCACTGGCTCGAACGGCTTGCGGCCACGGCGCAGGTCCTTGTCGAACTGCTTGCGGTCGTCGTCGGTCAGGCTCAGCACCTGGGCCAGGGTATCGAGGACCTTGGCCGTGTCACCGCCGGCCCGCTCGCGGGTCATGGTCAGGTCGAAACTGGGCTTGTTGTCGGCCAGCACCACGCCGTTGCGGTCGTAGATCAGCCCGCGCTCGGGGGCGATGGGCAGCACGTGCACGCGGTTGTTTTCCGATACGGCGGTCTGCTGGTCGTGTTGCAGCACCTGCAGCACATAGAGCCGGCCCACCAGGACGGCGACCAGGCTGAAGACCAGGGCGGCGCAGGCCAGAAGCCGGCGGTTGACCAGGTGCTTTTCCTTTTCGTGGTCCTTGAGGGGTATGGGTTGCGGCATCGGGGTTCTGTCTGCTGATGGTGTGGCTGGGTGAGGTGTGAGCGCTTTGGGCTCGCGCCTGTGGGAGCGGGCGTGCCCGCGAATGGGCCGCGCAGCGGCCCCGGGGGGCGGTGATGCTACGCAAGGTAGTGAGCCCCCTCAAGGTGAAGGCCTGCGGCTGCAGAAGCGAAGAGGGCTGCCACGCCCGCAATCAGGGTGCTCGCCAGCAAAATGAAGATTTGTTCATGGCGACAGTGCGTTGGTGCGGTTGGCTGAAAGCCGGACATGATTGAGCGGAGGTATTGGTCAAGCGCTAGAACGCTTGTCCGTGCCTCTGCGGGAGAAACTGTCGGGCGCAATGTGGGAGATTGCCCAGCCTTTTGGGCTGCGCTGTCGCGCAGAGAACAAATATCGCTCTTTGTAGGAGCAGCCTTGTGCTGCGAAGAGGCCGGTACTGACAAAGCCTGTCTATTGGCTGTACCGGCCTCTTCGCAGCACAAGGCTGCTCCTACAGAACCTCACTAAACCGACGAGTCATGTGTTGTTCTACGAGAGCGGGTGATCCCGCGAACACGGACACAGCCCGTGCCATCTACCGCGATGTGGTTTCATGAGGCCGACTCCTTTAACCTTGCGCCCTGTGCTTGGATACGTTCTCTGTTTTTGCTAACCCGAATGGGTCTAGCTACAGTATGGGCTGTAAACGTAGGTAGATAAGCTTTGAACGTCCGCGTATCCAACCGGATCCCTCCTGATAAACCAACCTACCAGCGGATCATAGTGCCGATTTCGGGCGTAATTCAGCTCGTCTAATTACTCTTTGTTTCAGGTGCGCTGCAGAAGATCAGATCACCATGATCGTTTTCAGCTATCATCCAGCTTAATTGCTTATCAACTATGTAGTATTCGAAGTGTCTACAATCATCAAGTATTGAAATTATATTTTTAAATGGCAGGCTAAAGAGGAGCTTTTCTTCGTTGTCTTCGTCCGCTATCAGCCATACATCTTCCAGTGGTTTTGGGGCTAACTCGCATAAGTGAAGATATCCGGTGTTGTCATCGAAATTTTGTATATTGGGCTTTGGTCGCAATGATGTCCACCAAGCGCGTGGGTTGCCTTTTATAAAGGTGGATTGAATCTTTGATAAGATTTCTTTTTTATGCGTGGGCTCTACGCGTGAAAGCTGTTGCTTGTCGAGCGCTTGAGAAATTTCTTCAGCGAATGTTAAAAAATTCAAGTGCATTGTAACTTCACTTTTCATCGGGGCGATTCAGACGCTGCAGATCTGAGTAGATGGGAGACAAAGGTCCCGGACTCGAAAAATAGTGGGTGGCGTGGCTTTGCCTTCCAGTTTCCGGCACTCGTCGTAGTGTTGTATGTCCCATGCCGGGCCGTCTTGCCGGGTGAGTCAGTTCTCGAATAATTTACGTTAGAATAGACTGGGTGTTTAATCCGGGGATTACTATCTCGACTAGGTTTGTAGTCGAGGCTTCATGGCGCAAAAAACTATCGGACAAGCTTGCTATTATTTGAGTTGCTTCATCTCTGCTGCATAGCCTCGCAACCAAGCAGAAAAATGGGAAGGCTGTATAGCCTTCTAATACTTCATGTGAGAACTCTTGGATTGCGTCTTCTACTCCATCGAATAGTCTCGGATCCTGCAATTTTGTAAGCCAGGCGCTTGTGTTATTGCTAAATGAGTCCTCTATCAGCGAGCCAATGTTCTGATGGGAGGAAAATATGTTTTCGGAATGAAATTTTTGTACGGCATCGCAAAGAGTTATGCTGGGTTGTAGGACGTCAAGTGCGAGTAATCGATCAATGTGACTGCCGAAGGTTAAGCTAATTATTTTCCGCTCTGCTGTATCGTGGTCAAATAAGCTCCAAAGATATGAAATGTAGTCTATTCCCGGATTTGGCAAACCCTGGTTCCTAAGCGAAGTAAGTAAGCTGGATTTGGAGTTGGCTATTCTGGTCTTGCTCATATCCCTCTCATAATAGCCAGCTTTGCTTCTGAGTATCTTGGATGCCTCATTCTGTGCGCATTTGCAGATTATGTGTAAGGCTGATTGGTTGCCTAAAGGGAAAAAACAGGTCGCAAAGCAATCTAGACTTAAGAACAACAAAAATTTATCTATCATCTTGTTATCGTCCATCTGGCTTTTGGAGAATTGGTGCGGACGAAGCCTGCAGAACAGTTATTTCGGCGTGACCCTTGCAATTTTTACGATGGTAAAAATCTGCTGATCCGGTGGCCATCAAGGCGGGGGTTCGCGTTACGCAGTTTGAAGGTGTTGTCGATGCGGTTGAAAATGGTTGTTTAGACACTTGCTGAAAAGCGTTTCAGATGATTTTTTAAAGAGCAAAACTATATTGGTGTAGATGGCGTTGGTTAGGTATTTAATATTTTTTACGTCGTCATTCCGTTTGTCCGGCGATCCATGAAGAAATGTCCTGCTGCGCAAGGCTGATATCTGAGTTTTCCATGACCAAACAAAGCTCTTCGAAATCGTCAATTGAGTTGTGGTTTATAGCGTATTTGCAGCATCTTCAGCGATGACAACTCTCAAAATTTCCCCGTTCTTAAGTTCTTTTCTGAAAATATCGGATTTGCATCCATGAATGGAGTGCCGTCGGCAAAATGAGCGCTGTAATGAGGATCTGTAGCACGATGTTTAGCCATAGGTGCTAATTTAAAATCGCATAAACTCTGACAATGTCCTCATTGCAGGTCGGATCAAAAAAACGGCTTTCATAAAATGTGAATAACGGGCTAAGTCCACACGACTCGAACTGCTCTTGAACCAATTTTGTTTCCAATGATGCGTCTGATTTCTGTTTTGACTTCAATTTATTTGAAAAGTCATCCATTGTGGAGTTTGAGTTAACAAAAAAATTAGGTATTGGAGGTTCGGTTTTGCTTGAAAAATCAAAGTTCGTGTAGGAGATAGCCAGGAAGCGCTCCCTGAGGTCGTAGCCTTTGCTTTGCATATGTAGTAATGCAGAGTTGAGTACAAAAAATGCTGTGCTTAGAAGAATGTTTGAGGCTTCGATTTCTTTTAGGTCAGTCCCGAGTTTTGCTAGTTTTCTGTATCTTGAGATCAGTGGGAATTCTTCGAATGTTTCGTAAGTATCCAGAAACACATTGAGATCAATGTAAGGCTCATTCTCTACTAAAATATTAAACGTTTTTCGTATGTTCACTTTTGATGCTCCATTCGTGATCGCTGCAGATCTAAAGTTATTTGTAATTGTTTATTTTTTGGCTAAGTAGTGCTCTGCTTGTTGATAGGTCTGAATAAACTGTGCTGGAAATCGGTATGCTATTTCTAGGGCTCGAAAGGAAACGCTCTACGCCGTCCTCAAGTGCCTTGAGAAGTTCAAAGTGGTTTGCCTTGATTTTTAATATTCCCTCATGGTTGATTGAAGTTGTCTCCCTTTACTTTTTGAATTTGATGCGAAACGAAGAGTCAGCTGCGATAAATTCAAAGTATTTATTGTTTCTGGTTAGCCCGTCAATCAATGATATAATTGAGAGGTATATCATGTTTGAGTGTTTGGGGTTCAGTTTTGAGCTTATGCAGAGATTTTCTGCGATAAGGGAGATGTCGCCCTGGTCGAATTCGCTTGCAAAAAGAGACTCATCTGTGCGTGTAAATTCGAATGCAATCATGATTGCTCACTTCTGACTGGAAAATAGTAATGCTTCTATTGCTATTGTTGGTGTCGAAAATGCTCCGAGCTCTAAATCTCCGCGCACTTCGCTTGGTCGCGGAGTTTCTCCCGCGCTAATCCCCAGGGCTTTTAATTCTAACTGCAGGCAATCTCTGCATCCTCATTGTCATCCAAGCCAGTAGTCTTAGGTGATCGAACGAAGAAAACTTCATCGTGCTAAATAACTTCGGTGTCCTCGCTAAAGGTAAGGGTGAACACTATTTGACCCTCCATTATTTGCAAGTTTTCAATGCTAATTTTTCTGTTGCTCAAGGTTACTGCGTAAAATGCGAGCCCCTGTATTTGCCGCTCTAATTGATCTGCGTGTGTAAACAACTGTTTATTTGCAGCCTGTTCTAGGTCGAAAAAAATTTTCCCATATTTTTTATAGTGCTGAGTCGGGAGAAATGTCCCTGAGATGACTTTTTCGGCTATAGCTGGATTCTCAACGCTACCAATACACACGTTCTGAGAGTCCATGATTTTAATAGCACTCAGCTTTGTTATGGGCATTTCGTAGTTTCTCCTAATGCGCTGGCTAGTTGTTCTAGGTTTCCATCGCTGAAACCATTCACTCCGTCAGGATGAATTATACGAGCATGGTTAGGGAATTTTTGAGTCGGATCGCCTATCACGTCAAATCCAGCCTCTCTAATAGCATCTGTAGTTCCGGAGGCAACCCTACCCGCTGCACGCTGAAGGCCGCTGGCTTTCGGGAACGCTTCTCGCATTTGTTTTGATGCTGCGCATGGGCAACAACTATGAAGTACAGATATTCCTGGTGGCAATAAATTTTTCTCGGCTTCTTTCAGTCGAAGATTATCTATTGAATTTCCCCCGATGCGATGGACGGGTGTTTTGGTTGGCAATGATTTTTTGGTTAAACCATAAGGGTCAATCCAACCTGTGGGATTAGTTACATAGCTATAGAAATTTATTCCTCCAGCCGCGCCGATCGGATCCATCCCGACAAATCGCCCGACTTGCGGATCATAGTACCTGTAACGGTTATAATGCAGCCCCGTCTCAACATCCCAATACTGCCCCTGAAAGCGTAGCGGATTACGAATCTCCGCCCACTTCGCCTCGTCACTCCGCTGCTCCTCCGCCAAACCCCAGGCCTTGTACCTCCCGCTCCAGGCAATCTCCCCATCTTCACCGGTCAACTCCATCGGTGTCCCCAGCTGATCGCACTGGTACCAAGCCATCGCATCAAACGCTTTCGGCATCGGCTTATGCAGCCACACCGGATCCTTGTCGATGTCATACGGGAACACATACACCGGCTGGCGCAACAACTCGACAACATGGTTGGACACTGCCTGCGCCACCGGCACAAAGGTCCCGGGCTCGAACACATAGTGAGTGGTGTGGCCTTTGCCTTCCCGGTCCCGGCACTCGAATGCCAGCGTGTCGCCTTCCCACACATACCAGGTGTACCCACAACCCAACTCTTCATCCCGCTGCCGCCGGGCATTCTGGTTCCACACCGGGCCGGCCTGCGGTCGGTCGCGGTACTTGGCGCGTGAGTGCTTGTACAACCGCCGCCCGAGCGCGTCGTAGGCAAAGGTGACAATCAGTCGGTCATCCTCGTACCGCCGCAGGCGGTTGTAGAGGTCCCAGTCAAAGTGGCCTTTCTTGCTGCCCGTGGTGCGCTCCGCCAGGTTGCCGCGTTCGTCATAGCGGTATTGCGTGCCGCAGTAGCTGCGCAGTACGTTGTCGTTGATCCGCCGGGGTGAGTGTGGGTTGGGGCCGGGCGGGGCTTGTGGGTCGAGCAGGTTGCTCGCCGGGTCGAAGGCGAAGAGCTCTTTCTTGTCGAAATCGCCCGCTTCCAGCAGGCGGCCGACCGGGTCGTAACGGTAATAGGTGTCACCACGGTTCAGGTCATCCACGCGGGTTAGCTGGCCGCTGAGGTCGTACTCGTAGTCGCGCACCGCGATGCGCCGGGTGGCGCCGCGTCGGGCCAGGGTCTGCTGCTGCAACTGGCCATTCGGGGTCCAGGTCTGGCGTTGAACCAGGCCGTTGCCTTGCTCGCGGCCAATTTCCCGATGCAGGTCGTCGCGCTGGTAGCTGAGCAGTTCGTGCTCGTCGAGCTTGAGGCTGAGCAAGTGGCCGCTGCCATAGGTGAGCCAACTGACCCGGTGGCCATCAGGGCGGGTGGTCGCGATGCGCAGGTTGAGGGCGTCGTACTCATGCTTGAAGACAGCGACCTTCGCTTCCTTCATGTACTTGAAGTGCTGGTGCTCGCGGGTGTTGTTGCCCGCCAGGTCGTAGAACCACTGCAGCTTGCAGGCCTCGTTCTCGGCAAGTAGCAGGTTGCCGTTGCCGTCGTAGGCGAAGGTTTCGCTTTCCCACTCCTTGCCACCGCGCTGGCCTGCATGGCTTTTCACCAGGCGGCCCATGGCGTCGTATTCGAAGCGGGTGATGCGGTCGCCATCGATGCGGCGGGTGGGCTGGTTGCTGCTTTGATCGTAGAGGTAATCGGTGACCTGCTTGTCGAAGCCGGTCTCCATGATCAATCGCCCGGCCGGGTCGTACTTGAAGCTGGCCTCGCTGTTGTTCTCGTTGCGCAGGCGCAGCAACTGGCCGAGCTTGTTCCAGTGGTAGGTGAGGGTGCTGTCGTCGGGGTTGTGGCGTTGGCGAATCAGGCCGGCCTCGTTGTAGGCCCAGGCGGTACGACGGTTCAACGCGTCGGTATAGCTGAGCAGGCGGCCTTCGGCATCGTGTTCGAAGCGGTCCTGGGTCTTGTCGGGGTATACCAGGCGGGTCAGTTGACCGGCCTGGTACTGATACTCGGTGGTTTCCCCCGCTGCGTTGATCGCCTTGCTCAGTTGCCCGAGCCCGTCGTACTTCCACAGCGTGGTCTTGCCCGAGCAATCGGTGTAGCTGGCCAGCTGGCCGTCGCGGGTGTAGCCGAGCTTCTTCTCGCCACCGTTGGCGTCGATGATGGAGATGGGCAGGTTATCGCTGTTGTAGGTGTACTGGGTCTTGTTCTCCAGCGGGTCGAGCGTTTCGATGATGTTGCCGCGCTGGTCGTAGTCGTACTTCCACAGGCCGCCCTCGGCGTCGCGGGTCTTGAAGCGCTGGTCGAGGTCGTCATAGGCGTGGTGCACCGCGGAGCCATCGGGGCGGGTGTGCTGCAGCAAGTTGCTGCGCTCGTCGTAGACATAGCGGTCGATACTGCCGTCGGTGTGCACATGCTGGATGACGTTCTTGGCATCGTCGCGGAACAGCCACTCTTCGTTGCTGTCCGGGTAGATGATGCGGTAGGTGTAGCCGAGGTAGTCGTAGTAGTGGCGGGTTTCCTGGCCAAGCGCATCTGTGACGGTGGTCAGGCGGATATGCTTGTTCCATTTCAGGCGCGTGTCGAAGCTGCCGTCATCCGCCCATTCGCGCACGGCTTTCGCGTCCGGGCCTTCGCCCTGCCATTCAAGGCTGGTACCCCGCCCGGTGCGGTCGGTGTAGCGCGTGACCAGGTGGTGCTGGTACTGGTAGGTCCACTGCGCCCCGTGTTCATCGCGTGCCGCGCGAAGGTCGCCCTGGTCGTCATGGTCGTAGCTGGCCAGCTGTCGGGTTTGCCGGCCGTCCCGCATCAGCCAGAGTGCCTTGATGCGCCCATGTTCATCGAGCTGGGTATGCACATGCTGGTGCTGGTCTTCATCCTGGTAGGTGACCAGGTCGGAGAGCACTGCCTTGCCGGCATGCTGGTGCTCGTAATGCAGCGCGATGCGCGCGCCGCCGCGCCGGATGATGCCGACCAGGCGGAAGTGATCGCCGACGCGCTGGTAGTGTTCCTGGCGCTGGTGGCCGTGCGCCAGGCTCAGGTGGTTTTCGTCGACCCGGATGAGTACCGTCTTCTCTACCGGGTCGTAATGCGGCTTGCCAACCTTGGGCAGGGCGTAGCTGTGGGTGCGGCCATCGTCGGCGTGGTACAGCACACCCTCGTCAACCACATCGAAGCGCATCGAGAATGGCGTGATCCAGCGGGCACCGAACTCGCTGTCATCGTAGGCGTCCAGGCTGGAACGGTAGGTGCGTGCCCAGGCGACAGGAAACACGCCTGGCAGGTTGAAGTCGACATGCACCAGGGTTTCGGTACCGCGTGCATAGCTGATGCTCTTGCTGGTGCCGGGGCAGGTGCCGTTCAGGTCGCAGCGTGGGTCGTTTTTAGGTCGGGCCTCGTTGCGGGTGGCTTCCACGCGGCTTTCGGTGCCCTTGTCCTTTGCCACACCCGAGCCGTGCGCCGGGGTATTGGCCGATACCCGGCGCGCGGGTTTGCGCTTGCGCAGGCCTGCGTTGAGCTGGGCGAGGAGCCAGGCAATGCTGTTTTGCGTGGCCGGGTTGGCCAGGGCGGTCAGCATCTGCCGGATCAGCTGGGCCAGGCCCCTGAGCACATTGGTGTGTGGCTGGACGAGCTTCAAGACCCAGCCAGTGTTGCCCGCTGCAGCTTTGTACCCCTCGGTCGCACCGTACTGAACCGCACCAGCGGTGGCGCTGATGACCGCTTCGGCCCGGGTCAGCAGGTCCCAGAGGGACGGTTCTTCGATGGGGGCGTAGATTGCCTTGGCGCTGTTGATGATCGCCTTGCGCTGCTGGGTAGTGTCGATCTCGCCCTTGGCGATGCGCTCGATGGCATCCGCCAGGCTGTTGAGTGTCTGGAAGCCGGTGTTGGCGGCATTGTTCAAGATGCCAGGCAGTTCGGTTTCGGCCCGCTCGACGAAGGTTTCGATTTCGCCCATCAGCGTGGCACTGAGGTGGCCGACCATGATGTTCATGACGGCTTGGGCAAAGTCACCTTTGTTTTTTTTCAGTTGCTGTCGGGCCAGGAACAGCACCGGGCGCAACGTCATCCGTGCGGCTGCCATGGTCGGCGGGACGGGTACTACGCCGATCAGGTTGATGCCCAGGCTTACCCAGTCCAGCGGGTCATTCGAGCCGGTCTTGACCAGATGGATGATGTCGCCCAAGGCGTCGAACAAGGCGACGATGTTGCCCACCACCGGCACTGCACCGGCCCAGGCCTTGACGGTGGCCAGGTCGATGGTGTTGCCGCTGAGTTCCAGCAGCCAGGCGTTTACCGTGGCTTCACCCTGGGCGATATCCTGAGCGACCAGGTTGTTCAACGGGACCAGTGCGATTTCGCGTTCTTCGATTTCTTTCTTTTCTTGTGGGGTCATCGTTTCAATTCCCTTCCCGGATGAGTGAGGTAGCCAAGGCACTGGCAGTGCCAAGCCGGGAAGGGGGAGGTGCCGAGGGGGCGATGGCGTCGAGCGGGGCCTTGAACGCTTGTGCCGCATGCTTCGCGAGGTTTTCGGTGCCTTGCAGGGCGGAAGGTAGCGTCAGCGCTGCAGCCGGGCCTGAAAAGTCCTTACTCAGGTTGCCGAAGTAGCTGCCGGCTACCCATGGGTCGGCTGGGTCTTTCTCGAAATCAACGGCAGTGGGGCCCGGGCTTACAGCTGCTACCGCCGCAAAGCCTTGTTCGTCCAGCGTGCCTTTGAGGACCTGGCCCAGCGCGTCCTCTACCTGGTACCCGGAGCCTTTCAAGGGGCGGTTGTTGGCATAGTTGCGGAAAAGGTCGAGGTTGCCTTTGTCGGTTTTGGGAGCGTCCGGGAACGTGGCCGTCTGGCTTTGTGCACTTTTGTAGAAGAAGCCGGTCGCGTGCGCGGTGTACTGGCCAGCGGTGGCATGCAGGATTCCCCCTGCGGTGTAGGTGGTACTGCTGCCGCCCCCCTGGATGACCAGTTCTTCCTTGGCGCTGAGGGTGATGCGTTCGGCGGTGACGCTGACCTTGAGCTTGGCCAGCAGGTTGATGTTGTCCTTGAGCGCCTTCAGGTCGATGTCGCCGGTGGCCGCGACCAGTCGCCAGCCCATGCTCTGGACGAACTGGCGTACCCCTCGGCTGGCACTGATCAGCAGGCGCTTGCCGATGGCCAGGCTGGTGTGGCCACCCGTGCTCAGGCCCAGATGTTCGCCGCTGGCGATATGGGTGGATTCCGGGGTGGTGGTCGCAATGCCGGTCGGGCTGGCGAGCACCAGCTGCGGGTCGGCCAGTTCCGGAAACCGGTTGGCTTCAGGGTTGCCACCGTAGCCGCAGATGGCGTCGTGCTGTGCCTTGAGCGCTTCACCGACCTCATCCTGATCGCCACCTTCCTGGGCCAGGTGGTCGCGGGCGACCCTGGCGAAGGTGGTGTGGTACTGCTGTGCGGTCTGCAGGCGTTCGGCGGTTTCGGCCAGGTCGGTGTGGTGCTGGACGGCGCGGGCGCGCAGCTCGGTGGTCAGCAGCAGGCCGCCGCCTGCGCGGATCACCCCGTGGGTATCGGTGCGCAGCTCGAAACCTTGCCCACGGGGCTGGCCACCGAAGTGACGCGGATGGGTCAGGTAACCCAGGTGCAGCGCGGTGTGGTCGTGGTCACTCATCAGCGCCGCGCTGATCTGCCCGGTGGTGTCGTCCAGGCGTAGTTCGTTATGCCGCTTGCCTTGGTGCTCCTTGCTGCGGATCGGACTCAACGCCTTGAACTCGGGCAGGCGATACGGCGGGCGGTTGACGATGTGGTAGCTACGCCCGGTGATCATCGGTTGGTCAGGGTCGCCGTCGAGGAAACTGACCACCACTTCCTGGCCAATGCGGGGTATGGCCATATGGCCCCAGGTGGCACCGGCCCAGGCCTGGGTCACCCGCACCCAGCAGGAGCTCTTGTCGTCGTCCTGGCCCAGGCGGTCCCAGGGGAACTGCACGCGCACGCGGCCGTGCTCGTCGCAGTAGATTTCCTCGCCGGGCGGGCCGACCACCTTGGCCATCTGCGGGCCGTCGATCACGGGCTTGGGGCAAGCAGGGGCATGCCATTCGACCCGGGCTGGAATCAAGGTGGCGGTGAGGGTGTAGGATGTGCCGACTTCGGCTTCGGCAGCATCCTCTTCCAGCGCTGTGAACTGGTGCCCCTTGTGCGTGATCTGCATCGGCCGCCAGAGGATGTTCATGTCCTCACGGGCATGGCCGGCCAGCTGGAAGGCAATGCCCGGCTGCAGGCGCGCGTCGTCACCTTTGACCTGGGCCACCCGGGCATCGCCGAACAAGGCGTTGATACGGGTCTGGGTAAACGGCTTGCCGGCGTTGTCGTGCTTGTAGCGGCCGGGGTAGTCGTAGCGCTCGTACTCGTTGCCCTGGTTGCCCATGTCCCTGGGGTACAGGGTGTGTTCCAGGTTGTAGCGCGGGTGGGTGAAGGTGTAGTCGCGCTGGACCTGGATACTGGTGCGTACCTGCTCGCGATAGCGGAAGTCATGCAGGCAGGGCTGGCGCGCCGTGCCACCCCGGTTGGCCACGTACAACACCGGGTCGCCTTCCAGGCTGCCGAACTGGCTGATCTGGTCCGCCTGGACCACGCCATGGCTGCCTTGGCTGTGCTCGAAGACCGAGATCAGGCCTTCTTCTGCCGATAGCCGCCAGAAGAAATCCAGGTCCAGATCACCGGCCTGTACGCAGAACTCACGCGTCTGGTGCGGGTTGACCAGGTACTGGGTCAGCGTTCCCCATCGGCGCTCGCGGAACAGTTCTTCGAGCAACTGCGGCACGGGGCGGTGCTGGAAGATGCGCCAGTCCGACTGCAGGCCGGCGCGGGCCAGCTGCGGTTCGACAATGGCGCGGTAGCGGGTGCGGCGGTGGCCGGTCTTGCCCTGTTCGAAGCTGCTGATCAGGCCATGCACGTGACGCACCGGTTGCTCCTGCTGCCAGATGGTCAGCAGCGCGGGGTGGTCGAGCAGAGTGGCGAAGTCGGCATCGTCGGCGAAACTCACCAGTTCGACTTCCAGGCGATACAACTGGCTGACGCCTTCGGTCAGCTCGAATGACACGACATCAAACTGAATGGCTTCGTCGGCTGGGGTGCTGAAGGTAAAGCGCACATCATTCAGGTTGCTCATGCGTACTCCTGCGGTTCGTCCCATCGGGCAGGTTCATGAAACCGGACGCGTCATAGGACGCGAGGCATTAGTTGTGCTCACGACCGTAATGAGGAATCCGTTCCTGGTCGTGAAAGTTGCTTCCTACAAACTTGTAGGAAGTTTCGCTAAATGCAGGATCTATCTTGTTTCGGGCAAAGTTTTACTTGCTGCGCCCATCGGCACAGTGACTGTTGCGTCATGTCAGTTCGAGGTTGTCGAGTTCATGGCTGCAGCATCGCCTGCAGTGATGCCAATACTTGCTGGGTAATGCTGTCAAGTTTGGTGGCGAAGTAGAAATACAGGCCTGTGCAGAACACGCCCATCACGGCCCAGGGCGTCCACCAGGGCAGTTGGCGGCTCATGCGGTAATGCCGGGGCGCGACATTGGCCAGCGGGTCGGTCAGGGGTTGCGATTCGGCTTCGGGGCCATGCAGTTCAACGATCCGGTCATGGACCCGCTTGAGCCAGGCGGCCAGTTGCTCATCGCCATTGGTCTGGTTGGCGTACTTGCCGCGGTAGCCCAGTGCCAGGCACCAGAACAGGAACACAAACAGGTCGTAGCGCTGTTCGGGGGCGTCCAGCAAGCGTTCGAGCACGCTGAAGAATTTCTCGCCACCCCAGGTTTCCTGATGGATGGCGCTGAGCAAGGACTGGGCCTTCCAGGACGAGTCGCGCCCCCAGGAGGTGGTCATCACGGCTTCATCGACCACGCAACACAAGCAGTAGGAAAACACCACGCGGTCGCCTTCGTCACAGTGTTCAAGCTGGCGTACCTGCTCGACCATGCCGTGGATCATGTTCTTGACGTGGGCATGCAACTGCTCGACGTGGTCATAGTGTTCGGTGCCTTCCAGGCGGATGATCAGGCCGAACAGGGGAGAGGCGATGTCGAAGAGGGGGAATGTGGTGTTCGAGCGGGTGTCGAACCCCAGCGCGTCGACATGGGGGAACAGTTCGCTGAGTGGGGGAGCGGCGCGGGCGTCTACCCGGGTGTTCTCGAAGTCTTTCTCGGGCGCGTTGTTCATGCTCGGACCTCCTGGTCACATCACCGGCTGCCGCCCGGTCCGGGCGGGCCATAGCTGGCGGGTTGCGTTGGCGGTGTTGATGATCTGCAGTTGATGGAATGAGTTGCTGTTGGCGTACAACGTCATGAAGTGGGACAGCACGTTGCCGAACAGCTGCACCTCACCCTCGCATTCGAAGCCGGCAGGGTCGATGTGCAGGGTGGTGCGCATGCCCCGAACCGGCACGCCCTTGACCAGCCAATCGCAGGGCTCGTTGTCCACCTGTCTGATGGCGTCGAGGCGCTGGGTGGTATTGCGCTCCTGCTGCAGGTCATGGGCGGCGACAAAGTCGTAAACCCGCAGTACCGCGGCAAGGGTTGCAGGAGAAGACAGCGACAGGTTGTTCAGCGCAAGGTTGGAGACCAGCGCCCAGTGGCGCTCACCTTGGCCACCGCTCTGCAGCATCGGCGGGTAGCTGCGGGTGGGGCGGGTGAGGTTGCGATAGGTGACGAACGAGGGGGTGTCCTGGGTGGTCACATCGATTTCGCCAACCCTGAGCTGCTGCGCAAGGGGCCCGTTGCTGCAGGTAAGGTCGATGTTCAGTTCTTCGTGCAGGCCAAGGTAGGGCGCAAGGTTGTGATGCACCAGGCGTATCCTGTGTTGCACCTTGTCATTGACGGGTTCCTGCTCGATGTCCAGCTTGTAGTAGCGGGCGGGCGTCGGCTCGGCCAACGGGAAGTCGCGGTCCAGGGCCTCGAAGGGTTTGAAGTCCTGTACGTGATCGCTGGATTTCTGGCGTTGGCTGCTGACCCGATCAATGCTGAAAATTTCACCTTTCTTGCCGCCCTGGCGCCCCATTCGCACGGTTTCACACAGCGCCTGCCCATTCAACGGGATGGGCTCTGCCGTACAACTGAACAGGTTGATGGCAGGGATGCAGTTGAGCAGGATCGTTGTCTGGTCGATCTGTATGTCGGGCGGGAGGGGCGCACTGAAACCGAACTCCAGCTGGATATGAACGGCGGCCTCGTCAGGCCAGTAGCTGCCTAGCCCGTCGATGCGAAACCCATGAAAGCGCTCCGGGAAGCAGAAGAATTCGTGCAGGATGCGGTAGCCATCCATCTGCTCGCCGGGGCTGGGCAGCAGCGCTTCATTTGCCTCGAAACCGACGAAGGCCACTGAGGGGGGGAGCGCAAAGCGGTGCTGGCCGATATGCAGATCAAGCTTGCTCAGGTGCTGCGCCAGCCACTGGTAGAGGGTGAGTGCATTGCGTTTACTGCCAGCCAGATGAAACCGCAGCTGGTCGCACTTCATCTGCCGCAGCGGCTGCTCGGACAAGGCGCCCAGGTCGATGCGCACTACCGGTGCTTCGGCACTGGGTTGCGTGGTGATGCTGCGAATTTCCAGCGGCGCGATAGCCAGGTCCGCGCAGGTGCGGAACTCGCAGCTCACGCCGTCAACGGCTCGGGAGAACACAGGGGTGCCTTTGGGCAGCACCTGGGTCTCGCTCAGCGCGTGGTCGACAGGCTGGAACTGCATCAGTGTCATGCTCGGCAGCGGGCGCAGAAAATTGGGGTAGAGCAGCTGCAGCAACGGGTGGGTCAGCTCGGGCAGATGGTCTTCGATCTTCATGACCAGGCGAGCGGTCAGGAAGGCGAAGTGTTCCATCAGGTACTCGCTGGCCGGGTCCGAGGCGGTGCGACCGAGGACAGGCGCCAGACGCGGGTCGTCCTCGACAAAGTCGTCACCCAGTTCCCGTAGGGTCTGCTGCTCCTGCATGAACCAGTCTTTGAACTTCATGTTTATCGCGTTGGACGCTCTATCTGGTGGCATGTGCCGGGGTTGATGAAAAGTGCGCATGGCTTATTTGTAGGAAAGTTCCCACAAGTTTCTGGGCTGTTAACTTTCCTGAAGCAAGTGCTTTTTATTTCATAATTCAGGTAAGTCGCCGGCGTCTGCAAGAAAAGTGTTAGCTGGTATTTCTTGCTTGATATCATTGAATAGTGTTTTTCAATGCTGCTACTGTTTTTGCCAGTGTGCACTGTGAGGTGCCTTAAATCATTCGGATATGCAGTCGGTAAGGTTTGCCGCTATGAAAGTGAACAAGGACAGTCTGCTGCGCGGTGTATTGCTGGTGCAGCGTCAGGCAATGCCGGTAGTTGTTGGTGTGGTACTGCTCGGCGTTGCTGCCGCAGTGGTCTGGCTATGGTGGTTGGGGCCTGAATGGCGTTGGCGTGAGCAGCAACCGTTGGTTGACCTGCCGGTGCGGATTGCGGCAACCGTGCTGCTGGTGATGCTGCCATTGCTGGCATGGAGCGCGTGGGTGCATCGGCGCAACCGCTCGATCGTACGCGAACAGAAACGGCAGCGGCGCGAAGTGGAAGACCCGTGCCTGGTGTATCTGCAGGCCCAGCAGCGCTCCCTCGACAGCAGCCTGGCCCGCTTGCGCGACAGCCAAGGTGGCCGCGGGCACCGTTACGATGTGCCGTGGTACCTCATCCTTGGCGAACAGAATGCGGGCAAGTCGAGCTTCGTCAGCCGTTCGGATCAGCGTTTTGCACTCGCCCGCACCGATGGCGCCACCCAGCGGGCCAGCACGGATCCGGACCTGGCTTTTGGCATCGACTGGTGGGTAGGTGACGACGCGGTGCTGATCGATCCGCCGGGCGAGTTCATCAGCCAGCCTGAGCGCCCGGCGCGTGTGGTCAAGCCCATCAAGGAGGAGGGGGGCGATAACAACACGCTGCCAGCAGTGCAGGAGGCTGCACTGACGGCGAGAGCACCGGCCGAGCCCACAGGCCTGCCGGCGAGCGTCGAGCAACGCCTGTGGCGGCACATGATTGGCTGGCTTGCCCAGAACCGCAGCCGACGGCCACTCAATGGCGTGGTCTTGCTGGTGGATATGGTCAACCTGTTCGGGCGATCGGCGAAGGCGCGACGTGACCTGGCCTTCATGCTGCGCGCGCGCCTGACGGAGCTGGGCGGTGAGTTGGGTACGCGCTTGCCGCTGTACGTGGTGATGAGCAAGTTCGACTTGCTGGACGGTTTCGAGGAACTGTTCGCCGCGCTCCCGGCCCGTGAGCGGGAAGAGGTGCAGGGCTTTACCTTCACGTTGGGTTCGGTAAAGGACTTCGATGCCTGGCTGCAGGAGCTGGAGGGAGCCTATCAGGGCTTCCTGGGGCGCCTCGGCAGGCAACTGATGAGCGCTACCGTGGGCGCGCCTGGCACCACGGGCAAGAGCGCCTGCTCGCTGCTTCGGGAGCTGAGCGGGGCGCAGGAGATGTTGCTGAATTTCCTTGGTGATGTACTGGTCAGTGACCGCTACAGCACCCCACCCCTGGTGCGTGGCCTGTACTTTTCCTCGGTCTACCAGCGAGGCGAAGTGCGCAACCTGCTGGCGGATGCTTCTGCCCGCGCCTTTGCCTTCGCTGCCCCGGCTTTGTCGACCAAGCCGCAAGGCACCTCCGTGGTGTATTTCGCGCAGCGGCTGTTGCAACGCGTGGTCTACCCCGAGGCCGGCCTGGCGGGCGACAACCGCAAGGTCGCCCGGCGCAAGGGCCGCCTGTTGAAGGGCGGCGCCGTGGCGGCGAGTGTGTGCGGGTTGGCCATGGCCGGTGGTTGGGCGTACTTCTACAGCGTCAACCGTGACAAGGCGGAGCAGGTGCTGGAGAAAAGCCTTGCGTTCAGCAATACCAGCACGGACGCCAAGGATGATTTGACCGGGCGCAGCCTGCTGCTGCCGTTGAATGAGATCCGTGATGCCGTGAGCCTGTACGGCGATTATCGCTCTGGTTGGAGCGTGTTCACGGATATGGGGCTGTACCAGGGCAAAGCCATTGGCCCGCAAGTGGACCAGGCGTACCTGAATGCCCTGGCCCAGCGCTTTCTACCGGTGATTGCGGGCGGCGTGGCAGCGTCTGTCATGCAAGCTGCCCCCGGTAGCGACGAGCAGTTGGCGGCATTGCGCGTGTATCGCATGATCGAGGATCGTGGTAATCGTCGGGCGGAGATGGTCGAGCAATGGATGGCTCGCGAGTGGCAAAGAGCGTATCCGGGCCAGGGCCAGCTGCAGGCCGCGCTGATGCGCCACCTCAGGTACGCTTTGGCCTACGCAGATGTCGAGCTGCCGGAGTATCGGAAGGTCGTTGCCCAAGCGCAGCAGCAGTTGCGCAAGTTGCCGCTGGCCGAGCGTGTCTACATCGGCTTGAGGCAGCAGGCTCGGGAGCAATTGCACGGTGAGCTGGATTTGCGCAACGAGATCGGCCCAGCGTTCGATATCGTCTACAGGCCACTGGCCGAGCGCGATCACCAGGCGACCGTCGACGCCAATTTGTCCCTGCCACCTTTGCTGACGGCGACGGGCTTTCGCGACTATTTCGACCAGCATAGCCAGAACGTGGCCGACCTCGCCCTGGTCGACCAGTGGGT
Source organism: Pseudomonas sp. ABFPK (assembly GCF_001586765.1). Lineage (NCBI taxonomy): Bacteria > Pseudomonadati > Pseudomonadota > Gammaproteobacteria > Pseudomonadales > Pseudomonadaceae > Pseudomonas > Pseudomonas sp. ABFPK. The sequence continues at coordinate 239,285 of NZ_LQXW01000023.1, read as the reverse complement.
GCTAGGGGAGCGGCGTAGCCTCGACTACTCCGACATGGACCGCCAGGCCCTGGCGGAGCGTCTGCGAGCCCTGTACAGCGCCGACTACATCGACAGTTGGCGGCGTGTGCTGAACCAGTTTTCGGTTGCCGAATTCAGCGATCTTGCGCATGCCTTGGGTGTTCTGGAACAAGTCAGCGGCCCGGCAGCGCCAATACGCCGGCTGCTGGAAACCGTGCGCAGCAATACGCTGATCTATCCGCAGGCCGCGGACAGCGAGAAGGAATCGAACGCCGATCCGCAGGTTCGCATGCAGGCCATGGGCATCTATCGGTCTTTCGCGGGGCTTTCGGGGATGCTCGACGTGCGGGGTGACAAACCGTCCTACCATGACGAAACACTCCAGGCGATCAGCGCTGTACATGACTACCTGAAGGCGGTGCAGGACAGCCCTGACCGGGGCAAGGCCGCCCTGGCGCTAGTGTTGAGCCGTTTTTCGGAAACGGCGCCCGACCCCATTCGCAACCTTCAGCGCATTGCCACGGGCCTGCCGGAACCCCTCAATCGGCATGTTCGCCAGCTGGCGGAGCAGACTTCGCAGGTGTTGATGGTCATGGCGTTACGGGAGCTGGAGCAGCGTTGGGATGCCGAGGTTTACAGCGTCTACCAGGAGCGACTGGCCTCACGCTATCCCATCGACCCGGCCGGGCCGGATGTGTCGCTCAAGGATTTTGAAGCCTTCTTTGGCCCGCAAGGCCAGCTCAAGCGCTTCCAGGACCAGTACCTTGCGGTGTTTCTCGAAGACAACCTCGATGCGCTGTACTCCCGTGCGGATGAAGGTTACCTGGTCCGCCCCGAAGTCATGGTGCAGCTCAAGCAGGCTGAAGCCATACGCAACGCGTTTTTCGACAATCGCGGGGAGCTGAACGTGAGCTTTGGCCTGGAGCCTTTGGCGATCAGCGGTGGCTTGCGCGGCAGCGTCTTCGACCTGGATGGGCAGCTGCATGCGTTTGCGGACCGGGGCAAGGAGCCGATCGGCATGACCTGGCCGGGCCCTGCCGGGGAGAGTGGGCATAGCCGTGTCACCCTGGTGCAGGTTGCGGGTACCACTGTCAGCCTGGGCTATCACGGCCCCTGGTCGCTCTACCGCCTGCTCAGCCGCGGTGGGCTGAATGCCCGTACATCCACCAGTATCGATCTCGCTTTCATGATTGCCGGCGATACGGCGCGCTACAAGGTTCACACCCCGGGCGCAAACAACCCCTTCACCCGCCAGCTCTTTGCAGGGTTCGCCCTGCCGCAGCGGTTGTTGCGTGACGGCACGGCCAGCGAAGTGGCCGGGCGATAGGGCACGGCGCAGGCCACCCAAGAATCCCGATACCAGTGGCCTGGGTCGGGATTCGTTGTCTGTTTGTTCCGGTGCCTGGTCCGGCCTTCACAGGATGCTCATTTTTTTATTGGACGGATCATTTGTCACGGCGGTATTCACTGTCTTGCCTGAGTTCAACGGCGTTGTTCTCGAAGTGAACGTGTACGGTATGGTTGTAACCGCGTGCCTGGATGCGTACTGCATCTTTCCAGCGGCCCTTGGGGTTATCGCCCAGGCGAGCAACGACGGCGATGTAGCGGGTGCGCTCGTTGATTTCTTCGTGTTCGATGAACTTGAACTGGCCAGGGGTCAGACGGTAGTCATCGACGCTGATCAGCGTGGTGCCCAGCGCTTTATCCAGGTCTTCTTCGACTTGCTCATAAGTGGCATCCAGCAACAACGAATCGTCCCGGAGCTGAAGTACCTTGAAAACGATGGATGACGGGGCCTGTTGCTGTGGTTGCAGGTCGAGTTCCTCAGGCAAAGCAGTTTGGGGCGTTGCGTAACTGGCCAATGCCGCAGGCGCCTTCGGCCCGACGATGGCTTGCTCGCCCTCGACAGAAGTGGGGTAGTTGCGGTGCAGCTGCTCCGCCAGTGAGCTCAGCTTGTCAGTCAGCTCGACAGGACTTGTGGCGCTGAGGTTGGCCGCCAGCTGTTCCGGGTGGTCATGCAGCGGTACGTGTGTGCCTGAATCTGTCGGTTCGAGGCTGACAGGCGCAGGCGGGTCTGCGGCGTAGAGGCTTAGCGCCAGGTGGCTGATGTCATTGTTGGGGCCACCGACTGGCAAAGCCGGATCCATCGCCACCTGGTAGATCTTGCTGATCGAAGTACAACCACTGATCGCCAGGCAGGCCAGTAGCAAACCTACAGGCTTGTTCATTGCACCTCCTTGCCGAAGATTTCGACTATGGCCGGGTCAACCCGGGCTTGTGCGGCCCTGTCCAGATACGCCAACGGATCAAGCTCATCCACGGGACCAGGCATTGAGGCCCGGAAAAATCCGGCGATATCCGTTATCGGTACGCCAAGTACCTGCAGCGGGCACATCTGCTGATCAACCCCCAGCTCGGAGAGCGGGTCCCTGCGGGTATGCGGCTGCGGCTCTTCCTCGTCCTCGCCCAGGTGTATGGCAATCTGATAGTCACCCATCTGCAGTCTGTCGTTGTGCCTGAGGCGGACAGGCGTACCCGAAAGCAACTGGGTGTCACTGCCATTCATGAAACTCTTGCCGCTGTGGTCAATGATGCAGAAATGGCCTTCATGCCAGCCGATTTCGCAGTGCACCGGCAGGATGCGAACGCCCCGATCATGCAGGCGCCAAGCACCTTGACTGCCGATGGAGCCGCCAGCCCGATCGAAGCGATGCCGCGGTTCGCTGCCGTGCAAGAGTTTTTCCGGATTGAGGACGGTGAGCGTGACGCTGGGGGAGAGAACATTTGTACTCATGTGCGTACCGTGATGCGAACAGGGGGAGGTGTGGGGTCATTGCGGTTGGCGATGAAGCTTGTCCAACCGAGGTGGGTGCCATGCTCGGCCCTTAGGCTGAAGGGAGGGGCTTGCTCGGCGCACATGCGTAACTCCAGGTCATAGGCCCCGACATCACGGAGCAGAAAATCCACCAGCCGCGCCAGCCTCTGGTAGTTGTCACCGCTGGGCAGGAATTCGCGGAACTGCTGCTGATCCAAGCCTGCGATCACAATGGTGAACTTGCTGCTGCGTGACTCGATGCTGTCGCCAACCAGGAAGTTGTTGCCGAGTTGGTATTTTCTGGCCCCCAGGCAGTTGCGTTGGGAAGAGGGAATCGAGACGGTGCGCTTTTCGAATTCGCGGATGGCAACCTGCTGGAGGTCGAAGCAATGCGCGATCATGCCGGCTACCATGCCGGGGGAGCGGCTGCGGCTGGCAATCATTCCCACGAAACTGAGCAAGCGGCTCCAGGGTAGCGGCGTAGCGCCGCGTAGTGCTGAGTCGTCCAGGCCGATCAGGGCGAAGACATAGCGGGAGAAACCGTCCTTCGCGCCCGGTTGGAAGCGTACGTAGTAGCGGTACTTGCGCCACGCTTGATGGAGCAGGGTATGAAGGCGATGGTTGAAGAAATTGAGGAAAGCCGGGCGTAAACCGATGCCGTGTGCGTTTTCGTAGGCGATCTCGTCAAGGTAGTAAGTGGGCAGTGGCGAGTCTGTGCCATGCAGGCCCAGAAAACTTGCCTGGATGCGGTAGCGGTCGTCTTTCAAGCGATCGGCGCGCAACACGTCGGCAACAGGGAAAGACAGGCTGGGGGACACTTCCAGCCGTAATCGGCGTCGCGTCTCTCGAGCAAGTGGGCGTTGTTCCAGATCGTCGTCGTGTACGTGATACAGCAATTCCAGTAGCTGGAAATAGGCGTACTGGTGGGCGCTTTCCAAAGCGATATCGACCTGGCCAGCGGCGTGCAGAACTACTGGTTTTTCCATGGTTGAGTCTCTTGCCGTAACTAACGGGTGCAAAGTGAATGCTGATCGTAGTCGATGGTTTCTGATTCAGGTCATTGTTTTCTCGTCCGAAAGTGGATATCGACCAATAAAAAGAACTTTCTGTAGGAAGTGTCTTTTTTTATTGGTGCGGGGCTGTTTATGTTGACTTTTCGGTAAGGCTTTCAGGGGCGTGGATTTAATAAGTTCATCGAGGGTTGAAGTTGGAAACCGCTTTTCGAATAGAGCCGGAAATTGCTTTATCGAGGAAAACGACGAGTGTTCGTTCACGCCGCGATGAACCTGCTATTCCTAAGAAGACCCCTGAACGCACCAAGGCCCGTCGATGCTGGTCATCGAGCAACTGCACAAATCATTCCCCACCCCCCAGGGCCCGCTCCCCGTGCTGCAGGGCGTCGACCTGCGCCTGGCGCGCGGCAGCAGCCTGGCGCTGATGGGCGAGTCGGGCAGCGGAAAGAGTACCTTGCTGCACCTGGTGGCCGGCCTGGACCGTGCCGACAGTGGCCGCATCCTGATCGACGACACCCCGCTCGACAGCCGTTCCGAGGCGTCGCTGGCGTTGTGGCGGCGGGAGGGCATCGGCCTGGTGTTCCAGCAATACAACCTGATCAGCAGCCTGGACGTGGGGGCCAATCTTGCGTTCCAGGCCCGGCTGGCCGGTCGGCATGATCCCGATTGGCTGGCCTACCTGGCGCAGCGCCTGGGTTTGGCGGACTTGCTGGCGCGTTACCCGGAGCAATTGTCTGGCGGCCAGCAACAGCGGGTCGCCATCGGCCGCGCCCTGGCCGGGCGCCCGGCCTGGTTGCTGGCCGACGAACCCACCGGCAGCCTCGATGAAACCAGCAGCGATGAGGTGTTGAGCCTGCTGTTGCAGCTGGTCGCCGAGGCTGGCAGTGGGGTGCTGATGGTGACCCACAGCCCGCGGCTGGCGGCGCGCTTGCAGCAGCGTTGTTACCTGCAGGCGGGCCGTGTACGGCCCGAGCCGGGCGGATGAGACTTCTATCGCTGGCCCTGCTGGCGCTGCTCAGCCACTGGCGGCGCCATCGCGTGCAGTTTTTCAGCATCTTCACCGGCCTGTGGCTGGCCACGGCGCTGTGGACCGGCGTGCAGGCGCTGAACAGCCAGGCACGCAGCGACTATGCCCGGGCCAGCGCGGTGCTGGCCGGGCCGTTGCAGGCGCAACTGGTGCCGCGCCGTGGCGAGCGCTTCGACCAGGCACTGTACGTGCAGTTGCGCAGGCTGGGCTGGGCGGTGACGCCGGTACTGGAAGGGCGCTTGCGCTTTGCTGGTGAGCCGGCGCGCAGCGTGCGTTTGATCGGCATCGAGCCGTTGAGCCTGCCGCCGGCCAGCAGTATCGCCGGTGTGCAGTCCGGAACGTTCGATCTGCAGGCCTTTGTCGGCATGCCCGGGCAAGCCTGGGTCGGGCCGGACACCTTGCGCCAGCTGCATGCCGGCCCCGGGGCCTCAGCACGCGACAGCGAAGGGCAGCTGCTGCCGCCGTTGGTTCTACAGCCAGCGCTGGCCCCAGGGGTGATCGTGGTCGATATCGGCCACGCCCAGGCGTTGCTGCATGCACCCGGGCAGTTGTCGCGCCTGCTGGTGGCTGGCACGCCGAGGCCGTTGCCGACGGATATCGCGCCTTACCTTGAGCTGCAACCCCGGCAGGACGATGGCGGCTTGCAGCGGCTGACCGACAGTTTCCACCTCAACCTGACCGCCCTTGGCCTGCTGGCGTTTGTCGTCGGCCTGTTCATTGCCCACGCCGCAATCGGTTTGGCACTGGAACAGCGGCGCGGCCTGATTCGCAACCTGCGCGCCTGTGGCATCAGCTTGCAAACCCTGCTGTGCGCCTTGGTGCTGGAGCTGGGGCTGTTCGCGGTGCTGGGCGGCCTGGCAGGCGTGGTCAGTGGTTACGGGCTGGCCGCGTGGTTGCTGCCCGATGTGGCCGCCAGCTTGCGCGGGCTGTATGGCGCCCAGGTCGCCGGGGCGCTGAGCCTGCCCGCAGGGTGGTGGCTGATGGGCGTGCTGGTGAGCGTGCTGGGGGCGCTGCTGGCGGGTTTGGGCAGTGTACTGCGTGCGGCGCGGTTGCCGTTGCTGGCGCTGGCGCAACCTCAGGCATGGCGGTTGGCCCAGGGGCCCTGGTTGCGGCGCCAGGCCCTGGTGGCCGGCCTGTTGCTTTTGCTGGCCCTGGGCTGTGGCGTGCTGGGCGACAGCCTGCCCAGCGCGTTCGGCCTGCTGGCAGGCTTGCTGCTGGCTGCGGCGCTGCTGCTGCCGGCCTTGCTCGACCGGGTGCTGGCCTGGCTGGCGCGCCATTGCCGGCGGCCTTTGTCGCAATGGTTCGTCGCCGACAGCCGCCAGCAACTGCCGGCCCTGAGCCTGGCGTTGATGGCACTGTTGCTGGCGCTGGCGACCAGTGTCGGCGTGGGCAGCATGACCGAGGGCTTTCGCAAGACCTTTGTCGGCTGGCTTGACCTGCGCCTGTCCGCCGACCTGTATGTCACCCCAAGGGACACCGCCCAGGGCTTGCAGATAGCCGAGTGGCTTGGGCAGCAACCTTCGGTGAGTGTGGTGTTGCCCGGCTGGCGTGTGGAAACACAGCTGCAGGGCTGGCCGGTGCAGCTCCAGGGCATCGTCGATCATCCCGTCTATCGCACTCGCTGGCCATTGCTGGCGCAGCAAAAGCAGGCCTGGCAACAACTGGCCGCCGGGCAGGCCGTGATGCTCAGTGAACAGCTGGCCAGGCGACTGAAGCTGCAGCTGGGCGATCGCCTGAGGCTGCCCGCAGACACTTCGCCAGCCCTGAGCGTTGTGGGCATCTATGCCGATTACGGCAACCCCAAAGGGCACATGCTGGTCAATGCCGGCTGGCTGCGCGGGCACTGGGCACAGGCAACCCTGACCGGGTTGAGTGTCGATCTGGTGGGCGATCAGGCGTCGGCGCTCGAGGCTGCATTGCAACAGCGCTTCGCCCTGGACGACAGCCGGGTGGTCGAGCAGGCGCGTCTCAAACGCTGGTCGACCGACGTGTTCAACCGCACCTTCGCCGCCACCGCCGCGCTCAACAGCCTTACCCTTGGCGTGGCAGGGGTGGCGCTGTTCATCAACCTGCTGACCTTGGGCCACACCCGCCTGGGCCAGCTGGCGCCGCTGTGGGCACTGGGTGTGCGGCGCACGCATCTGGTGTGGCTGAGCCTCGGGCAGACACTGCTGCTGAGCAGCCTTACCGTGCTGCTGGCGATCCCGCTGGGCATCCTGCTGGCCTGGTGCCTGGTCGCGGTGGTGAACGTGCAGGCATTCGGCTGGCGTTTGCCGCTCTACGTGTTCCCTGCTCAACTGCTGCACCTGGCCGTGCTGGGCATGCTTACCAGCCTGTTGGCCAGCGCGTGGCCCTTGTGGCAGCTGGCGCGTCGCCAGCCGCGCGAACTGTTGAGGCCGTTTGCCGATGAAGCGTAGCGCCTGGCTGTTGCTGTGTGGGTTGCTGGGCGGCTGTGACCAGCCCGCCGAGCAAAGCTATGCCGGGCTCGGGCAGCAGGCGGGTGAATTCAGCCAGGTAGGCCGCGGCCATCGCCTGGAATTTCCGCGTGACCATGGGGCCCACGATGGCTTTCGCATCGAATGGTGGTATGTCACCGCCAACCTCCAGGACTTCCAGGGGCGGGACTGGGGCGCGCAGTGGACGCTGTTTCGCTCGGCCCTGCGCCCAGGCCCCGAGACTGCCGGCTGGAACAGCCCGAACCTGTGGATGGGGCACGCGGCGCTGACCGGCCCCGGAGGGCATAGGTCTGGCGAAACCTTGGCGCGCGGGGGTATCGGCCAGGCCGGTGTGCAGGCCCAGCCGTTCCGGGCGTGGATCAATGACTGGTCGTTGCAGGGCAGCAGTGGCATCGAGCACCTGCAGATGGTCGCCGGTGGTGACGGCTTTCGCTATGACCTGCAACTGCACAGCGATCGGCCCTTGGTGCTGCACGGGGAGCAGGGCTACAGCGAGAAGTCCGGCAAGGGGCAGGCTTCGTACTATTACAGTCAGCCGTTCTATCGGGTGAGTGGGGAAGTGCAGCGTGACGGCCAGTGCATTGCCGTCACCGGCCAGGCCTGGCTGGACCGGGAATGGAGCAGCCAGCCGCTGGCTGCCGGGCAGACGGGTTGGGACTGGTTTTCCCTGCACCTGGACAGTGGCGCCAGGCTGATGCTGTTCCAGGTGCGCGAAGTGCAGGGGGAGGCGTATCGCGCCGGGACCTGGGTTGGCCCGCAGGGTGAAGTGGTGGTGCTGCAGGGTGCGCAGATCCAGCTACAGGCGCTGGCCTGGGCTCGGCAGAAGAACGGCAAGCAGGTGCCGACGCGATGGCGGGTGCAGGTGCCGGGGCATGGCGTGGATGTGCAGGTCGAGGCTGTGGAATCGCAGGCCTGGATGGAGACACGGTTCCCGTATTGGGAGGGGCCAGTGCGCTTGACCGGGAGTGCGGGTGGCCGTGGGTATCTGGAGATGACCGGCTATTAGCAATCCTGGGGTTTCTGAGTTTTCCTGGGGCTGCTTTGCAGCCCATCGCCGGCAAGCCAGCTGTCATGGAACAACACATGACTCCTCGGTTCAGTGAGGTTCTGTAGGAGCAGCCTTGTGCTGCGAAGAGGCCGGTACTGACAAAGCCTGTCTGTTGCTCGTGCCGGCCTCTTCGCAGCACAAGGCTGCTCCTACAAAGGACGCGTCAAACGAGCGGTATTTGTTCTCTGCGCGACAGCGCAGCCCAAAAGGGCTGGGCAATCTCCTGCAGATACTGCACAAGGCTTGAGGTCGATGCAGTCGAGGTGGGAGCTGGCTTGCCGGCGATGGGCCGCAACGCGGCCCCTGGGTTTCAATCTTTGATCAACCCTCGCAACACCGCTCGCGCTTCTTCAGTGCGCAAGCACTCGATGAACAACCGGGCCTCCCGCGCCACTGTCGCCTCGAGCTCGGCCCGCTGGCCGTCCTTGAGCAGCCGCTTGCTGATGCGCAGCGCCGCCTGCGGGTAACCTAGCAGCTGCCGCGCCAGGCGCCGGGCAGCTGCAAGGCACTGTTCACCGTCTTCATGCAGTTCATTGGCCAGCCCCCAGGCCACCATCCGTTCGCCATCAAGCAACTCGTTTGCCAGCAGCAGGCGAGCCGCCCGGGCATGGCCAAGCAAACGCGGCAGCAGCAGGCTGGAACCAAACTCCGGGCACACGCCCAACGGCGCGAAAGGGATGCGCAGCTTGGTCGTTCGGCTGACCAGCACCTGGTCGCAATGCAACAGCAAGGTGGCACCGATGCCGATCGCCGCGCCACTGACCGCGGCAATCAGCGGTTTGTCCAGGCCCATCACCACCCGCATCAGGCGGAACACCGGGCTGTCCAGGTCGGCGGGCGGGTTGTCGAGGAAGTCGCGCAAGTCATTGCCGGCGCTGAAGCAGTGCGGCCCACCGGTGATGATGATGGCTTCGACATCAGGGTCTTCACCTGCCGCCAGCAGCAGGTCGCCCAGCTGTTGGTACATGGCGGTGTTCAAGGCGTTGAGCTTGTCGGGGCGGTTGAAGGCCAGGGTCAGCAGGCCCTGGTCCAGGTCACGTGTGATCAGGTCGTTCATGGCAGCCGCTTTTGTTGTTGTGGGCATCGGTGCCAAGGGTTTATCACGCAGTCCGGCTTGTTGTACAGTCGTTCAGTCCAGCCCCAGCCCGAGAGCCGCCGATGAACCAGGAAGCCCGCTACCACCGCATGCTGCCGGAATTGCGCAAAGCCAACCTGGTCGAGGCGACCCTGGTATGCCTCAAGCGCCATGGCTTCCAGGGCGCGTCGATCCGCAAGATTTCGGCCGAGGCCGGGGTCTCGGTCGGGTTGATCAGCCATCACTACGCCGGCAAGGATGAGCTCGTGGCCGAAGCCTACATGGCGGTCACCGGCCGGGTGATGGGCCTGCTGCGCGAGGCCATGGCCCAGGCCGCGCCCAATGCCCGCGAGCGGTTGTCGGCGTTCTTCCGCGCCTCGTTCTGCGCCGAGCTGCTCGACCCGCAATTGCTCGACGCCTGGCTGGCGTTCTGGGGGGCGGTGAAGACCGCCGATGCGATCAACCAGGTGCATGACCATTCCTATGGCGAATACCGCAATGAACTGAGCGGGCTGCTGGCCACGCTGGCCGGGGAGGAGGGCTGGCAGGGCTTCGATGCCGACCTCGCGGCCATCAGCCTGAGCGCTTTGCTCGATGGCCTGTGGCTGGAGTCGGGGCTCAACCCCGGTACCTTCACCCCCGAGCAGGGCGTGCTGATCTGCGAGGCCTGGGTCGATGGCCTGCAGGCCGGTGGCCGGCGTCGCTTCAGCCCGCCGGAGGGCTGTTGATCGCCTGTTCAGTAACGAGTAGGCTGCTGTCGCGAGTGTGTAGAACAAACCAATAAAAAAAAGAGACGACACGCAATGACGCCTCGGGTATTGATCGTCGATGACGATCCGCTTATTCGTGACTTGCTGCAGGCCTATCTGTCCCAGGAAGGCTATGACGTGCACTGCGCCGACACCGCGGAAAAGGCCGAAGCACTGCTCGGCAGCCAGGATGTCGACCTGGTGCTGCTGGACATCCGCCTGCCCGGCAAAGACGGCCTCACCCTGACCCGTGAGCTGCGGGTACGTTCGGAGGTCGGCATCATCCTCATCACCGGCCGCAACGACGACATCGACCGTATCGTCGGCCTGGAATGCGGCGCCGACGACTACGTGATCAAACCGCTCAACCCCCGCGAACTGGTATCCCGCGCCAAGAACCTGGTCCGCCGTGTGCGCCATGCCCGCGAGGTGCACCCGACGCCGGCCTGCGCGCAATCGCTGAAGCAGTTCGCCGACTGGGCGCTGGACACCGACCGCCGGCGCCTGATCGACGCCCGTGGCGGGCAAACCCTGCTGACCCATGGCGAGTTCCAGTTGCTCAGCGTGTTCCTGCGCAACAGCGGCCACACCCTCAGCCGCGACCAGTTGATGGACCAGATCCGCAACCGCGAGTGGGTGCCCAACGACCGCTCCATCGACGTGCTGGTCGGCCGCCTGCGGCGCAAGCTGCACGACGACCCGGCCGAGCCCCAGCTGATCATCACCATCCACGGCACCGGCTACCTGTTCACCGCCAGCGTGGCGGCATGACCCGCAGCGCCTGGGTGCTGGCCTTGGCATTGTTCGCCGTGCAAGCCAGTGCAAGGCAGCCGGTGCGCTATTGCGACTACCCGGTGTACCCGCCGATTTCCTGGAGTGACGGCCACCAGGTGCGTGGCCTGGCCCCCACCGTGGTGCGAGAGCTGTTCGCGCGCATGGGCTACGAAGTGCAGACCGTGGTGCTGGGCAACTGGAAGCGCTGCCTGATGGACGCCGCCGCCGGGCGGGTGGACGTGGTGCTGGCCTACAACAGCGACCAGCGTGACCAACGCATGCGCTTTTCCACGGTGCCGGTGGTGCGCGAGGAAGTGGCGGTGTTCTACAACCGCCTGCGGCCGGTGCAGTTCCAGCGCCTGGAAGACCTGGCCAGTTACCGCGGCGGCCTGTTGTACGGCGAAAGCTACGGCGCCGACTTCGACCGCTTCGTCGCCCGCCACCAGAACATCGAGCGTGTGTCGTCCAGCCTGCAGAACTTCGGCAAGCTGATCCGTGGGCGTATCGACTACCTGATCCAGGAGCGGCGCACCGGCCAGCTGTTCATCGAAAACCTGCCCGGGGCGCAGGACATCCGCGTATTGCCCACGGCCCTGAGCGTGGACTACCTGCGCGTCGCGGTATCACGGCAATCGCCCTTGAGCCAGCATATGGACGAAATCGACGCGCAGTTGCTGCGCATGAACCAGGCGGGCGAGATCGAGCGCTGGCTGGAGCAGAGCGAAGTGATCTACCGCGACATGGTCAACCTGCCGGCGGACTCCCGATGATCCGCCTGCGCACCGATGGCTTGCTGCGCCGCCTGCTGCTGTTCATCCTGCTGTTCAGCCTGTGCTTTACCGTGCTGGCCAGCTCGGTGCAGCTGTATTTCGAGTACCGCCGCGAGATGCGCGATATCGAGGCGCGCATGGCGCTGATCCGCGCCGGTTACCTGGCCAGCCTGGAGCGCAGCCTGTGGGACCTGGACGAGGCACAGCTGGATACACAACTGCGCGGCCTGGTGGACTTTTCCGATGTCGCCCGGGTGCGTCTGGTCAGTGACGATGTCCAGATGTTGCGCGGCCTCGCCGAGCCCAAGGGGCCGCTGCGCATCGAACGCTTCGCCCTTGATTACCAGCCGCCCTCGGGGCCGGCCAGGCATCTGGGCGAGCTGGAAGTGAGCATCGACCTGGGCGCGGTGCACCGACGGCTGTATGCCACTGGCCTTGCCAGCCTGCTGTGGATGGGCGTGTTCCTGTGTGGCCTGGCGGTGGCGCTGTCGGGGCTGTTCTACCGCCTGGTCACCCGCCACCTGCAAGTGATGGCCGAGTTCGCCCGGCGTATTGGCGCCGGCCAATGGCAGGAACCATTGCGCCTGGGGCGCCGCCCGTCGACGCGCCCGGACGAGATCGACACCGTGGCCAATGCCCTGGATGACATGCGCCGCGCCATCCTCAGTGACATCGAACGACGCGAGCGCGACCGCCTGGCGCTGCAGGACAAGCGCGACGAACTGCAGGCCATGGTCGAGCGGCGTACCGCCAGCCTGGCCCGGGCCAAGGACGAGGCCGAAGCCGCCAACCTGGCCAAGTCACGCTTCCTGGCGACCATGAGCCATGAGCTGCGTACCCCGCTCAACGGCATTCTCGGCATGGCCGAGCTGCTGCGCGGCGGCCGGCTGGAGGCGGCCGACCGCCAGCGCGTCGAGGCCTTGTACAAGGCCGGCGAGGGGTTGCTGGCGATTCTCAACGAGGTGCTGTATTTCGCCCGGCTCGAGGAGGGCGAGAGCCGCGCCGAGCTGGTCGGTTTTTCGCTACGCCAGTTGTGCCAGGAAGTGCTGGCGCTGCTCGAACCCATGGCCCGGGACAATGGCGACACCCTGCAGCTGGATATCGACGAGCAATTGGCCGATTACCAGCACGGTGCCGAACAGTACCTGCGCCAGGTGCTCAGCAACCTGCTGGCCAATGCCATCAAGTTCACCGAACAGGGGCAAGTGCGGCTTGCGGTGCAGGTACTGGCCAGTGATCAGGGCTCGCAGCGCCTGCGGGTGTCGGTCAGCGACAATGGCATCGGCATCGAGCCGGCTGTGCAGGCCAGGGTCTTCGACCGCTTCGTCCAGGCCAGCGAGGCGGTGGCCCGGCGCTACGGCGGCACCGGCCTGGGCCTGGCGATCTGCAAGCACCTGGTGGAAAAACTGGGGGGCTGCATTGGCCTGGACAGCGTGCAGGGGCAGGCCAGTCGCTTCTGGTTCGAGCTCGACATGGCCCGCGGGCAGCCAGTGCTGGCCAGTTCACCAGCCCCGTCGCCCATGGCAAGCCTGGATATCCTGGTAGTCGAGGACGTGGCATTGAACCGCGAGGTGGCCGTTGGGTTGCTGTTGCGCGATGGCCACCGGGTGAGCTTTGCAGAAGACGCCGTGCAAGCCTTGCAGGCCTGCGCACAGCGGCGCTTCGACCTGATCCTGCTCGACGTGCATCTGCCCGGCATGAGCGGGGTGGACCTGTGCCGGCAATTGCGTGCCACGCCCGGGCCGAACCGCCATAGCCGGGTCCTGGCACTGACGGCTGGCGTGCAGCCGGGGCAAGTCCCAGGCTACCTGGATGCCGGCATGCAGGGAGTGCTGGCCAAGCCCCTGCGGCTGGACAACCTGCGCCAGGCGCTGGCCGAAGCGGCGCCTGCTGAAGTGGCTGGCGTCGACTCGACAATGGACTGGTCATTGCTGGACACCCACCGCTCGCTGCTGGGTGAACAGAAGCTGCAAGGCCTGTTGAAGGTGCTGCGCCAGTCGCTGGAACATCACGCCACGGCGTTGGCCGAGGCGCTGCCGGCCCAGGACTTTACCGAAGTGCTGCACCTGGCCCACCGCCTGGCCGGCAGTTGCGATTCCCTGGGCTTTTGTGGGCTGGCTGCGCTGTTGCGTCGCCTTGAGGACGCTGCCCGGCAGCATGACGAACAGGCATTGAAAGCGCTCTCCGCGCCGCTGGCCACCGAGCTTGCCCAGGCCCGCGCCACCCTGGAACAGTTGATCCAGAGCTGACGTACAAAAACCTTACTACTTTTTACATCTTCGATCCGTTCGTTCAACGGCACCTTACATCCGTTTCCAATAATCCAAGGCAACCGTGTTGCACGCGGTCCATGAGGCTTATTGGAGACAAGAATAATGACATGCCGTAGCGCTCAGCCCCTCCTTCCCAACACACCGTGCGGCACCCCCGCGTGGTATGGCACCGGCCGCAAAGGCGAGGTGCGCCATGACTGACAACCGCGAAAAGATCCAGCTCACCCGCGCGCTGAAAAGCCGGCACATCTTCATGCTGTCGCTGGGCGGGGTGATCGGCACCGGGCTGTTCATGGGCTCGGGTGTGACCATCAACCAGGGTGGCCCGATAGGCGCGATCCTGGCCTACCTGGTCGCGGGTTTGCTGATGTACCTGGTGATGGTCTGCCTGGGCGAGCTGTCGGTGCAGATGCCGGTGTCCGGTTCGTTCCAGGCCCACGCCACCAAGTTCATCGGCCCGGCCACCGGCTTCATGATCGGCTGGGTGTACTGGATGAGCTGGGCCACCACCGTGGGCCTGGAGTTCACCGCCGCCGGCATGCTGATGACCCGCTGGTTCCCGGAGGTGCCGATCTGGTATTGGTCGGCGCTGTTCGTGGTCGTGCTGTTCGGCCTCAACGCCCTGGCCACCCGTGCCTTCGGCGAGGCGGAGTACTGGTTCTCGGGGATCAAGGTGGCGACCATCCTCGGCTTCATCATCATCGGCCTGTTGGTGATCTTCGGCGCCATCCCGCTGAGCAGCGGGGCGCCGGCACCGATGCTGGACAACCTGGTGGGCGAGTCGCTGTTCCCCCATGGCCTGTCGGCGGTGTTCGCGGTGATGATGACCGTGGTCTATGCCTTCCAGGGCTGTGAAATCATGGGTGTGGCGGCCGGCGAGACCGAGCACCCGGAAAAGAGCATCCCGCGGGCCGTGCGCAACGTGGTGTTCCGCGTGCTGATCTTCTACGTGCTGGCGATTGCCGTGCTCTCGGCCATCGTGCCGTTCGAGCAGGCCGGGCTGATGGAAAGCCCGTTCGTGCAGGTGTTCGACATGGTTGGAATTCCCTTTGCCGCCGACCTGATGAACTTCGTCATCCTCACCGCCATCCTTTCGGTGGGCAACTCCGGGCTGTATGCCTCCACGCGCATCCTCTGGGCCATGTCCAAGAGCGGCATGGCGCCGAAAAGCCTGTCGCCGCTGAGCAAGCGTGGCGTGCCGTTGCGGGCGCTGAGCATCACCTTGTGCTTCGCGCTGATCTCGCTGATGACCAGTTTCATTGCCGCCGACACCCTGTTCATGGTGTTGATGGCGGTGAGTGGCATGTCCGGCACCGTGACCTGGATCGTCATCGCCCTGGCGCAATACCGCTTCCGCAAGGCCTACCTGCGAGATGGTGGGCAACTGCAGGACCTGAAGTACAAGGCGCCGCTGTACCCGCTGGTGCCGCTGCTGTGCATCACCCTGTGCAGCTCGCTGTTCGTGTTCCTGGCGCTGGATGAAACCCAGCGGCCGTCGTTGTACTGGGGCTTTGGCTTCATTGCCCTGTGCTACGCGGCGTACTTCTTCGTCAACCGCCGTCGGCAGGGGGCTTTCGAGCCGAGCGTGCCAGGGGTTTGATTCGGGTGTTGGGCTGAAGATTGCCGGGGCCGCTTTGCGGCCCATCGCGACACAAGGCCGCTCCTACAAGAGATCGCGCGAGGCCGGGCTTATGCGCGATTCCCCTGTAGGAGCGGCCTTGTGTCGCGATGGGGCGCAAAGCGCCCCCAGCAATCCGTCAGTTGTACAAAGTTGTAACAACCACCTCCTATCTCAACCTTGACCCAACGAATAAGACTAATAAAAACAACGACATATATAGTTTTCAAGCGTTGTTACAGCCCCATCCCAACCCAATTGCCGCCTTGTTGAACACTCGTTTAGTATCTCCCCCATCAAGCCCTCTCAAACCATCACAACAACACCGAGGCCCCCCATGACCACCCCGTCGTCGTCACTGTTGAGCAAGGTCGAAGCCGGCGTTGCCTGGATCACCCTCAACCGCCCCGAGCAGCGCAATGCGCTGGACATCCCCACCCTCAAGCAACTGCACGCCCTGCTGGAAACCTGCAACAGCGACCCGGCCGTGCGCGTGGTGGTGCTGACCGGCAGCGGGCGCAGCTTCTGCGCCGGTGCCGACCTGGCCGAATGGGCTGCGGCCGAGGCCCAGGGCACCCTGGAAAGCTACGGCTGGACCGAAACCGCCCACGCCCTGATGTTGCGCCTGCACAGCCTCGACAAGCCCACCATCGCTGCCATCAACGGCACCGCCGTGGGCGGTGGCATGGACCTCAGCCTGTGCTGCGACCTGCGCATCGCCGCGGCCTCGGCGCGCTTCAAGGCCGGCTACACCAGCATGGGCTACAGCCCCGACGCGGGTGCCAGCTGGCACCTGCCACGGCTGATCGGCAGCGAGCAGGCCAAGCGCCTGTTGTTCCTCGATGAGCTGTGGGGTGCCGAACGTGCCCTGGCGGCGGGGCTGGTCAGCGAAGTCTGCGCCGACGAGCAACTGCCCGCCGTGGCGGCCGAGCTGGCCGGGCGCCTGGCCAACGGCCCCACCTTCGCCTACGCGCAGACCAAGCGGCTGATCCGCGATGGCGCCCGGCGCACCCTGGCCGAGCAGCTGGAGGCCGAGCGCCAGGCCGGCCTGCTGTGCGGCCGCAGCCAGGACGGTGCCGAGGCACTGCAAGCCTCGGTGGAGCGCCGCGCACCCCGTTTTACCGGCCAGTAACCCGATAACCGACCCTCACCAGGACCTTCGCAGATGAATTTCCAACTGACCCAAGAACAAGAAATGTTGGTGGAAGCGGTACGCAGTTTTGTCGCCAAGGAGCTGCTGCCCCATGAGGAGGCAGTGGACCGCGCCGATGCCGTGTCGCCCGAGCTGGCTGCGCAGATCCGCGGCAAGGCCATCGCCGCCGGGTTTTATGCCTTCAACATGCCCGAGGAGGTCGGCGGCGGTGGCCTGGACTATCTGTCCCAGGCGCTTATCGAGCGCGAACTGTCCAAGGTGTCCTGGGCCCTGCACGTGTTCGTCGCGCGGCCATCGAAAATCCTCATGGCCTGCAAGGACGAGCAGATCAACGACTACCTGTTGCCCTGCGTGCAGGGCGAGAAGATCGACTGCTTCGCCCTCACCGAGCCGGGCGCCGGCTCCGATGCCAACGCCATCAAGACCCGTGCCGTGCGCCAGGGTGACGACTTCGTCATCAACGGCAGCAAGCACTTCATCAGCCATGCCGGCCACGCCGATTTCGCCATCGTCTTCGCCGTCACCGACACCTACGAGCACAACGGGCGCAAGCGCAACGCGGTAACGGCCTTCCTGGTCGACCGGGGCACGCCGGGCATGACCATCCGCCGTGGCCCCAAGTGCGTGAGCAACCGTGGCTACCACACCTACGAGCTGTTCTTCGACGACTGCCGGGTGCCGGCCAGCAAAGTGCTGGGCGAGGTCGGCAAGGGCTGGGAGGTGGCCAACGCCTGGCTCACCGCCGGCCGGGTGATGGTCGCCGCCAACTGCGTGGGCCAGGCCCAGCGTGCCCTCGACCTGTCGCTGCAATGGGCCGCCGACCGCAAGCAGTTCGGCCAGGCCATCGGCAGCTACCAGGGCGTGTCGTTCAAGCTCGCCGACATGGCCACGCAGATTCGCGCTGCGGAAATGCTCACCCTGCACACCGCCTGGAAGATGGACCAGGGCAGCATGACCGACGGCGAGGCCGGCATGGCCAAGCTGTTCGCCAGCGAGGTGCTGGGCAAGGTTGCCGACGAAGCCGTACAGATCTTCGGCGGCATGGGCCTGATGGATGAAGGGCCGGTCGAGCGCATCTGGCGCAACGCACGCATCGAGCGCATCTGGGAAGGCACCTCGGAAATCCAGCGGCACATCATCGCCCGCGAACTGCTGCGCCCGCTGCTGCGCTGAGCGCCAGGAGAACACCCATGTCGCATTCGATTCGTGACAACCTCAAGCGCCTGCTGGCACCCCGGCACCTGGCCTTCGTCGGCGGGCGCAGCATGGCGCGGGCGCTGAAGCGCTGCGCCGAAGGTGGCTTTGGTGGCGAGCTGTGGCTGGTCAACCCGCAGCATGACAGCCTCGAAGGCATTCCCTGTGTGGCACGGGTGGCCGACTTGCCCCATGCCCCGGACGCGGTGTTCATCGCCACCAACCGCGAACTGACCCTGCAGTGCGTTGCCGAGCTGGCCGCACGCGGCGCCGGTGGCGCCATCTGCTATGCCTCGGGCTTTGCCGAAAGCGGCGAAGAGGGCCGCCAGCTGCAGCAGCGCCTGCTCGCCGCCGCCGGCAACATGGCCTTGCTCGGCCCCAACTGCTACGGCCTGCTCGACCACCTGCACGGCGCTGCCCTGTGGCCGGTGGCCCATGGTGGCCAGCAGGTGGAGAAGGGCGTGGCGATCCTCACCCAGAGCGGCAACTTCGCCTACAACCTGTCGATGAGCGACCGCTCGCTGCCGGTGGCCTACATGGCCTCGGTCGGCAACCAGGCACAACTGGGCGTGGCCGAGCTGATGGACGTGCTGCTCGACGACCCACGGGTAACCGCCATCGGCCTGCACCTGGAAGGCCTGAAGAACGTGCCGGGCTTTGCCCGTGCTGCCTGCAAGGCATTGCAGCAGGGCACGCCGATCATTGCGCTGAAGACTGGCGTGTCGCAGATCGGCGCCGAACTGGCGCTCAGTCACACCAGCTCGCTGTCCGGCTCCGATGCCTTGTACGACAGCCTGTTCCAGCGCCTGGGCGTGATCCGCGTCAGTGGCCCGGTGAGCTTCGTTGAAACCCTCAAGGCCGCCGCCTGTGGGCGCCTGCCGGTGAATGGCGAGCTGATCGCCCTGGCCTGCTCGGGTGGCGATGCCGGTTTGATCGCCGACTATGCCGAGCGCAATCAGCTGGTCCTGCCGAAGCTCGCACAAGGGCAGGTGGCGCAGTTGGCCGAGGTGCTGCCAGCCTATGCCAACCTGGTCAACCCGCTGGACTTCACCACGGCCATCTGGGGTGATGCAGCGGCCTTGCAACGCATGCTCGACAGCACCCTGAGCGGCGCAGCCGACGCGGCCATGCTGGTGCTGGACTACCCGGCGGCGTTCACCGGCGAACGCAAGGAATGCGACCTGCTGCTGGCGCTGTACTGCGATGCACTGGAGCGCCACGGCAAGATCGGCTTCGTCACCTCGGCATTCCCGGAGCTGTTGCCCGCCTGCGCGCGCCAGCGTTTGCACGCGCGTGGCATCGCCGCCCTGCAGGGCGTGGAGGATGGCTTGGCAGCCTGGGGGCGCATCGTCGCCTACCAGCGCAACCGCCAGCGGCTGCTGGAACAGGGTGAGGCCACGCGGGTGCCGCTGTGCCCGCAGGCCCTTGAGGGCGAGGGCCAGCTGCTGGACGAATGGCAATCCAAGCAAGCCCTGCGTGCCTTTGGCCTGCCGGTTCCGGCAGGGGTGCTGAGCACACCCGAGCGCGCCGTGGCAGATGCCGCCCGCGTCGGCTACCCGCTGGTACTGAAGGCGGTCAGCGCGCAACTGCCGCACAAGACCGAAGCCGGTGCGGTGGCGCTGAACCTGCGCGATGCCGCCGCCCTCGAGGTTGCGCTGGTGCAGATGCGCCAGCGCATCGCCGCCTACGCCCCGCAGGTAGCGTTCGACCAGGTGCTGCTCGAACCGATGGCCGAGCCGCCGCTGGCCGAACTGATCGTCGGCATCAAGCGCGAGCACGACTTCGCCCTGGCCCTGGTGATCGGTGCCGGTGGCGTGCTGGTCGAGCTGCTCAAGGACAGCGTCAGCCTGTTGCTGCCGACCACCGACGATGCCATCCGCAGCGCGCTGCTCGGCCTACGCAGTGCCAGCCTGCTGCAAGGCTTCCGTGGCCGCCCGGCCGCCGACCTCGATGCACTGGTTGCGGCTATCCGCGCGGTGGCCGACTACGCCTGCGAGAACGCCGGGCAACTGCTGGAGCTGGATGTGAACCCATTGATGGTCGGTGCCCACGGCACCACCGCGGTCGACGCGCTGATCCGCCTCGGCCAGGCGCAAGGAGAACGACATGAATAAGCACACCCCGACCGCCGGCCAGGCGTTGGTGCGCCTGCTGGCCAACTACGGCGTGGAGACGGTATTCGGCATCCCCGGCGTGCACACCCTGGAGCTGTACCGCGGCCTGCCGGGCAGCGGCATCCGCCATGTGCTGACCCGCCACGAGCAGGGCGCCGGCTTCATGGCCGACGGCTATGCACGGGTAAGCGGCAAACCGGGGGTGTGCTTCGTCATCACCGGCCCGGGCGTGACCAATGCCGCCACCGCCATCGGCCAGGCCTACGCCGACTCCATCCCGATGCTGGTGATTTCCAGCGTCAACCACACTGCCAGCCTGGGCAAGGGCTGGGGCTGCCTGCACGAAACCCAGGACCAGCGCGCCATGACCGCGCCAATTACCGCGTTCTCCGCCGTGGCCCTGCGCGGCGACGACCTGCCCGAGCTGATCGCTCGTGCCTGGGCCGTGTTCGACAGCGAACGGCCGCGCCCGGTGCACATCTCGGTGCCGCTGGACGTACTGGCCGCGCCGGTCAGCCGTGACTGGAGCAATGAGGTAGTGCGCCGCCCCGTGCGCGGCCAGCCTTGCCGCGACATCCTCGACCAGGCCGCCATGAAACTGGCCGCCGCCAAGCGCCCGATGATCATTGCCGGTGGTGGGGCATTGCACGCGGCCGAACAGCTGCAGCAGTTGAGCACTCGGCTGGCAGCGCCATTGTTCACCAGCGTGGCCGGCAAGGGCCTGCTGCCAGCGGACGCGCCACTGAATGCCGGCGCCAGCCTGTGCGTCGAGCCCGGCTGGCAGCTGATCAGCCAGGCCGACGTGGTGCTGGCAGTGGGTACCGAAATGGCCGACACCGACTTCTGGCGCGAGCGCCTGCCGATCAGCGGCGAGCTGCTGCGCGTGGACATCGACCCGCGCAAGTTCAACGACTTCTACCCCTGTGCCATCGCCCTGCACGGTGATGCCCGGCAAACCCTGGCCGGCCTGCTCGAGCACCTGCCAGCGCTGGACCGTGACCCGGCCCAGGCCAGCGAAGCCGTGGCCAACCTGCGCCAGGCCATTCGCAGCGGGCATGCGCCACTGCAGGCCGTGCACCAGGCGATTCTCGACCGCATTGCCGCCGTGCTGCCCGACGATGCCTTCGTCAGCAGCGACATGACCCAGTTGGCCTACACCGGCAACTACGCCTTCGCCAGCCGGGCGCCGCGCAGCTGGCTGCACCCCACCGGCTACGGCACCCTTGGCTATGGCCTGCCGGCTGGCATCGGCGGCATGTTCGCCAGCGACCATCGCCCAGGCCTGGTGCTGGTGGGCGACGGCGGCTTCCTCTACACCGCCCAGGAGCTGGCCACGGCAGTCGAAGAACTGGACCGGCCACTGGTCGTGCTGTTATGGAACAATGACGCCCTCGGCCAGATCCGCGACGACATGCTCGGCCTGGACATCGAGCCGGTCGGTGTACTGCCACGCAACCCGGACTTCATCGGCCTGGCCCGCGCTTTCGGTTGCGCGGTGCGCCAGCCGCGTGACCTGGACGCGTTGCAGGCCGATCTGGCCAGCGGTTTCGCCACCCCCGGCGTCACCTTCATCGAACTCAAACACACCTGCGTCTGCTAAGCGGCAGACACCACGAACAACAAGAGAAATCACCATGCAATTTAGCCGTACCCTCCTGGCTGCATCCCTCGCTCTGCTGATCACTGGCCAGGCCCCGCTGTACGCCGCACCGCCCCTGTCGATGGACAACGGCACCACCGCCCTGACCGCGCAGAACAGCAACGCCTGGGTCGAAATCAGTGCCGGCGCACTGCAACACAACATCCGTACCTTGCAGGCCGAGCTGGGCGGCAAGTCCAAGCTGTGCGCCGTGCTCAAGGCCGACGCCTATGGCCACGGTATCGGCCTTGTGATGCCGTCGATCATCGCCCAGGGCGTGCCCTGCGTGGCGGTGGCCAGCAACGAGGAGGCACGCGTGGTCCGCGCCAGCGGCTTCACCGGGCAACTGGTGCGGGTACGCCTGGCCAGCCTCGGCGAAGTGGAAGATGCCTTGCAGTACGACATGGAAGAGCTGGTTGGCAGCGCCGAGTTCGCCCGCCAGCTCGATGCCATCGCCGAACGCCACGGCAAGACCCTGCGCATTCACATGGCGCTCAATTCCAGCGGCATGAGCCGCAACGGCGTGGAAATGACCACCTGGTCCGGCCGGGGTGAAGCGCTGCAGATCACTGACCAGAAGCACCTCCAGCTGGTCGCGCTGATGACTCACTTCGCCGTGGAAGACAAGGACGATGTGCGCAAAGGCCTGGCAGCGTTCAACGAACAGACCGACTGGCTGATCAAGCACGCGAAGCTTGATCGCAGCAAGCTCACCCTGCATGCCGCCAACTCCTTCGCTACGCTGGAAGTGCCGGAAGCGCACCTGGACATGGTGCGTACCGGTGGCGCGCTGTTCGGCGACACCGTGCCGACGCGCACCGAATACCAACGTGTCATGCAGTTCAAGTCGCACGTGGCGGCGGTGCACAGCTACCCGGCAGGCAACACCGTCGGCTACGACCGCACCTTCACCCTGGCGCGTGATTCCCGCCTGGCCAACATCACCGTGGGTTACTCCGATGGCTACCGCCGGGTGTTCACCAACAAGGGCCATGTGCTGATCAACGGCCACCGAGTGCCAGTGGTGGGCAAGGTGTCGATGAACACCTTGATGGTCGATGTCACCGACTTCCCCGATGTGAAGGGGGGCAACGAAGTGGTGCTGTTCGGCAAACAGGCCGGGGGGGAGATCACCCAGGCCGAGATAGAAGAAATCAACGGCGCGTTGCTCGCCGACCTCTACACCGTATGGGGCAGTTCCAACCCGAAGATTCTGGTCGACTGAACTGCCAATGAAGGGAGATTGCCATGCGCTACGCCAAGCTCACTCAACACATCGCCGGCGACGGGGCTGCGGCCTGGGACATCCACTATCGCGCCCTGGCGCTGCAGGCCGAGGGTAGGGATATCCTGCTGCTTTCGGTGGGTGACCCGGACTTCGACACCCCCGCGCCGATCGTCGAGGCGGCCATCGACAGCCTGCGTTCGGGCCACACCCATTACGCCGATGTGCGCGGCAAGTTGGCGCTGCGCCAGGCCATCGCCAACCGCCACTGCCAGCGCAGCGGCCAGGCCGTCGATGCCGACCAGGTGACGGTGCTGGCGGGGGCCCAGTGCGCGCTGTACTGCGTGGCCCAGTGCGTGCTCGACCCGGGTGACGAGGTAATTGTCGCCGAGCCCATGTACGTGACCTACGAGGCGGTGTTCGGGGCTTGTGGCGCCAAGGTGGTGCCGGTGCCGGTCAAGCCGGAGAACGGCTTTCGCGTGTGCCCGCGTGACGTGGCCGCGCGCATCACCCCGCGCACCCGCGCCCTGGCCCTGAACAGCCCGCACAACCCCTCGGGGGCGAGCCTGCCGCGCGCCACCTGGGAGGCGCTGGCCGAGCTGTGCATCGCCCACGATCTGTGGTTGATCTCTGACGAGGTGTATAGCGAGCTGTTGTACGACGGCGAGCATGTCAGCCCTGGCAGCCTGCCGGGCATGGCCGAGCGCACCGCCACCCTCAACAGCCTGTCGAAGTCGCATGCCATGACCGGTTGGCGGGTGGGCTGGGTGGTCGGTTCGACCGAACTTGCCACCCATCTGGAAAACCTCGCCCTGTGCATGCTGTACGGTTCGCCGGACTTCATCCAGGACGCCGCCGTGGTGGCACTGGAGCAGCAACTGCCGGAACTGGATGTTATGCGCGAAGCCTATCGCCAGCGTCGCGACCTGGTGTGCGAGCAGTTGGCCGACTGCCCGGGCATCAAGGTGCTCAAGCCCGATGGCGGTATGTTCGTGATGGTCGATATCCGCGAGACCGGCGTATCTGCCCAGACCTTTGCCGACTACCTGTTGGACAGCCAGGGCGTGTCGGTGCTTGCCGGCGAAGCGTTCGGTCCCAGCGCTGCCGGGCATATCCGCCTGGGCCTGGTGCTGGGCAATGCGGCGTTGATCGATGCCTGCCGACGCATCGCCTACTGTGCCGACGAGCTGAAACGGGACTACGGCCATGCGTGAGTATGCGCGGCTGTACATCGACGGCGCCTGGCAGGTACCGAGCGGGCAGGGCATGGCCGAGGTGATCGACCCGGCCACCGAACAGGCCATCGGCCGGGTGCCGCTGGGCGCCGAGGCCGATGTCGAACGGGCGGTCATGGCCGCGCGGCGGGCCTTCGATGGCTGGTCGCGCACGCCGTCCAGCGTACGTGCCGGCTATATAACGGCGCTGGCTGCACAGCTGAAAAGCCGCGCGGCGGAAATGGCCTCGGTCATCACCGACGAGTTGGGCATGCCGGTGCAGTGGTGCCAGGCGGTACAGGTGGAGGGCCCGATTGCCGGGCTGGAGCAGTACGCCGAACTGGCCGGGCTGATGGATGAGGTGCGCGAAGTCGGCAACTCGCTGGTGTACCGCGAAGCCGTTGGCGTGTGCGCGTTCATCAACCCGTGGAACTACCCGCTGCACCAGATGATCGGCAAGCTGGCGCCGGCCCTGGCCGCCGGCTGCACGGTGGTGGTCAAGCCCAGCCAGGAAACACCGCTGCATGCGTTCCTGCTGGCCGAGATGATCGAGGCCATCGGCCTGCCGGCCGGGGTGTTCAACCTGGTCAGCGGGCCGGGGGCCAAGGTTGGCGAGGCCCTGGCCCGGCACCCGCAGGTGGACATGGTGTCGTTCACCGGCTCCACCGGCGCCGGGGTGCGCGTGGCCCAGGCGGCCGCGCCGACGGTGAAGCGGGTGTGCCTGGAGCTGGGTGGCAAGTCGCCGCTGCTGATCACCGCCGACGCCGACCTGCACGCGGCGGTGCGCCATGGCGTGCAGGATGTGATGATCAACTCGGGGCAGACCTGCACGGCCCTGACCCGCATGCTGCTGCCGGCCAGCCGCTACGCCGAGGCGCTGGAGATTGCCGAGGCCGAGACCCGTGCGCTGGTCATGGGCGACCCGCGTGACCCGGCCAGCTTCCTCGGGCCGATGTGTTCGGCAGGCCAGCGGCGCACCGTGCTCGACTACATTCGCCTGGGCCAGGAAGAGGGCGCGCGCCTGCTGTGCGGCGGTGATACGCCAGCCGGCTTCGAGCGCGGGTTCTACGTGGCGCCGACGTTGTTCGCCGATGTCGACAACCGCATGCGCATCGCCCAGGAGGAAATCTTCGGCCCGGTGCTGTGCCTGATCCCCTATGCCGACGAGGCCCAGGCGCTGGCCCTGGCCAACGATTCGCCGTTCGGCCTGTCCAGCGCGGTGTGGGCCGGCAGCCGCGAGCACGGCCTGGCCCTGGCGCGGCAGATACGCGCCGGGCAGTGCTTCATCAACGGTGGCGGGTTCAACTACCAGGCACCGTTCGGTGGCTACAAGCAGTCGGGCAACGGGCGTGAGTGGGGTGAGGAGGGCCTGGCGGAGTTCGTCGAGGTGAAAGCGGTGCAGTGCTGAGCCACAGCTGGAAGACAACCTGTTTTGTGTGAGGAGAATGTTTGTGAATGTACTGATCGTCCACGCTCACCCCGAGCCGCAATCGTTCACCGCTGCCCTGCGTGACCAGGCCGTGGAAACCTTCCGCGCCCAGGGCCACCAGGTGCAGGTCAGCGACCTGTACGCCATGGGCTGGAACCCGGTGGCCAGCGCCGATGACTTCAGCCAGCGCGAGAACCCCGAGTACCTGGTGTATGCCCTGGAGCAGCGCCAAGGGGTCAAGCGTGGCGCCATTGCCGCGGATATCCGGCAGGAGCTGGACAAGCTGCTGTGGGCCGACTTGCTGGTGCTGAACTTCCCGATCTTCTGGTTCTCGGCGCCGGCCATGCTCAAGGGCTGGATCGACCGCGTGCTGGTGTCGGGGGTGTGCTATGGCGGCAAGCGCTTCTACGACCAGGGCGGTTTGGCGGGCAAGAAAGCGCTGGTGACCGTGACCCTGGGCGGGCGCGAGCA
This sequence comes from Pseudomonas sp. ABFPK, assembly GCF_001586765.1. NCBI lineage: Bacteria > Pseudomonadati > Pseudomonadota > Gammaproteobacteria > Pseudomonadales > Pseudomonadaceae > Pseudomonas > Pseudomonas sp. ABFPK. Next base: position 213,228 of record NZ_LQXW01000023.1, on the reverse strand, counting down.
CATGTTTGGCGACGGGGCGATTCATGGGCCGCTGGAGGACATGCTGCGGCCGATCTTGCGCGGCACGCTGGCCTACGTGGGGTTCGAGGTGCTGCCGCCGTTCGTGGCCTGGCATGTGCCGTACATCAGTGACGAGGCGCGGCAGGCGTTCTTGCAGCAGTACCGGCAGCGCCTGGAGCAGCTCCCGGACGACCAGCCACTGGTGTTCCCGCGCCTGGAGCAGTTTGATGAGGCGCTTTACCCGCTGGCGTGATTGACTGTTCTGGCCCAATCGCCGGCAAGCCAGCTCTCATAGAACAACACATGACTCATTGGTTCGGCGAGGTTCTGTAGGAGCAGCCTTGTGCTGCGAAGAGGCCGGTACTGACAAAGCCTATCTGTTGCTTGTACCGGCCTCTTCGCAGCACAAGGCTGCTCCTACAAAGGACGCGTCAGACGAGCGATATTGGTTCTCTGCGCGACAGCTCAGCCCAAAGGGCTGGGCAATCTCCCACAGGGAAATCACAGGGCTTCAGGACTGTGGAGGACCTGTGGGAGCTGGCTTGCCGGCGATTGGGCCTGTGGCCTTCATACAAAATTCACCGGCAAAAAAAAGCGACCACCCACACATTCGGGGTATGTCCCCCTTCGGCAAATCCCTCGATAGTGCCCCCATCGGCTCGATCCCGAGCATTCACACGATGGAGTTGCCATGCGCAAGGTACTGAAGGTGATTGGCGGTCTGCTGCTGGCGTCTGGCGCCAGCCTGGCCCAGGCAGAAGAGGTGGACAGCGGTAACACGTTGCGGTTGTACAACTGGACCGACTATATCGGCGAAACCACCCTGGCCGATTTCGAGAAGGCCACCGGCATCAAGGTCATCTACGACACCTTCGACGGCTACGAAACGGTGCAGACCAAACTGCTCACCGGCCGCTCCGGCTACGACCTGGTCATGCTCAACGCTTCCCTGGTTCCCCCGCTGATCAGCGCCGGGGTGTTCCAGGCGCTGGACAAGCGGCAACTGCCCAGCTGGCACAACCTCGACCAGCAGGTGGTGAACAACCTGCAAGGCTACGACCCCGGCCTGAAATACTCGGCGCCCTACACTTGGGGCAGCTCGGGGGTAACCTACAACGTCGACAAGATCACCGCGCGCATGCCCGATGCCCCCATCGGCTCGCTGGCCATGCTGTTCGACCCCAGGATCGTCTCGCGCTTCGCCGACTGTGGCGTCACCCTGATGGATGCGCCGACCGAAGTCATCCCGCTGGCCCTGCAATACCTGGGCAAGGACCCACGCAGCGCATCACCGGCCGACCTCAAGGCGGCCGAACAACTGCTGTTGGGCATTCGCCCCTACATTCGCAAGTTCGATTCGGTCAACTACCTCACCAGCCTGCCCAACGGCGATGTCTGCCTGGCCCTGACCTGGTCCGGCGACTACGCCACCGCCCAGGCCCGCGCGGTGGAAGCGAAGAAGGACATCAAGCTGTCGTTCTTCATCCCCCAGGAAGGCTCGCTGATCTGGTTCGACAATCTGTACATCCCCAAGGATGCGCCGCACGCGGCCAACGCCCACCGCTTCATCGAGTTCCTGCTGCAGCCGCAGACCATGGCCAAGGTCACCGACTACATCCACTACGCCAACAGCAACGCCGCCGCCACGGCGCTGGTGCGCGACGAGATCCGCCAGGACCCGGCCATCTACCCCGACGCGCAAACCCGCGAGCGCCTGTTCGCGCAGAAAACCCAGAGCCCGAAGGACATGCGCGCCATCACCCGGGTCTGGAGCACGGTCAAGACCGGTTTCTGAACACTGCCCAACGATCACTGCCAAGGAGCTGCCCATGGCCACCCCACGCAAAGCATTCGCCATTGCCCACGATCCCCTGGTGGAAGCCGACAAGGCCCACTACATGCACGGCTACCACGTGTTCGACGAGCACCGCGAGCAAGGCGCGCTGAACATCGTTGCCGGCGAGGGCGCCTACATCCGCGATACCCACGGCAACCGCTTCCTCGATGCCGTCGGCGGCATGTGGTGCACCAACATTGGTCTGGGCCGCGAGGAAATGGCCCTGGCCATCGCCGACCAGGTACGCCAGCTGGCCTATTCCAACCCGTTCTCCGACATGGCCAACGACGTGGCCATCGAGCTGTGCCGGAAGCTTGCGCAGCTGGCGCCGGGTGACCTGAACCATGTGTTCCTCACCACCGGCGGCTCGACCGCGGTCGACACTGCCTACAGGCTGATCCAGTACTACCAGAACTGCCGTGGCAAGCCGCACAAGAAGCACATCATCGCCCGCTACAACGCCTACCACGGCTCCACCACGCTGACCATGTCGATTGGCAACAAGGCCGCTGACCGGGTGCCGGAGTTCGATTATCACCACGACCTGATCCACCACGTGTCCAACCCCAACCCGTATCGCGCCCCGCACGACATGGACGAGGCCGAGTTCCTCGACTTCCTGGTGGCCGAGTTCGAGGACAAGATCCTTTCGCTGGGGGCCGACAACGTGGCGGCGTTCTTCGCCGAGCCGATCATGGGCTCGGGCGGGGTGATCATTCCGCCCAAGGGTTACTTCCAGCGCATGTGGCAGCTGTGCCAGACCTACGACATCCTGTTCGTCGCCGACGAAGTGGTGACTTCGTTCGGGCGCCTGGGCACCTTCTTCGCCAGCGAGGAACTGTTCGGCGTAACCCCCGACATCATCACTACCGCCAAGGGCCTGACCTCGGCCTACCTGCCGCTGGGGGCGTGCATCTTCTCCGAGCGCATCTGGCAGGTGATCGCCGAGCCGGGCAAGGGCCGCTGCTTCACCCACGGCTTCACCTACAGTGGCCACCCGGTGTGCTGCACCGCGGCGCTGAAGAACATCGAGATCATCGAACGCGAGCATTTGCTGGAGCACGTCAAGGACGTTGGCGGCTACCTGGAACAGCGCCTGCAAAGCCTGCGCGAGCTGCCGCTGGTGGGGGATGTGCGCTGCATGAAGCTGATGGCCTGTGTCGAGTTCGTTGCCGACAAGGCCAGCAAGGCGCTGTTTGCGGACGAGGTGAACATTGGCGAACGCATCCACAGCAAGGCCCAGGCCAAAGGGCTGCTGGTGCGGCCGATCATGCACCTGAACGTGATGTCGCCGCCGTTGATCATTACCCATGCGCAAGTGGACGAGATCGTCGAAACCCTGCGCCAGTGCATCATCGAAACCGCGCGCGAACTCACGGCGCTTGGCCTGTACCAGGGCCGATGAACCTGGCGCAAAGGGCTGTGCGCGGGCGTGCCTGGCAGGCTAGACTGCCGGGCATGACCCAGGCCTCTCCCGACACCCCGCTTACCCTTTCACTGGGCGCGCTGCAGCAATGGCATGCGGCGCTGCAGCGCGCACTGGCCCACAGCGAAACGCCCGAGGCGCTGGCGCATGTGGCAGCCGCCATCGGCCAGCTGGTGCGGGTGGAATCGATGATGATCAGCCTCGAGTGCCAGGGGCGGGCACCGCAACTGTTGTACCAGCAAGGCATCCCCGACCTGCACCGCGCCGCCGTGCTGGAGCGCTACTTCACTGCCGGCTACCTGCTCGACCCGTTCTGCCTGGCCGTGCAGAGCGGCCTGGCCGAGGGCTTCTACCACCTGCAGGAAATCGCCCCGGACAACTTCTTCGACAGCGACTACTACAAGGCCTACTACCTGGGTACCGGTTGCAGTGAAGACAGCTACTACATCGTCGACCTCAGCGCTGGCCGCAAGTTGTCGCTGAGCCTGTTCCAGGGCTGCAGCGGCACACGGCTGAGTACGGGGCAGATCGACCTGCTGCGCGCGCTGGAGCCGATGGTACGCGAGCTGCTGGGGCGCTACGCCCGGCACCATCTGGAGCCCGGCCCCGCTTCGGCGGAGCGTGGCAGCCTGCAGGCGGCGTTCGACAGTTTCGGCTGCCAGGTGCTGACCGACCGTGAGCGGGAGGTGGCGCACATGATCTTGCGTGGGCATTCGGTGAAGTCCACCGCGCTGGAGCTGGGCATCTCGCCGGAAACCGTGCGCATGCACCGCAAGAACCTGTACCTGAAGCTGGAGATCAACTCGCAGTCGGAGTTGTTTGCGCGGTTTATCGACTGGCTGCGCGGTGATCACCTGGCGGTTTAGCAGCAAAGGAGCAACTGCCTTGCTCACTATTTGAAAGCTGGCGCGATCCCTGTGGGAGCGGGTTCACCCGCGAAGCAGACACCGCGGTGGATGGCACGGGCTTCGCCCGTGTTCGCGGGTGAACCCGCTCCCACAGGTATAGCGCTGCCTCCCAATACCTCTCAGCCCCTGCCTTTAGCCAGATAGGCCGCAAACTCCGCCTCCGGCACCATGCTGCCACCGGTCCCCCAGACCAAATGCGTGGCCCTTTGCATGCGCCCGGCCGACAGGCCCATGCGCGCCAAGTACTCAGGCGCTTCAAGCACCCTGACCATGCCCGGCATCCCCGCCAGCGCCGAAGGCTCCAGCCGCGCATTCTCCTGGTCATGGGCCAATACCAACAGCCGGTACAGCGCCTCGTCGCTGACTGTGTAATAGCCATCGAGCAAACGCTGCATCGCCTTGCCGACAAAGCCGGAAGGGCGGCCCACCGCCAGGCCGTCGGCGGCGGTCAGGTTGTCGATGCCGAAATCCTGCACGCTGGTGGCGTCATGCAAACCGCTGTACACCCCCAGGAACATGCAGGGCGAGTGGGTGGGCTCGGCGAAGATGCAGTGCACATGGTCGCCCCAGATCAGCTTCAGGCCGAACGCCACGCCACCGGGGCCACCGCCGACCCCACAGGGCAGGTAGACGAACAAGGGGTGCTCGGCATCTACCTTGATGCCCGCGGCTTCGAACTGGGCGGCCAGCCGCTCGGCCGCCACGGCATAGCCGAGGAACAGGTGTGGCGAGTTCTCGTCGTCGACGAAGTAGCAGCCCGGGTCCGCCGCCGCCTGCTGGCGCCCTTGCTCCACCGCCACGCTGTAGTCGCTTTCGTACTCGACCACGTTCACGCCATGGGCGCGCAGTTTGTCCTTCTTCCACTGGCGGGCATCGGCCGACATGTGCACGGTCGCCTGAAAGCCCAGTCTGGCGCTCATGATGCCGATCGACAGGCCGAGGTTGCCGGTCGAGCCGACCGCAACCTTGTACTGGCTGAAGAATTGCCGGGCCTGGTCGCTGGCCAGTTCCCGGTAATCGCTGTCGAGGCTGATCAGGCCGGCTGCCAGGGCAAGGTCTTCGGCATGCTTGAGCACTTCATGAATACCGCCGCGGGCCTTGATCGAGCCAGAGATCGGCAGCTCGCTGTCGGCCTTGAGCCAAAGTGAACCGCTGGCAGGCAGGCCCGCTGCCTGCAGCAAGGTGGCATGCAGTTTGGGCAGCGGGCGCAGTGGTGACTCGATGATGCCGCCGGTGGCGGCGGTATCCGGGAACACGCTCGCCAGGTAGGGGGCAAAGCGTGCCAGGCGGGCACTGGCAGCACTGACATCGGCGGCGCTTAAACCGACGTCGGCCAGGGCTTGGGCGGCCGGGGCAATGTGCGGGTTGAACCAACGGGTTTCGCGCAGGGCCACCAGGTCGTCGATCAGGGGGTGGGAGCTGCACCATGCTTGCAGTGTCTTGCCGTGAATCATGCTGGGTATTCCTGTTGGTTGATGATGGCCGGGGTGTGACACAAAAGTGCGCCTACAGACAGACGCGGACCCTGTGGGAGCGGGTTTACCCGCGAAGAATTCAACTCGGTGCATGGCACGGGCTTCGCCCGTGTTCGCGGGTGAACCCGCTCCCACAGGGGGCAGGTGTTTAGCCAGACCGTTGAGGTCAGGGAGCGCGTGCTCATTCGGCCTGTTGTGCAATCAATGTCAGGCAGCGCTGCACGATCGGGCTCACATCGCCCTTGCGTCGGCTGAGGATGATCGGGCTGACGGCGCCGCTGTCGAGCAGGCTTACATATTCGATATCGGTGCGGTGCTGCTGTTGCACCGACGCCGGCACCAGGGTCACGCCCACGCCGACGGCCACCAGACCGATGGCGGTCTGCAGTTCGTTGGCCCATTGGCTGACGCGGATGCTCATGCCGTGGTGGGCGAACAGTGCCAGCACATGGTCGGCATAGCTGGGCCGCGGGTTGGCCGGGTAGAGGATGAACGCCTCGCCAGCCAGCTGGGCAAGTGTAAGCGGGCTGCTCGCCAGCGGGTGATCCTTGGGCAATACCGCCACCAGCGGGTCCTCGCACAGCACTTGTTGGTGAATCGCCGGGTCATCGATGCGAATGCGCCCGAAGGCGATGTCGATGCGCCCGCTTTTCAGCGCCTCCACCTGCTGCAGCGTGGTCATCTCGTTGAGGCCCAGTTCCAGCTCGCTGTCCTGGCGCAGCTCGCGGATCAGCTCCGGCAGCACCTTGTACAGGGTCGACGGGGCGAAGCCGATCCCCAGCCACTGGCGCTGGCCCTGGCCAATGCGACGGGTGTTGTCGCTGATGTTCTGCAGCTGCTGCAGCACGGTGCAGCTCTGTTCGTAGAAGAAGCGACCCGCCTCTGTCAGCCGCAGCGGGCGCTCGCGCACTACCAGCAAGGTACCGAGCTGGTCCTCGAGTTGGCTGATCTGCCGGCTCAGCGGCGGCTGGGCAATGTGCAGCAGCTCGGCGGCGCGAGTGAAGTTCAGGGTTTCGGCCAGGACCTTGAAGTAACGCAAGTGGCGCAGCTCCATCAGACCTCCAGGGTATGGTGGGAGATTCATTCGATATTGGACGGCTATCAGGGTCTCGCGCAATCCTTGAACAAGCAAGTAAATGCACCACTCGGGCCTGCGGCTGGCAGCCCGAAACAACGGGACCTGGCAACAATGACAAGTGTGCTGATTGAACGTATCGAGGCAATTATCGTAGACCTGCCGACCATTCGCCCGCACAAGCTGGCGATGCACACCATGCAGCAGCAGACCCTTGTGGTATTGCGTGTTCGCTGCAGTGATGGCGTGGAAGGCATCGGCGAGGCCACCACCATCGGCGGCCTGGCCTATGGCTACGAAAGCCCGGAGGGCATCAAGGCCAACATCGATGCGCACCTGGCGCCAGCGCTGGTTGGCTTGCCGGCTGACAACATCAACGCCGCCATGCTCAAGCTGGACAAGCTGGCCAAGGGCAATACCTTTGCCAAGTCGGGTATCGAAAGCGCCTTGCTCGATGCTCAGGGCAAACGCCTGGGCCTGCCGGTCAGCGAACTGCTGGGTGGCCGCGTGCGCGACAGCCTGGAAGTGGCCTGGACCTTGGCCAGCGGCGATACCGCCCGCGACATCGCCGAAGCCCAGCACATGCTGGAGATTCGTCGGCATCGGGTGTTCAAGCTGAAGATCGGCGCCAACCCGTTGGCCCAGGACCTCAAGCACGTGGTGGCGATCAAGCGCGAGCTGGGCGACAGCGCCAGCGTGCGGGTCGACGTCAACCAGTACTGGGACGAATCCCAGGCCATCCGTGCCTGCCAGGTGCTTGGCGACAACGGCATCGACCTGATCGAGCAACCGATTTCGCGCATCAACCGCAGCGGCCAGGTGCGCCTGAACCAGCGCAGCCCGGCACCGATCATGGCCGACGAGTCGATCGAAAGCGTCGAGGACGCCTTCAGCCTGGCTGCCGACGGCGCGGCCAGCATCTTCGCCCTGAAAATAGCCAAGAACGGCGGCCCGCGCGCCGTACTGCGTACCGCGCAAATCGCCGAGGCTGCCGGCATCGCCTTGTATGGCGGGACCATGCTCGAAGGCTCGATCGGCACCCTGGCTTCGGCTCATGCCTTCCTGACCCTGCGCCAGCTCACCTGGGGCACCGAGCTGTTCGGGCCGCTGCTGCTGACCGAAGAAATCGTCAACGAGCCGCCACAATACCGCGACTTCCAGCTGCACATCCCACGCACCCCAGGCCTGGGCCTGACCCTGGACGAACAGCGCCTGGCGCGCTTCGCCCGCCGCTGAGTCACGCTGGCTGAAAGAACACACAACCCCTGTGGGAGCGGCTTTAGCCGCGAAGCAGGCGACGCGGTGGATGGCACGGGCTTCGCCCGTGTTCGCGGGTAAACCCGCTCCCACAGTGTTGGCGCCAAATCAGAGAAAGGAGATACCAGCATGCTGTTCCACGTGAAGATGACCGTGAAACTTCCGGTCGACATGGACCCGGCCAAGGCCGCCAGGCTCAAGGCCGACGAAAAGGAACTGGCCCAGCGCCTGCAGCGCGAAGGCACCTGGCGCCACCTGTGGCGCATTGCCGGGCACTACGCCAACTACAGCGTGTTCGATGTACCCAGCGTCGAGGCGCTGCACGACACCCTGATGCAGCTGCCGCTGTTCCCGTACATGGACATCGAGGTAGACGGCCTGTGCCGGCACCCCTCGTCGATTCACAGCGATGACCGCTGAGTGGCACCTGTCTACCTGACAAGAACAAAATGAGGCAAGCGCGATGACCGTGAAAATTTCCCACACTGCCGATGTTCAGGCGTTCTTCAAGGAAGTGGCCGGCCTGGGCCATGCTGAAGGCAACCCACGCTTCAAGCAGATCATCCTGCGTGTGCTGCAGGACACTGCACGCCTGGTCGAGGACCTGGAAATCACCGAAGACGAGTTCTGGCATGCCGTCGACTACCTCAACCGCCTGGGTGGCCGTAACGAAGCCGGCCTGCTGGCGGCGGGCCTGGGCATCGAGCACTTCCTCGACCTGTTGCAGGACGCCAAGGACGCCGAGGCCGGCCTGACTGGCGGCACCCCGCGCACCATCGAAGGCCCGCTGTATGTGGCAGGCGCGCCGCTGGCGCACGGTGAAACGCGCATGGATGACGGCAGCGACCCGGGCGTGGTGATGTTCCTACAGGGCCAGGTGTTCGATGCCGAAGGCAAGCCGTTGGCCGGCGCCACCGTTGACCTGTGGCACGCCAACACCCAGGGCACCTATTCGTACTTCGACACTACCCAGTCCGAGTACAACCTGCGCCGGCGCATCATCACCGATGCCGAAGGGCGCTACCGCGCGCGCTCCATCGTGCCGTCGGGGTACGGTTGCGACCCGCAGGGGCCAACCCAGGAATGCCTGGACCTGCTTGGCCGTCACGGCCAGCGCCCGGCGCATGTGCACTTCTTCATCTCTGCGCCCGGGCACCGGCACCTGACCACGCAGATAAACCTGGCCGGCGACAAGTACTTGTGGGATGACTTTGCCTATGCCACCCGTGACGGGCTGGTCGGCGAGCTGCGCTTTGTCGAGGATGCTGCGGCAGCGCGTGCTCGCGGCGTAGAGGGTGAGCGCTTTGCCGAGCTGGCGTTCGACTTCCATCTGCAGGCGGCCAAGGCGCCAGACGCCGAGGCGCGCAGCCACCGCCCGCGTGCTTTGCAGGGGGCCTGAGTGATGTTATCGCTCCGGTTGTAGAGGTCGTTGTGGGAGCGGGTTTACCCGCGAAGAATGCGACACGGTGTATGGCACCGGCTGTGCCGGTGTTCGCGGGTGAACCCGCTCCCACAGGGGCCTGCTAAATCAATGAGTGATGTGTTTGTGTTGGTTTTGCCTGGGCCTTTCCGTGCGGGGAGGGCCTGGGCTTTTTGCTGCCAGGGGCGGTTGATCTAGAATCCGCCTTTTTACCCGAGCCCCTCACCATGCCGCCCATCGAACTGTTGGCAACCACTGCCGACCAGGCCCCGCTGATTCGCAACCTCTATCAGTTCTACGCCTACGAGTCCTCGGACTGGGAGCAGGAAGACGTCGAAGTGGACGGCCGCTTCTATATCCATGACGAGCACCTGCAACGTTACTGGGGGGCCGATGGCTGGGGCGCGTACCTGGTGCTGGCAGACGGTTTCATCGCCGGTTTCGTGCTGGTCGAACGCAGCGAGCTGCCGGGCATCGACGCGTTCGAACTGGCTGACCTGTTCATCCTGAAAAAGTACCGCCGACAGGGCATCGGCCGGGCGGTGGCATTGCAGCTGCTGGGCGGCGAGGGCGACTGGTTGATGCGCTGTTACCCACAGGACATGCCTGCCGTGGCCTTCTGCAATGCCGTGCTGGCCGAGCTGTCGCGCCCGGCGCGGCCCATAGCCCTGGATGACGAACCGGGCTTGCTCAATTTCCTGGTCACGGGCGCCCGCCATTGAGGGGGTTGCAAGCCTTCGTTCGCTAATTGAAGGGATCGTGGCTTTTTGTGAGCTACTTCACAAAGTCGTCGTCGAAGGCATAATGCCACCAATCCTTTTCATGCCTTTCGAAGGCCCAGGTAAAAGTCATGTCGCTAGTCGCAAGCCCCGACATCATGTACCGGCTGTTGATCCAGAGTGTGGTGGACTATGCCTTCTACCTGCTCACCCCCGAAGGTATCGTCGCCAACTGGAACCCCGGCGCTCAGCGCGCCAAGGGCTACCTGGCCGAGGAAATCGTCGGCAAGCACTACTCGTTGTTCTACACCGATGCCGAGCGCGCCGCCGGGCTGCCGGCGCTGAACCTTGAGCAGGCCCGCAGCACCGGGCGGTTCGAAGAGATCGGTTCGCGCCTGCGCAAGGACGGCACGGTCTTCCATGCCCATGTGGTGATCGACGCGGTGTACGACGATGCCGGGCAACTGGTGGGTTTTGCCAAGGTCACCCGCGACATTTCCGAGCGTCACCGGCAAGAGCTGGAACTGCTGCAGGCCAAGGAGCTGGCCGAACAGTACAGCCAGGAAATGGCCAAGCTGTCGCAGTTCCTTGATTCGGTGATTGCCAACATCCCCGCCAGCGTCATTGTCCAGGACCTGGAGAGCCAGCGCATCCTGCTGGCGAACCAGCAGGCCGAACGCCTGTTCGGCGGGCCGCAGCGCAGCATGATCGGGCAGTTGCCCGGCGAGTGCCTGGCACCGGGCGTTGCCGGTTACCTGGAACAGCAACTGGCCCGTGGCGCCCGCAGCACCAAGGGGCATGCTGCCGAAACCCGGGTCGACACGGCCTGTGGCCCACGCACCCTGCGCAGCCGCACCTTGCTTAGCCAGAACCGTGAAGGCCAGGCCGACTATGTGTTGTTCGTTGCCGAAGATGCCACCGAAGAGCTGGCCGCCCACGCGCAGATCCACCACATGGCGCACCACGATGCGTTGACCGGGCTGCCCAACCGCACCCTGTTCAACGAACGCCTGCGCCAGGCCCTGGTGCGTGACAGCGAGCACGCCAAGCTGACCGCCGCACTGTGCCTGGATTTGGACAACTTCAAGAACATCAACGATTCGCTGGGCCACGCCTTTGGCGACAAGCTGCTGCGCGCGCTGGGCAAGCGCCTGCGCCGCGAGCTGCGCGAGCACGACACCCTGGCCCGCCTGGGCGGCGACGAGTTTGCCGTGGTGCTGACCGGCCTGGAAGGCCGGGAGGCCGCATGCAACACTGCGCAGCGCCTGATCAACGCGATCTGCCCACCGTTCCAGATCGAGGGTCACCAGTTCACTGTTGGGGTGAGCATCGGCATTGCCATTGCGCCGGAAGACAGCGACCAGGCCGAGCAACTGCTGGGCTACGCCGACATGGCGCTGTACGAGGCCAAGCGCAACGGTCGCAACCGCTACGAGTGCTTCAGCGTCGAACTGGACGTCGCCGCCCGCCAGCGCCGCCTGGTGGAAACCGACCTGCGCACTGCGCTGCACCTGGGCCAGTTGCAGCTGCACTACCAGCCGGTGGTCGACCAGCAGACCAGCAGCGTTACCGGCTATGAGGCGTTGCTGCGCTGGGAGCACCCGACCCGTGGCATGGTCATGCCCATGGACTTCATCCCCATCGCTGAGGAAACCGGGCTGATCCACGAACTGGGCACCCGGGCGCTGAACCTGGCCTGCCAGGAGGCGGCCAGCTGGGACAGCGAGCAGACGGTGTCGGTCAACCTGTCGGCAGTGCAGTTCAAGAATGCCAACCTGGTGCACACCGTGGCCCTGGCGCTGGCCGACTCCGGCCTGCCGCCACAGCGGTTGGAACTGGAGGTCACCGAGTCGGTGCTGCTGGGCAACAGCGAGGAAAACGTGCGTACCCTGCGTGCACTGAAGGACCTGGGCGTGTCCATTTCGCTGGACGATTTCGGCACCGGATACTCCTCGCTGGGTTACCTGCGTTCGTTCCCGTTCGACCGGATCAAGATCGACAAGTCGTTCGTGCATGACATGTGCGACAGCCGCGAGGCGATGTCGATCATTCGCGCCATTACCGACCTGTCCAACAGCCTGATGATCAAGACCACGGCCGAGGGGGTGGAGTCGGAGGAGCAGATGCGCCGGTTGGTGGCGGAGGGTTGCTCGCACTTCCAGGGTTACCTGTACGGGCGGCCGGCACCGGCGAACGAGCGGTTGAAGCAAGTCGTGACGCCGGCATAGTGCCCTTGCGCGGGCCTGCAGAATCACCGCAGCCGATCGGCCCGGCGCAGTACCTGTGGGAGCGGGTTCACCCGCGAAGCAGGCGACACGGTGGCTGGCACCGGCTGCGCCGGTGTTCGCGGGTGAACCCGCTCCCACATGGGCCGTGCAAGCTTTCAAGGCTTGATCAAGGCTTAGCTGTTCCAGTCCGGCGCAAACGCCGGGCTCACCACCCGCTGGTCCTTCGGCAACCCGGCGATCGCCGCGCGGTCCTCGTCATCCAGTTGCACGTTCGACGCTGCCAGGTTGGCCAGCTGGTTCTCGCGGCTGCCGGCCTTGGGGATCACCGCCACGCCGTCCTGGTCCAGCAACCACTTCAGCGCCACCTGGCTGGGCAGTACGCCATGCTTGCGGGCGATCGCCTGGATCACCTGCTGCGCCGCCGCCTGCCCACGGGCCAGCGGGGTGTAGGCGGTGAGCAGCAGGTCGTGGCGGCGGGCGTAGTCCAGCAGCGGTTGCTGGCCGAGCAGCACGTGGTATTCCACCTGGATCGCCGACAATGGCGCGCCCAGGGTTTCCACCACCTGGCGCAGCAGCCCCAGCGGGAAGTTGGCCACGCCGATGCTGCGCGCCTTGCCCTCGTCACGCAGGGCCACCAGGGTTTCGATGCTGCGGGCCAGGTCCCAGTCCTGGCTGGGCCAGTGGATGTGGAACAGGTCGACCTGCTCGGTACCCAGGGCGCGCAGGCTGTCCTCCAGCGACTGGCGCATGGCCTTGGGCGTCAGGCGATCCCACCATACCTTGGTGGTCAGGTGAATCTGCTCGCGCGGTACATCGCTTTCGCGCAGTGCCTGGCCGACGGCGGTTTCGTTGTCATAGGCAGTGGCAGTGTCTATGTGCCGGTAACCCAATTCAAGCGCCTGGCGCACGGCCTGGGTGCACTCGCTGCCGGTCATTGGCCAGGTGCCCAGGCCGATCGCGGGCAGGGCCAGGCCGTTACGGGTGGTGAGCCTTTGCATGTAAATTCCTTGTAGGGTGTGCAGGGTTCGCATTCGATGGTCGGCGATCAGCACGGCACGGGCCATGCGCGTGGGGCGGAAAGTGGTCGATCAGCGAACAGAAATTGCAGTCGGCCTTGGCTGGCGGCGATTGAACTTCCTTATTCTTCGGCATCTCTTCTAAAATTCGAGCTGTTGCATCCGCCAGGCTATGCCTGCGCGGCCTTCCCTGGGCGCCGCATCCAGCCGCGCCGTCATCGAGAGTGCCATGAGTTCCAGCACACCGCTGTCCGGAGTCAACCAACCCCTGCGCGGCATCGCCCTGGTGGTGGTGGCGACGTTCCTGTTCGCCAGTCACGATGCCCTGTCCAAGTTCCTGGGCGGCCTGTACCCGATCATCATGGTGGTGTGGGCGCGGTATGTGGTGCACACGCTGCTGATGGCCGGCATCTTTCTGCCCAAGGCCGGCCTCAACGTGCTGCGCACTCGCCGCCCTCTGTTGCAGACGTTACGCGCCCTGAGCCTGCTGAGTACCAGCCTGCTGTTCACCACAGGCCTGCAGTACCTGCCACTGGCCGAGGCCACGGCGGTCAACTTCCTTGCCCCGGTGCTGGTCACTGCGCTGTCGGCGCCACTGCTGAAGGAGCGGGTGACGGTGGGGCAGTGGGTGGCGGTGGTGATGGGCTTCATCGGCGTGCTGGTGGTGGTGCACCCGGGCGGGGCGATGTTCACTCCGGCCATCCTGTATCCGTTTGGTTCGGCGCTGGGCTTCTGCTTCTATCAGTTGCTGACGCGCATCCTGGCCGCGCATGACAGCCCGACCACCAGCAATTTCTATGCGGGGTTGTGCAACACGCTGGCGATGAGTGCGCTGGTGCCGTTCTTCTGGGAGATGCCGCGTTGGGACCATGCGCTGCTGATGCTGGCGCTGGGGGGCTTTGGCATGACCGCGCACCTGCTGCTGACCCAGGCCTTCCGCCATGCGGCACCTGCCTTGCTGGCGCCATTCAGCTATTGCCAGATCGTGTTCGCCGGGTTGCTTGGGTTGGTTGTCTACAGCCAGGTGCCGGACACCCTGAGCCTGGTGGGCATCTCGGTGATCTGCCTCAGCGGGCTGGGGGCGGCGTGGATGCAGCGGGGTAAGTAGAAGCTTTACCGCTGTTATTACAGCTACAGCACTGACCTGTAGGAGCAGCCTTGTGCTGCGAAAGGGCCGGTGTGGCAAAAGAAATTCTGTGGCGGTACTGGCCTCTTCGCAGCACAAGGCTGCTCCTACTGGCCGGTGCTGTGCCCGAGCATTTGCGCTATATCTGTGAAGGGGGCCTCAAACGCGACCCTTCAACAGCGCCTGCAACGAATCGTCAAAGTCCCGCAGCGCATCCGCCTGCACCGCCCGCTCATCCTCGACCACCCTCGCCACATCGCCCAGACTCTTGCTTGCCCGCCCCTCAGCGCGGCCGATATAGGTCAGCTGGTCATCGAAAAAGCGAGCTACTACCCGGCTTTCGATCTCCGCACTGGCCAAACGGCTTTCGGTGTCCAGCAGCACGATCACGTCCGGGTGGTCGCCCAGCAGTGTGTCCAGGTCGTCATAGAAAGTCACTTCGGCAAACTGCTGCGCCAGTGACCGTGCCAGCCAGTCATACGCCTGGCTTTCGCTGCCCAGGGTCGCAACAGGGACACGTTGGCCATGGGCCGGTGCGCCTGCCTGGGTGCGATGGCTGCCGAGGTATTCGAGGGTCGCTTCGGCATCACGCCCCAGCAGTACTGCCACCCGTTGGCCAGGGGCCAGGGCGACACTGGAAATGGCCGTGGCCGAATAGAAGCGCCCGTAAGGCTGCGTGTCGGTAGCTGCCGGGCTGGCACAACCGCCAAGGGCGGCCAGCAAGGCGAGCAGGGCAGCGATCATGCCGGTTTTCATGGGAGGCCTCATCAATCAGTGAATGCCGCCATCTTCCGCCCGGGCTGGCCGCAGCGGAACTTGATGGTATTCATGGTGGCTATCGATGAGGTCGATGCATCACTGCGTGGCCATGAACTGCAGGATGCGCTCGCGCAGCCAGCGCTCGGCCGGGTCATTGTCCTGGGCACCGCTCCAGACCATCGACAGTTCGGCCTCGGTGATGTCGAACGGCGCCGGATCGGCGCGCAGGCTGCCGTCGTCGGCCAGGGCGCAGGCGGCATAGTCCGGCACCGTGGCGATCAGCTCGGTGTTGCGCAGCAGGGCGCGCAGGCTGCCGAACTGCGGCACCGCCAGCACCACCTTGCGGCAGCGGCCGATGCGCGCCAGGTCGAGGTCGATATTGCCGCTCATGTCGCCGGAGAACGACACCATCACATGCGGGCGGGCGCAGTATTCGTCGAGGGTCAGCGGGCCCGGGCGGTCATCGGCGCGCAGCACCCGCACGCCGATGTTGCGCAGCTTGCGGCGCTTGGCGGTGGCCGGCAGGTCCGTGGTGTAGCTCACGCCCACCGAAATTTCGCCGCTGGCCAGCAGCCCCGGCATCAGCAGGAAGTTGGCCCGGCGCACCACCACACTGATATTCGGGGCCTCTTCGCGCAGCGCCTGCAGCAGGGCCGGGAACAGGCCGAATTCGGCATCGTCCGACAGGCCCAGGCGGAACACGTTGCAGCTGTTGACCGGGTCGAACTCGCGGGCGCGGCTGATGGCGGCGGAAATCACATCCATGGCCGGCCCCAGCTCGGCGAAGATCTGCATGGCCCGTGGCGTGGGCTCCATGGCTCGGCCGTTGCGGATCAGCAGCGGGTCGTCGAACAGCTCACGCAGGCGGGCGAGGGCGGCGCTGACGGTGGACTGGGTAATGAACAGCTTTTCGCCGACCCGGGTCAGGTTGCGTTCGATCATCAGGGCTTCGAACAGAACCAGCAGGTTCATGTCGACGCGGCGCAGGTCGTTGCGATTCATGAGGGTACGGGTTCCGGGTTGGAAGGGGTTGGCGTTGTATTGGAGCATGCGGACAGCTTGGTTGCCTTGTATGGATGTGCCGGCCTGTTCGCGGGCACGAACCTGACAGAGCCAAGCTATCGCCCCTCAATAGGCACTCTATTAGAACTCTGCCCAAGCTCGGCTAGTCTTTCCCCTGGCCCCGCGAATTCTGCCAGCGGGCGGCATGTCAGCACCTGTGTGCAAGACCACGCCAACCCCGTCATGACAGCTTCGCAAGCCCCGTGTAGACCTGATGAGGGGTAGCACGAGCCCACGCGCTCGGCTGAAAGAACACCTGGCATAGACCGGAAATCTGGATAACCGACCCAAAGGTACCCGCAGATGTCGAACGAATCGAAATGCCCGTTCCATCAAACCGCAGGTGGCGGCACCACCAACCGTGACTGGTGGCCTGACCAGCTCAACCTGAGAATTCTTCATCAACATTCCTCCAAATCCGACCCGATGGACCCGGATTTCGATTATGCCAAGGCGTTCAAGAGCCTCGACTTCCAGGCGCTGAAGAAAGACCTGACCGCCTTGATGACCGACTCCCAGGACTGGTGGCCCGCCGACTTCGGCCATTATGGCCCGTTGTTCATCCGCATGGCCTGGCACAGCGCCGGTACCTACCGCATCGGCGATGGCCGGGGTGGTGCGGGCTCTGGCCAGCAGCGCTTCGCCCCGCTCAACAGTTGGCCGGACAACGTCAGCCTGGACAAGGCCCGGCGGCTACTGTGGCCGATCAAGCAGAAGTACGGCAACAAGATTTCCTGGGCCGACCTGATCGTGCTCACCGGCAACGTCGCCCTCGAATCCATGGGTTTCAAGACCTTCGGCTTCTCTGGCGGGCGTGCCGATGTGTGGGAGCCGGACGAAGATGTGTACTGGGGCTCGGAAAAGGTCTGGCTGGGCGGTGACACCCGCTACGGCAAGGCCCAGCCGCCCGGCAAGGGCGACCTGGTGGCGGAACCGGCCAAGCGCCCCGAGGAGCAGGGACGTACCCTGGAGGGCGAGCGCAACCTGGAAAACCCGCTGGCCGCCGTGCAGATGGGCCTGATCTATGTGAACCCGGAAGGCCCGGAAGGCAACCCCGACCCGGTAGCCTCGGGCAAGGACATCCGTGACACCTTCGGCCGCATGGCCATGAACGATGAAGAAACCGTGGCGTTGATCGCCGGTGGCCACGCCTTTGGCAAGACCCACGGTGCCGGCCCTGCCGACAACGTCGGCCCCGAGCCGGAAGCAGCAGGCCTGGAGCTGCAGGGTTTGGGCTGGGCCAACAAGTTCGGCAGCGGCAAGGGTGGCGATACCATCACCAGCGGCCTGGAAGTGACCTGGACTTCCACCCCCACCCGATGGAGCAACGAATACCTCAACAACCTGTTCAACTTCGACTGGGAACTGACCAAGAGCCCGGCTGGTGCCCACCAGTGGCGGCCGAAGGAGGGCAAGGGGGCAGGCACCGTGCCGGATGCCCATGACCCGGCCAAGCGCCACGCGCCTTCCATGCTCACCTCCGACCTGGCGCTGCGTTTCGACCCGATCTACGAGCCGATCGCCCGCCGCTTCAAGGATAATCCTGACCAGCTGGCGGACGCCTTCGCCCGCGCCTGGTACAAGCTGATCCACCGCGACATGGGCCCATTGGCGCGCTATCTGGGCCCGGAAATGCCCAACGAAGAGCTGCTGTGGCAAGACCCGCTGCCAAAAGTGGATCACCCGCTGGTAGGCGAGCAGGACATTGCCGCGCTCAAGGCCAAGGTGCTGGCGGCGGGCCTGAGCGTTGGCGAGCTGGTGGCCACTGCCTGGGCAGCGGCGTCGACCTTCCGCGGTTCGGACAAGCGTGGCGGGGCCAATGGTGGCCGCCTGCGCCTGGCGCCGCAGAAGGATTGGGCGGCGAACCAGGGCACAGGCAAGGTGCTGGCGGCGCTGGAGAAAATCCAGGCCGAGTTCAATGCCGGTGGCAAAAAAATCTCCCTGGCCGACCTGATCGTTCTGGCCGGTGGCGCCGCAGTGGAAAAGGCTGCCAAGGACGCCGGGCACAACGTCAGCGTGGCGTTCCGCCCTGGGCGTGTCGATGCCTCCCAGGCGCAGACCGACGTCGAGTCGTTCGCCGTGCTGGAACCGCTGGCCGATGGCTTCCGCAACTTCACCAAGGCCCGCTACAGCGTCAAGGCCGAGAAACTGCTGCTGGACAAGGCCCAATTGCTGACCCTGACCGCGCCGGAACTGACCGTGCTGATCGGCGGCCTGCGTGTGCTCGGCGCCAACCATGGCGGCAGCCAACAGGGCGTGTTCACCGACAAGGTCGGTACCCTGAGCAACGACTTCTTCCGCAACTTGCTGGACATGTGCGTTGAGTGGAAGCCGACCTCGGCGGATAACGAAACCTTCGAAGGGCGTGATCGCAAGACCGGCCAGGTGAAGTGGACCGGTAGCCGGGTTGACCTGGTGTTCGGCTCCCATGCCCAGTTGCGGGCATTGAGCGAGGTGTACGGCAGCAGTGATGGCCGGGACAAGTTCGTGCGGGACTTTGTCGCGGCCTGGGAGAAGGTTATGGAGCTGGATCGTTTTGACCTGAAATAGCTTCGTCAGAAATGGGGGCGCTTTGCGCCCCTATCGCGACACAAGGCCGCTCCCACAGGTTCGGCGCCGCATGTGGATTCGGCGCTGGCTTGTAGGAGCGGCCTTGTGTCGCGACAGGGCTGCAAAGCAGCCCCATGCTATCCGGGGGCTGGACCATTTCAAACTTCCTGTGCAAGCTGATGCACGACAGTGATTGCACACAGAAGGTGATCGTTCTTGAACCCCGAATCCATGCTGGCGGCATTGCCAGGCTACGCCATGTCGGCCGAGTCGATCCAGGTGCTGCCCGATGCCAAGGCCTACCGCGCCTGCCTGCTCGAGCGCATCCGCGCCGCAACCCGGCGTATCGTCATCGTTGCGCTGTACCTGCAGGAAGATGAGGCTGGCCAGGAAGTGCTGGATGCCTTGTACCAGGCCAAGGCCGCGCGGCCCGGGCTGGAAATCACCATCGTGGTCGACTGGTTCCGTGCTCGCCGCGGTCTGTTGGGCGCCGGGCGCCAGCCGGGTAACGCCGCCTGGTACCAGGCCCAGCGCCAGCACCATGGGCTGGATATCGTCATCCATGGCGTACCTGTGCAGACCCGCGAGCTGTTTGGCGTGTTGCACCTGAAGGGCAGCATCATCGACGACTGCGTGATCTACACCGGCGCCAGCCTTAACAACGTGTACCTGCACCGTTTCGACCGTTACCGCCTGGACCGCTACCACCTGTTCCAGTCACCAGAGCTGGCCGACGCCATGGTCGGGTTGGTGCGTCGCCTGCTGCACCACACCGCCACACCGCGCCTCGACCTGCCGGCGCCACCCTCCACCCGCAGCCTGCGCGGCGAAATCCGGCGCTTGCGCGCGCGGCTGCGGCGCATGGCCTATGAGGCTCCGGCCAGCGGGGCGGGGCAGGGCCTGCGGGTTATCCCGCTGTTGGGTGTGGGCCGTGGCAACCCGCTGAACCGTGCAGTGTGCGCCTTGCTGGCGGCGGCACGCACGCAGGTCATCATCAGCACGCCGTATTTCAACCCACCCCGGGTGCTGATGCGCGAACTTGACCATGCCCTGGCGCGTGGCGTGCGGGTGGAACTGATCGTTGGTGATCGCACGGCCAACGACTTCTATATCGCCCCCGGCGAGCCGTTCAGTGCCAGCGGCGCGTTGCCCTACCTGTACGAAGACAACCTGCGTGCCTTCACCCGACGTCGCCACGCTGCGATTGCCAGCGGCCAGCTGCAGGTGCGGATCTGGAACGACCCCGGGCATACCTTTCATGCCAAGGGCGTGTGGGTCGACCAACGCTATTCGTTGCTGACCGGTAACAACCTGAATCCGCGCGGCTTCAATCTGGACCTGGAGAACGGCCTGCTGATCGATGACCCGCAAGGGCAATGGCTGGGGCCACGGGAAGCAGAGCTGGCCGAGCTGCGCCGGCATGCGCCGAAGATCGGCTCGGCAGAGGAGTTGGGCGCCAAGGCCGAGCACCCCAAGGATGTGCGCAGGTTCCTGCGGCGGCTGCGCTATAGCCGGCTGGAGCCGCTGATCAAGCGGGTGCTCTGAGGGATTTACGCGTTTTTGTGGGAGTGGCCTTGTGTCGCGAAAGGGCCGCAAAGCGGCCCCAGACGTTGGTGTTGCTACCAAAATTGCCGGGGCTGCTCTGCAGCCCTTTCGCGACGCAAGGCCGCTCTCATAGAACTGCACATAACTCATTGAATTAGCAGGGACCCTGTGGGAGCGGCTTTAGCCGCGAACACCGGCGCAGCCGGTGCCATGCACCGCGTTGGATTCTTCGCGGCTAAAGCCGCTCCCACAGGGTACGAGGATCGCTTGCGAATTCAGTTATCTGTGCGACAGCGCAGCCCAAAGGGCTGGGCAATCTTCCACAGTGACCGCAGTCAGGCTGCTGCACCTTTGGCCTCAGCCACCTTTGTTTCCTGTTTGCCCCGCGGCTTGAGCCGCGACACCGCAAACAGCACCACCGCCAACCCGACGACCTGATACAGCGAAATCTCCTCGCTCAGGATCGCCCACGATGCCAGCACCGTCAGCACCGGCCCCAGGTTGCCCACTGCCGCAGTATGGGTCGGCCCCAGGCGCTGTATCGCCAGCGCCACCCAGTAAATCGGCAGCACCGTGGAAAACATCGCCATCAACCCGGCATTGGCCCACACTGCGCCCGGCAACTGCCACAACTGCCCGACCGGTGCCACCACCAGGTAATGCGCCAGCACCATCAGCGAGGACGCAGTACCGCACAGCCCGGCCAGGCGCATCGAGCCCATGCGCTTGAGCATCATTCCGGTGCCGGAGTAATACAGCGCGTAGGTCACTGCACTGGCGAACACCCACAGCGAGCCCAGCACTACCTGCTGGCCAGCCCCGGCCACACTGACGTCGTGGACAAAGGCAATGCCCAGCCCCAGGTAGCACAGGCCCATGGCCGACAAGGTGCGCAGGCTTGGCCGCTCACGCAGGGCGATGGCCTGGAACACCAGCACCAGGGTCGGGTAGGTGAACAGAATCAGCCGCTCCAGCCCGGCGCTGATGTACTGCAGGCCATAGAAGTCGAACAGGCTGGCCAGGTAGTAGCCCAGCAGCCCGAGCAACGCGACACGCAGCCCATCGCCCAGGTTGAGCGGTGCGCTGCCCTGACCACGGCTGGCCCATACCGGCCAGGCGAACATCGGCAGCGACAGCCCCATGCGCAATGCCAGCAGGCTGATGGCGTCCACCGGCCCTGCGGCATAGGCGAGCTTGACGAAGATGGCCTTGAAGCTGAAACCCAGGGCCGCCAGCACGGCGTAAAGGGCGCCGCTTTGCAGTTGGCGCTGGATCAGGCTGCGTAATGCGTTCATGGGTACCCGCGGCAGAAGAAAGACAGGGTTATTCTGAACTGAAGGCAGCCCCACTAGCAGCGCTTTATCGAGGAATTGGCGATGAACCTGGCCATGCTGCCCGAACAGCCGCCGTGCGCGCCGAGCAGGAGCTGCCGGCGCGTCGGGTGGCCCTGGCGGAAAGCTGGGCCACCCTGGAGCTACGTTTGTGTTTCCGCGACTGGGAGCGCCTGAGCTCACATGGGCGGCAACCGGTGAGCTTTTTGTCCGGGCAACGGCTTACTGCGCCGGGGCCAGGCGAATTCCACTCACCTGCACCTGATCACCGGGCTTGAAGCGGGCATTGGGCGAGCGATAGCGCTGGGTACTGCCGTCGTCATGGCGTACCACGTACGCTGCATCGCTGTGCCCGCTGCCTTGTTGCACGGCGGCGCCGCCAAATGCACCCAGGGCTGCACCGACGATGGCGCCGAACGGGCCACCGAGCGCGGCGCCGACCATCAGGCCGGTGACGCCCCCGGCGCCATAGCCCACCGTGTTGTCGGGGCTTTCCGAGAGCACCTCGTCGGCGCAGGCGGGCAGGGCGATGGACAGGGACATTGCCAGAGGGAGGAGGATATTTCTCATGATGGTTATTTCCGCAAGGCAGGTAGTGGCGAAAGAGAATGGTTCAGCTTTCGTGCCAGCAGGGCAGCCCCTGCAGATGGGCGTGTTGCGCTGGTTCGTTGTCATAACGACAGCGGTTTTTGTGGTGCAAATGACACGCTGATGTCAATATGACATTTCACCCGCATGGGTATTGGCCAGGGCTGGGCTATCATTTGCAGGCTGGTGGTGCAAGGCTCCTCTGAAAAGTCATCACGAGCGCATACAATCGGGCCTTTTTCCTCGTTAACCAGATAGGCCAATCCGTTTATGGCGCTTGATCCATCCACGATGCTGACTATCTCGATCGCCCTGGCTGCCGCGGCTGCGTTGTACCTGGCGATCGAGTGGCGCAGCGTTCGCGAGCCGTCGCTGCTGTTCTGGAGCGCAGGCTTTGCCACCATCACGATTGGTTCCACCCTGGCCTTGCTGCGCGGCATCGGTTTGTTGCTGATCGGTATCTGGTTCGCCAACGGCTTGCTGGTGGTGGCGCACTGGTTCTTCCTGATGGGCGTGTTGCGCTTCACCCAGGTGCGGCTGTCGCGTATCTGGTTATTGGTGGTGCTGGTGTGGTTCGCCTTGCTGCTGTTGCCCGTGGGGCCGCAGTGGTCGAAGGTGATGCTGATGGTCAACTCGTTGCTGGTGGCGCTGTTGACGCTCAAGGCCAGTTGGCTTTTGCGGCCGCATGGCAAGTCGCTGAGTGTTGGTGCCGTGCAGTTGCGCTACGTTTTGCTGGTTCATGGGTTGTTCTATGTGGCCAAGGCGATCATTGCGATTACACCGGGTACGCTGATTGACCTGGCCACCTTCGGTGGGTTGATCATTCAGGTTTCGTTGGTCGAAGGTGCGATGGCGATCATGCTGATTGCCTTGTCGATGACCGGCACCGTGCGCTACCGCCGAGAGGAGCGGATTGCCCGTCTGGCAGCCCGTGACCCGTTGACGGCGCTGTACAACCGGCGCGCACTGGAGGTTCGGGCGGGGCCTTTCTTCAAGGCAGTGGATTCAACGCAGCCCGGGGCCTTGCTACTGATCGACATCGACAACTTCAAGCTGGTCAACGACCTGCACGGGCATGTTGCAGGGGACCGCTTGCTGATTGCCCTGAGCGAGATGATTCGCACGGTGCTGCCCGAGCGCTCGCTGGCGGCGCGGCTGGGCGGTGATGAGTTCGTCATTCTGCTGTGTGGTGCGAGCAGCGAGCGGGTCATGGAACTGGGTGGACTGCTGCGCGAGCAGTTCCAGCAGTATGCAAGCAAGACGGTGCCTACGCCGCAGCCGGTCACCTTGAGCATCGGCGCCAACCTGTTCGACCAGCCGCCGACGAGCCTGGCGGCCTTGATCGAACAAGGGGACGTGGCGTTGTACCAGTCCAAGCGCGGTGGGCGCGACAGCATCCGCTTCGTCGAACGGCCGATGGCCGACCTCAGCCAGTAGCAGTTTTGCCTTTGCTTCTGCTTTTGCCTTTGCCTTTGCTTTTTGCTTTTGCTTCTAAGCGCGCGATAGTTCAGGCGCCGCCGATTGCGACTTCAGGAGGCCGAGCGAAGGGACTGCGCAGGGAGGTGACGGGCATGGATGCCCGTCAAGCGCTGAGGCCCCATGGATGGGGCCTGCAGCGCGTACTCCCGGGAGCAGGCCCGTAGCGAGGGGACCCCGGAGCGAAGCGTAGGGGCCGGATGATGGGAGCCGACGGTTTTTGGTTCCTTTTTGCCACGACAAAAAGGGACCCGCCGTAAGGGCGGAAAGGTGACTCAGCGCCAGCATCGCGAATGAATGTCTACTAGATGTGAAGGCCCACATCCAAAAAGCCAAATAGCTGCAGGCCCCATTCATGGGGCCTCAGCAAGAATGGCGAATCAGGTCACCACCTGGTAGCACGGTACATACGCCGCGCCGCCCGGCAACTTCATTCGGTGCTGGTCGACGAACGCCTGCAACAACCGGCCCAGTGGGTCCAGCACGGCGCTGTCGCCATGGATCTGATACGGCCCGTGTTCCTCGATCAGGCGGATGCCCTTGTCCTTCACGTTGCCGGCGACGATGCCGGAAAACGCCCGGCGCAAGTTGGCAGCCAGTTCGTGGGCCGGCAGCTCGCGGCGCAGGTCGAGGTCGGCCATGGCCTGGTGAGTCGGGTCGAACGGGCGCTGGAAGCTCTCCTCGATTTTCAGCAGCCAGTTGAAATGGAAGGCATCGTTGCGCTCGCGGCGGAACTGCTTCACCGCCTTGAGCCCTTCGACCATGTGCCGGGCAACTTCCGCCGGGTCATCGATGATGATCTCGTACAAGCGATGCGCCGCCTCACCCAGCGTGGCGCCGACGAATGCGTGCAGCTGTTGCAGATACGGCTCGGCGCTGCGCGGCCCGGTGAGTACCACCGGGAACGGCAGCTCCTGGTTGTCCGGGTGCATGAGGATGCCCAGCAGGTAGAGGAACTCCTCGGCCGTGCCGGCACCGCCCGGGAAGATGATGATGCCGTGGCCGACACGGACGAAGGCTTCCAGGCGCTTCTCGATGTCCGGCAGGATCACCAGTTCGTTGACGATCGGGTTGGGCGCTTCGGCGGCGATGATGCCGGGCTCGGTCAGGCCCAGGTAGCGGCTGCCGTGCATGCGTTGCTTGGCGTGGGCAATGGTGGCGCCCTTCATCGGGCCTTTCATCACTCCTGGGCCGCAGCCAGTGCACACGTCCAGCTTGCGCAGGCCCAGCTCGTGGCCGACCTTCTTGGTGTACTGGTACTCCTCGCTGCTGATCGAATGGCCACCCCAGCACACCACCATCTTCGGCTCCACGCCCGGGCGCAGGGTGCGAGCGTTGCGCAGCAGGTGGAACACGTAATCAGTGATGCCCTGGGAGCTTTCCAGGTCGATGCGCTGGCTGGCCAGCTCGCTTTCGGTGTAGACGATGTCGCGCAGGGCGCTGAACAGCATTTCACGGGTGCTGGCTATCATTTCGCCATCAACGAAAGCATCGGCCGGGGCATTCAGCAGCTCCAGGCGCACGCCGCGGTCCTGTTGATGAATACGCACCTCGAAGTCCTGATAGGCCTCGAGGATGGTCTTGGCATTGTCGACATGGGCGCCGGTGTTGAGGATGGCCAGGGCGCACTGGCGGAACAGGGTGTAAAGGCTACCGGTACCGACTTCACTCAGTTGCTGCACTTCACGTTGTGACAGCGTCTCCAGGCTGCCTTTGGGGCTGACGGATGCATTGATGACATGGCGTTGAGGCATCTAAGTCTTTCCTGTGCGGGTAAAACATCCTTCTTTGACAACACCATACCGAGAAATTTGGACGGCAACGAGGGGGGGCAACAAAAACCTCATCAGACCGAGCCGCCTGCTTCGCGGGTAAACCCGCTCCTACAGGTATCGCGTTGCTTTCAGAACCTGCGCCGTACCTGTGGGAGCGGGTTTACCCGCGAAGCAGGCGACTCGCTCTCAAGTCATCCCAACAGCCTCTGCACGGCCAGGGTAATCGCCACGCCACCAAACACCAGCCAGAGGTTGAGAATCGCCCCGGTGGCCAGGGCCCGCGGCCCGGCCTGGCGAATCTGGCTGAAGCGTGTCTCCATCCCCAGCGCGGTCATGGCCATGGTCAGGGCAAAGGTATCCAGGCTGTTGACCGCCTGCGTCACGCTACCCGGCAACACCTGCAGCGAGTTCACCAGTACCAGCGCGAGGAAGCCGAAGGCGAACCAGGGCATGGCGATGCGCCCGTTGCCCTGTGCCTGGCCCGGCTGGCGCGCGCGGCTGATCCAGAGGCCCACCACCAGCAGCACCGGTACCAGCAGCATCACCCGGGTCATCTTGACGATGGTGGCGATATGTGTGGCCTCGGGGCTGACGTTGCTGGCCGCACCGACCACCTGGGCCACCTCGTGAATGGTGCCACCCAGGAACAGCCCGGCGCCCATGGTATCCAGGTGCAGCCAGCCGGCATTGATCGCCAATGGGTAGAGGAACATCGACAGGGTGCCGAACAGCACCACGCTACCAACCGCCATGGCGCTTTTATGCGGTGCGCTGCGCAGGGCCGACTCGAAGGCCAGAACCGCAGCGGCGCCGCAGATGGCGCTGCCTGCGGCGGTCAGCAAGGCGGTATCGCGGTCCAGCTTGAACAGCTTCATGCCACACCACAGGCCAATCAGCAGGGTGCTGGACACCACCAGCAACGACACGATGAGCCCGGACCAGCCGACTTCGGCAATTTCCTGCAGGCTTACCCGCAGGCCGAAGAAGGCCACGGCAATGCGCAGCAGGCCGCGGGCGGAAAAGTTGATACCCGCCGCCCAGCTGGCGGGAACGCCGTCACGCAGTGCATTGCCGTAAAGCGCACCGGCGACGATACCGACGATCAGCGGGCTGATACCCAGGTTGGCGATGACGGGCAGGGCGGCCAACTGGGTGACCGCAAGCGCGAACAGCGCGACGAACAGGATGCCATTGAGCCGCCCTCGGGTAGAGAGGGTAGGTGCAAAGGCGGGGTTGGACGGAGCCGTGGCCATGTGAGTCCTCCGGAAAGGTGTTTCGACATGGCTTACGTTAATCTGGTTATAAGCTTATAAAAAATCGTAATTTGGGATGGCAAATATCCATTTAGCTGATATTTTTCCTTCATGACCCCAGAACAACTGATAACGTTCGCCACCGTCGCCGAGCACGGCAACATCAGCCATGCGGCCCAAGCCCTGCACTTGTCGCAGCCGGCGGTGTCTGGCCAGCTCAAACTGCTGCAGGAGGCCTTTGGCGAGCCGCTGTATCAGCGCGCCGGCCGTGGTGTGCGGCTGACAGCAGCCGGCGAGCAATTGCTGGCCCATGCCGAGCGCCTGCGCGAAACCTTCCGTCAGGCCCAGGCACTACGCGAGGCCATGCGCGGGCTGGAGCGCGGTACCTTGCGCATCGGCGCTAGTACCACGCCGGCCAGCTATCTGCTGCCTTACCTGATTGCCGATTTCCATGCCCGCTACCCGGAGGTGCTGGTGAGCACTTCCAACGGCAATACGGCAGAAATCGTCGCTGCGCTGGACAGCGTCGATATCGCCCTGATCGAAGGGCCGCCTGGGCAGGAGCTGCCATTGGGGACGTCGGTGACGGCGTGGCGGGAAGACGAGATCGTGGCCATCGTGCCGCGTGGTCATCCTCTGGCTGGCAGTGACCGACACACGCTGGCGTCGCTGGGGGCTTACCCGTTGGTGCTGCGCGAGAGCGGCTCGGGTGTGCGGCAGATCGTCGAGCGGGCATTTGCCCGCAGCGGCGTGGCGATGCGCGTGGCGCTGGAAATTGCTGGCGTGGAAGGGGTGAAGGAGGCAGTGCGAGCCGGGATGGGGATTGGCTTTGTGTCGGCGATGTCGATCCGACATGAGGACGGGGCGTTGCAGCGGTTGCAGGTTGTGCCGCAGGCGTTGGTGCGCCGGTTTTCCATTCTGGTGCCGCATGCAGCCACCCCGTCGCGGGCTGCGGCGCGGTTTCTGGAGTTGTGTGTTGGCCTGCAAGAGGTGGGGTGACTGTGCTGGCTTCTTCGCGGGCTTGCCCGCTCCCACAGGTTTCTCACGGTTCTTGAATGCGGTGCGCTACCCCGCCGCTCAGCTCTCAAAGCGTGTTTATCCGTAACGGAAATCCGTACGATTCGAAAAGATCCCATACGTCCTCGCGATCGAAGAGCCGCCACCCCAATGCCGTGAACCGCGTCAGGTCATCCTCGCTGGGAAAGGAGTAGTAGGCCCCGGCAGATCGATCTTGAGACGTTCCCGTCATAGGCTCATCGCGCTCCAGGCGCCTGATTGCGTTCAGGATGAGACGCGCGCCTGGTTGATAAAGTGAAAGGATGTGCCACAGCAAGGAGCGCTCCTTTTCGACTGCCACCCTGGCAGTCTCAATGATGCGACCAACATCAATGCCGGGACTGTCGATCCAATGGAGCGTACAGCCGATCTCCGGGTCCCCGTTCAGCAGCGCCCGGAAGGTCGCCAGAACACCTCGATACTGAGGCAAGAGGCCGGAGTGAAGATTGAGGACGCCACGTGACGGAATTGCCAGCGCTTCATTCTTCAGGATCTGACCAAAGCGGATTGAGATGAACAGATCTGCTCCCGCGTCCTGCAGCATTTGCAGGCCCGCAGGATCACTCAAGCTGGGCAATACCCGTACAGGAACCCCAAAGCGTTGCTGCAGTTCTGCAAAACCGAATCGATGCCCGCTGCTGACCTGGTCGCTCGATCCGATTAATCCAGGGGCCAAGGCATTGAAGAAGTCCTGCTCGATCAATGCCAGTTGTCCGAGCATGCGTGGCACGTTCCTGCCCGATCCCACTCTCTCCGAGAGGAATATTCCCACTGTGCTCTCGTGAATCTCGGGCAACAGTAAATTGAGAGTGAGGTTGCTCTCTACGTCCCGGTTCACCAGAAAAGCGATTCGCAACTTTAGACCCCTCCGGCAGACCTGCCTTTCAATCAGTTTCGGTATTCAGACCGAGCATAGTTGCATTTTCGTCATTCAAGTTGACTCTGCCGTTTGCTCCCGGGCTCATGCCCGGGAGCGGCTATCAGGCGTCTGCTCAGTGGTGAGCGGCCAGCGCTTCCAATTCACGGATGACATCCCAGGGTTTGAGCACCAGCACATCACTTTCCATGGCATCAAGTACTAATTCGGCGGTGTTACCTAGCAGTACGCCACTCAGGCCTCTGCGCGCCACGCTGCCGAGAACCGTGAGGGCGGCGCCTAGCTGATGGGCGACATGCGGAATCAGCTGGTCGGCAGGGCCTTCCGCAAGGTGCAGGTGTTTGTCGTCGATATCGAACTCGTCCTGATAGCCCTGGCACTGCTCATGGTAGAAGGTCAGGATGCTTTCCTTGAGCTGGAATATGGGGTCGGCTGCCGACAGCATCGGGTAAGGGTAGGCGCTCATCATGTGCAGGCTGGCATGACTGAGGTGGGCGATGTCGTGGCCGTGGCTGAGGATGCCAACCTGCAGCACACGATGCTTGAGGTCGTCGCTGCCAGCGTCAATGGCCGTAAGGATGGGGCGCTCTGTCCAAGGATTGGCATGCTTGACCATCAGCACCGGGCTCGGACACTGGCGCAGCAGGTGCCAGTCTTCAGGAGTGAGTAGCGCCTTTTTTAGTGCGCTGTCCGCTCGATGCTGCTTGATCACCAGGTCGCAACCTTCAGCCTGCTGTACGGCGAACACCGTCTTGCAGGGATTGTCGTGCCAAGCCTGCTGAGCACTGACATGGTATCCCTCCTGCACCAGTTGCTCCTGCATCAGCTTCAGATACGTCGAATGCCCATTTGGTTTGGCACAGAGCAGTAGATGCAAGTGGGCGTGGGTAAGGTCGGCAATCTGCTTGGCCTTGGTCAGGGCCAGGTCATCGTGCTGGTGTTGGGCCAACACCACCAGGGCGTTACGGGTGGTATGCATGGCGCCTCCCTGTACATTGAGTACGTTTTGGGGATGGCGCGGACGCTTCTCTAGTTGTCCCTGCGATAGGCATACGCGTCGATTATCGCGACTACATTCGGTTCACCGGATTCGGGAGCCGAATCTGCCTCTGCCAAGCATTGTCTCGCGTCGTGGTCGGGCAGAACGCTAGTGCGCTGAACACGCCACGACTGGCAAGGTCATGAATGGACGGTATGTCCGGTAGTAGCGCCCGGTACTTTAGAGCCGCCTCCTTGCTCGGCCCGCCAATGGGGGGATCGCTGACCGGCCATATGACCAGTGAGTTTGGCGCGTACAGGACGATTGGGCAATGCAATCCGTCGCCCGCGTTATTCCAAATGGAAGTAGTGCCATATACGGTAGATATCGAGCCAAGTACAGCAAGCCCTGAGCTTTTGTGATGTGCAACCAGCTCTGATTTATCGCAGTACAAAGGGTGAGGAGTGGAAACGTTTAATTACAACATGCGTGTGCGCTTCCACTCGAAGAAGGGTGCCACCCTTCAGCAATTGAAAACATGTTTGAGGTACGCCACGAAATTTTCATCCCGGCACTGTGTCTTGCCCGGGCTGTCGGAAATCTTGGCCACTGGTGCCCCATTGCAGGCCGTCATCTTGATCACGATATTCATCGGCTCCACGCCCGGGATATCGCAGGTCAGCCTGGTACCAATGCCAAAGCTCACATTGATCCGCTCATGCAGCGCCCGGTACAACCCCAGCGCCTTGGCAAGGTCCAGCCCGTCGGAAAAGATCAGGGTCTTGCTCTTCGGGTCGATCCCCAGCCGCTCATAGTGGGCAATGGCCTTTTCCGCCCAGGCCAGCGGATCGCCCGAATCGTGCCGCAGGCCATCGAACAGCTTGGCGAAGTAGAGGTCGAAGTCGCGCAGGAACGCATCCATGGTAATGCAGTCGGTCAGGGCGATGCCCAGCAGCCCTCGATACTCCCGCACCCAGCATTCCAGCGCGGCAGCCTGGCTGTCGACCAGGCGCGGGCCGAGTTGCTGGTGAGCCATGAACCACTCGTGCGCCATGGTGCCGATCGGCTTGAGCTGGTATTCGCGGGCCAGGTGCACGTTGCTGGTACCGACAAAGCGGCCCGGGAAGTCACGCTTCAGAATGTGCACCACCTCTTCTTGCACCCGGTAGGAGAAGCGCCGCCGGGTGCCGAAGTCGGCCAGTTGGAAACCGGCCAGTTCTTCGGCGCTGGCCTCGGCCTTCAGCCAGTCGAGGTTCTGATAGAGGCGCTCGCGGACCTGCTCGATCACCACCTCGCGATAACGGTAGCGGTTGCGCACCTCGCTGATGATCGCCAGCAGCGGGATCTCGTAGAGAATCACGTGCAACCACGGCCCGCGCACGCGAATCGCCAGTTGCCCGGCATCATCCAGCCCCACCTGCACATAACGCAGGTTGAAGCGGAACAGGCTGAGAAAACGGATGAAATCCGGTTTGATGAACGGGATCTTCTCCAGGTAGGCGAGCTGGTCATGCGTGACGCTGACATCGGCCAGTTGCTCGACCTGATACCGGATTTCCGCCAGGTAAGGTGCGAGGTTCTCGCCGTTACGGCAGCGAAACTCCCATTCCACCTCGGCATTGGGGTAGTTGTGCAGCACCGCCTGCATCATGGTGATCTTGTAGAAGTCGGTGTCCAGCAGGTTCTGGATGATGCGTGGGCCGAAAACGCTGTCGCTCATGGGCGGTCTTCCTTGATCAGAGAGAGCTGGTAGTCGAGCGCGGCTTCGTCGCCGCAGAGGATCACGCCCTCGGCGGCCAGGGCGCCACATGCTTCGATGGCGCCTGCCTGGGTGAGGGCGCGGCAGGCCGGCAGGTACAACAGCACCTGGAAGCCGGCCTGGCGCAATTGGCGCGCAGTGGTCCTGACGCAATAGTCCAGGGCCAGGCCACCGACGATCACCGCGCCCACCTGCTGCACCTTGAGGTACTCGATCACCCCGGTGGAGCGGCGTTCGGCCAGGTCGTGGTAGCAGGCGCCGTAGGGGTGCAGGTCGGGCTCGACGCCTTTCCATACGAAATAGTCATAGTCGATGGGGGCCGGCAGGCCGGGCAGCAACTCGAAGCCGGGTGTGCCGGGCACGCAGTGGCTGACCCAGGTCAGGTCGGCGTTGGCCAGCTGCAGGGGCTGCAGCATGTGCGTGGGGTCGGCGACTACCCAGGCGGCGTTGGCCGGGTGGGCGTCCTTGCTGCCCAGGCGCAGGTCGGCGCGTAACGCCATGGTATTAAGATCTACCGCGATTTCATCGCCTTCAGGAACCGGCAGTTCTTGTGGCACGTTGTTGGTGAAGCCGTTCTGGGCGTCGACATCGAAACTGGCGATCTTCATGGCGGTTCTCCTTGCTGACATAGCTATATAATTCACCTGGTGTATTAACTATGTCAAGTGCCATCTTGTTCGGGATTTGTTGTTGCCTTACTTATAAACCCTGGTGGATTATGAAGGCCTTGAACAAGGAGTCCCCCGGTGAATGCAGTCGAAGTCCTGGCCAGCGTCGATATCGTTGCCCTGCGCATGGCCCCCGAAGCTCAGCATCTGCAGGTGCTGTTGCACCGTCGTGAGCGTGAACCGCATGCCGGCCAATGGGCCTTGCCCGGGGTGATCGTCAATGGCCGCACCCCCGACACCAGCCTGGAAGCTGCTGCCGAGCGTGCACTGCGCGAGAAAACCCAGGTTGTACCGTGCTACATGGAACAGGTAGGTACCGAGGGCAATGCCTTTCGCGACCCGCGTGGATGGTCACTCAGCACCTATTACCTGGCTTTGCTCGAACCCGGGCAGGCCGTCGAGGGCGAGCAACTGGCGTTTTTCGACTTGGACAGCGTATTGGCGCGCAAGGTGCTGTTGCCCTTTGATCACAACCTGTTGGTGGAGCGCGCCCGTGAGCGGCTGGCGGCGAAGACGGTGTACAGCAGCCTGCCGCTGTACCTGCTGGCGGAGAAGTTCACTGTGCTGGATGCGCTAGGCGCGATGCAGGCTTGCCTGGGGCAGGCGGTGAACAACACCTCGCTGCGCAAACGCCTGGAGCGCTTGCGCGAGCTGGGGTGGGTGAGGGACACCGGGGAGAAGAACCAGCCCAGGCTGGGCCGGCCGCAGCAGTTGTATCAATACACGCCACAGGGGGAGCGGGCGTTCATGTTCGATCGCAGTCTGCTGCCTGAGGGCGCTTAGTCGCTTGCATCAGTGTGCGCAGCGGTTGGCATCCTGTTCTCCGCGGGTGCCTGGCGCGCCGCGTCACTCGTCGCTGTAGTTCATGATCGACAACAGGCGGATGGGTACTTGCACCAACTGCTCGGGGCCGTGCGGGGTCTCGCCGTCGAAGGTCAGGCTGTCACCGGCCTGCATGTGATAGAGCTGGTTGCCGTGCCGGTACACCAGTTCACCCTCCAGCAAGTGGAGGAACTCGGTGCCGGGGTGGGCGAAGGTCGGGAACTCTTCGCTGGCGTCGTCCATGCTCACCATGTACGCCTCGAAATTTTTCTTCGGTCCCCTGGCGTGATTGAGCAAATGGTAGGTGTGGCCTTTCTCGGTACCGCGGCGCACCACCTCCAGCCCTTCACCGGCTTTCACCAACAAGGCATTGCCGTCGGGCTGGTCATATTGGCTGAACAGCTTGGCCATCGGCATGCCCAGCACGTCGCACAGGCGGCTGAGGGTGTCGAGGCTGGTGGATACCTGGGCGTTCTCGATCTTGCTGAGCATGCCTTGGCTGATGCCGGCGATGCGCGCCACGTCGGCGAGCTTGAGGGACTGGGCCTGGCGCTGGCGCTTGATCTGCAGGCCCAGGTACTGCTCCAGGCGAAGGCGCGGTTCGGTTTCGGTTGGCATCGAATGTCCTGCACGGTTTCATTTCAAGAATAAAGTTTTCGCACTGGGAAAGTGCGAAATGCAGCTACGGTGGCTGCATCTTTCCTCGGGTGAAAACAAGTTTCCCATAAATGGAGCATGGAAATCTGCTTGGGTTTTGGGTTGCCGGTGCGGGCCTCTTCGCGGGTGAACCCGCTCCCACAGGCGCGCGAAGAGACCCGAACAGGCACACAAGGTTGCACCCTGAACAAAGTTGGCAAGCACGTTGCATTCCTGTGAGGAAAGTAAGTTTCCCGTGTGGAATCATTGCCCCTTGCCCAGGAGTGTTCAACCCATGTTGCCAGCAGAAACCCAGCGCACCCTCGATCAGCACGGTATCAAGTACGTGCTGGCACAGTTCGTCGATATTCATGGCTCGGCGAAGACCAAATCGGTGCCGGTCTCGGGCCTGAAGATGGTGGCCGAGGAGGGCGCCGGCTTTGCCGGGTTCGCCATCTGCGGCATGGGCATGGAGCCGCACGGCCCCGACTTCATGGCCCGCGGCGACCTTTCCACCTTGATCCCGGTACCGTGGCAGCCCGGCTACGGCCGGGTGGTGTGCGTAGGCCACGTGAACGGCCAACCCTGGCCCTACGACAGCCGTTATGTGTTGCAGCAGCAGGTGCAGCGCCTGGCCGACAAGGGCTGGACCCTGAACACCGGCCTGGAACCCGAATTCAGCCTGTTCCGCCGCGACGAGGATGGCAAGCTGCAACTGGTGGATGCCTCCGACAACCTCGACAAGCCGTGCTACGACTACAAGGGCCTGTCGCGTTCGCGGCTGTTCCTCGAGCGCCTGACCGAGGCCTTGCAGCCGGTGGGCTTCGACATCTACCAGATCGACCACGAGGACGCCAACGGCCAGTTCGAGATCAACTACACCTACAGCGACGCCATGGAGTCGGCCGACCGCTTCACCTTCTTCCGCATGGCCGCCGGCGAGATCGCCAACGACCTGGGCATGATCTGTTCGTTCATGCCCAAGCCCGACCCCAAGCGCGCCGGCAATGGCATGCACTTCCACCTGTCGCTGGCCAGCAGTACCAACAAGAACCTGTTCCATGACCCGTCCGACAGCAGCGGCATGGGCCTGTCGAAGCTGGCCTACCACTTTGCTGCAGGCCTGCTGGCCCATGGCCCGGCGCTGTGCGCCTTCGCCGCGCCCACGGTCAACTCGTACAAGCGCCTGGTGGTAGGCCGCTCGCTTTCCGGCGCCACCTGGGCCCCGGCGTTTGTCGCCTACGGCGCCAACAACCGCTCGGCGATGGTGCGCATCCCCTATGGCCGCCTGGAGTTCCGCCTGCCGGACGCTGGCTGCAACCCGTACCTGGTCACCGCCGCGATCATTGCCGCCGGCCTCGATGGCATCGACCGCCAACTGGAGCCGGGTGAGATGTGCAACGAGAACCTCTACAACCTGAGCCTGGAAGAGATTGCCGCACGTGGCATCAAGACCTTGCCGCAGTCGTTGAAGGAAGCCGCCGACGCCCTGGAGGCCGACCCGCTGTTCCGCGAGGTACTGGGCGCCGAAATCGTCGGCGAGTTCATCAAGCTCAAGCGCATGGAGTGGGTGGAGTACTGCCGCCACGTCTCCGACTGGGAAATCCAGCGTTACACCGAATTCTTCTGAGCGCCCCCAATCCCTTGGGCAGCCAGCACGAAAGCGGTCGCCCATTGCCTAGTAAGGAGCATCATCATGTGTGGAATCGTAGGTCTGTACCTGAAAAAACCCGAGCTGGAAGCCCAGCTCGGCAAGCTCTTCGAACCCATGCTCGAAGCCATGACCGACCGTGGCCCGGACAGCGCCGGCTTTGCCATCTACGGCGACGAAGTGGCCGATGGCTGGGTCAAGCTGACCCTGCAGGCCACTGACGTCAACTACCCCTGGGCGGCCCTGATGGGCCAGCTGGAAGGGCGCCTGGGCTGCTCGCTGGACTGGTTCCAGAACGCCAGCGCTGCCGTGCTCAAGGTACACACCCGCGAGGCGTCGGCCCGCCAGGCCCTGAGTGAACTGGCCCCTGACGTGCGCATCATGAGCGCCGGGCAGAGCATCGAGATCCTCAAGGGCATGGGCCTGCCGGCGGAAATCTCCAGCCGCTTCGGCCTGGCCGGCATGAAAGGCAGCCACATCATCGGCCATACCCGCATGGCCACCGAGAGCGCCGTGACCATGGAGGGCAGCCACCCGTTCTCCACCGGCGCCGACCTGTGCCTGGTGCACAACGGCTCGCTGTCCAACCACTTCCGCCTGCGCCAGGAGCTCAAGCGCGAAGGCATCAGCTTCGAGACCGACAACGACACCGAAGTGGCCGCCGGCTACCTGACCTGGCGCCTGCAGCAGGGCGACAGCCTGTCCCAGGCCCTGGATGGCGCCCTGGAAGACCTGGACGGCTTCTTCACCTTCGCCATCGGCACCCGCAATGGCTTTGCCGTGATCCGCGACCCGATCGCCTGCAAGCCCGCCGTGCTGGCCGAGACCGACGACTACGTGGCCATGGCCTCGGAGTACCAGGCGCTGGCCAGCCTGCCGGGCATCGAGAACGCCAAGGTCTGGGAACCGGCCCCGGCCACCCTGTACGTCTGGGAACGCGAAAGCGCCTGACCTGCCACCGAACCACTGGAGAACCACATGAATACGATCGACCTTTCCAGCACCTCGGTGCGTGTCCTCAACCAGTCCCTGCACGGTGAGGTGCAGGACCACGAATGGCGGGTGACCCACCCCGACGGCAAGCACAACCTGGCCGTGGGCATCAACGCCGCCGTGGCCGTGAATATCGAAGGCCACGCCGGCTACTACTGCGCCGGCATGAACCAGCTGGCCAGCGTCACCGTGCATGGCAACGTCGGTGTCGGCGTGGCCGAGAACATGATGTCCGGCACGGTGCGGGTCAAGGGCAGCGCCTCCCAGGCCGCCGGCGCCACAGCCCATGGCGGGCTGCTGGTGATCGAGGGTGATGCCGGCGCGCGCTGCGGTATTTCCATGAAGGGCGTGGATATCGTCGTCGGCGGCAGCATCGGCCACATGAGCTGCTTCATGGGCCAGGCCGGGCGTTTGGTGGTGTGTGGCGATGCCGGCGATGCGCTGGGCGATTCGCTGTACGAGGTGCGCATCTACGTAAAGGGTTCGGTGCAGTCACTGGGTTCGGACTGCATCGAGAAAGAGATGCGCGCCGAGCACCTGCAAGAGCTGCAGGAGCTGCTGAACAAGGCCGGCCTGGACCACAAGGCTGCCGATTTCAAACGCTACGGCTCGGCTCGCCAGCTGTACAACTTCAAAGTCGACAACGCCAGCGCGTACTGATCCAGGAGCATTCCCATGAGCGAGCAATTCCCCCCGGTACTGCGTGAGTCGGCCACCTTCGACCGCCTGACCATCCAGGAAATCCAGCGTGCCGCCGAAACCGGCATCTACGACATCCGCGGCGGCGGCACCAAGCGCCGCGTGCCGCACTTCGACGACCTGCTGCTGCTCGGTGCCAGCGTGTCGCGCTACCCGCTGGAAGGCTACCGCGAGAAATGCGGCACCGATGTGCTGCTGGGCACCCGCTTCGCCAAGAAGCCGATCCATCTGAAAATTCCGGTGACCATTGCCGGCATGAGCTTTGGCGCGCTGTCGGCCAACGCCAAAGAGGCCTTGGGCCGTGGTGCGACCATCGCCGGCACCAGCACCACCACTGGCGACGGCGGCATGACCCCGGAGGAACGCGGCCAGTCGCAGCACCTGGTGTACCAGTACCTGCCGTCGCGCTACGGCATGAACCCCGACGACCTGCGCAAGGCCGATGCCATCGAGATCGTCCTCGGCCAGGGTGCCAAGCCGGGCGGTGGCGGCATGCTGCTCGGCATGAAGGTGACCGAGCGGGTGGCGGGCATGCGCACCTTGCCGATCGGCGTCGACCAGCGTAGCGCCTGTCGCCACCCGGACTGGACCGGGCCGGATGACCTGGCGATCAAGATTGCCGAGATCCGCGAGATCACCGACTGGGAAAAACCCATCTACGTGAAGATCGGCGCCAGCCGCCCGTACTACGACGTGAAGCTGGCGGTGAAGGCCGGTGCCGATGTGATCGTGCTCGACGGCATGCAGGGCGGTACCGCCGCGACTCAGGAAGTGTTCATCGAGCACGTCGGCATCCCGATCCTGCCGGCCATTCCGCAGGCAGTGCAGGCGCTGCAGGAAATGGGCATGCACCGCAAGGTGCAGCTGATCGTCTCCGGGGGTATTCGCAATGGTGCCGACGTGGCCAAGGCCATGGCCCTCGGGGCTGATGCGGTGGCCATTGGCACTGCGGCGCTGATCGCGCTGGGTGACAACCACCCGCGGCTGGATGCCGAACTGAAGAAGATCGGCTCGGCGGCCGGTTTCTATGACGACTGGCAGAACGGCCGCGACCCGGCCGGCATTACCACCCAGGACCCGGAGCTGGCCAGGCGCCTGAACCCGGAGGAGGCCGGGCGCCGGCTGGCCAACTACTTGCGGGTGCTTGTGCTGGAGGCGCAGACCATGGCGCGGGCGTGTGGCAAGTCGCACTTGCACAACCTCGACCCGGAGGACCTGGTGGCGTTGACCGTGGAGGCTGCGGCGATGGCACGGGTGCCGTTGGCGGGGACTGCCTGGGTGCCGGGGCAGGCGCAGTATTGAGTTGAGCGTCGGGGGCCGCTTTGCGGCCCCAGGGCACCCCCACCATTCACACAGGAGTGACTCCATGAAGCACCTCACCCTCGCTGTAATGTTGTTAGCCCTGACCACTCGGGCCCAGGCCGCCGACCCCACCCTGGACACCGGCAACACCGCCTGGATGATCTGCGCCGCGATGTTCGTGCTGATGATGTGCATCCCGGGCCTGGCACTGTTCTACGGTGGCATGGTGCGGGCCAAGAACTTCCTCTCGGTATTCACCCAGTTGTTCGCGGTGGCCGGGGTGATCGGCATTCTCTGGGTGCTGTTCGGCTACAGCCTGGTGGTAGACACCACCGGCATGGTCGAGGGCCAGCTGACCCTCAACAGCTTCATTGGCGGGCTGGGCAAGGCGCTGATGCTGGACATCGGCCATGACAGCCTGGTCGGCACCATCCCCGAAGGCGTGTTCGCAGTGTTCCAGCTGACCTTCGCCATCATTACCCCGGCGCTGATTGCCGGTGGTTTTGCCGAGCGCATGAAGTTCAGTGCTTCGTTGCTGTTCATGGCCGCCTGGTTCGTGCTGGTGTACGCGCCGATCGCGCATATGGTCTGGGGCGGGCCGGGGGCGTTGATGGTCAACTGGGGTGTGCTGGACTTTGCCGGCGGTACCGCCGTGCATATCAACTCCGGCGTGGCAGCGCTGGCTGCGGCGTTGATGCTGGGCAAGCGCAAGGGCTACCCGCAGGTGGCCATGCCGCCGCACAACCTCGGTTTCACCCTGGTGGGGGCCGGGTTGCTGTGGGTGGGCTGGTTCGGCTTCAACGTCGGCTCGGGGCTCGCGGCCAACCAGGCGGCAGGGGTGGTGATGCTGGCGACCATGGTGGCGGCCTGTGCGGGGATTGTCGGCTGGTTGCTGAGCGAGAAGGTGGCGCATGGTCGGCCGACGGCCTTGGGTGCGGCTTCAGGGGCTTTGGCAGGGTTGGTCGGGATTACCCCGGCCTGTGCATTCGTCGGGCCGCTGGGCGCGCTGGTGATCGGGTTGTTGACCGGGGCCATCTGTTTCTTTGCCGTGACCCGGTTGAAGCAGGCGCTGGGCTACGACGACAGCCTGGATGTGTTCGGCCTGCATGGCGTGGGCGGAATGGTCGGCGCGATCCTTACCGGGGTCTTTGCCGCGCCTGCGTTGGGCGGTTATGTGGAGGGTGCATCACCGGTCGGGCAGGCATTGGTGCAGTTAAAGGGGGTGGCGTTCACCTTCGTGTATTGCTTTGTGGTGAGTTGGGCGATTCTGGGGGCGATCAAGCTGACCATCGGGCTGCGGGCCAGCCGGGAAGAGGAAGAACAGGGGCTGGACCTGGCGGAGCACAATGAGCGGGCCTACAACCTCTGATTGATGTGTTGCCTGTATCGGCCTCTTCGCGGGTAAACCCGCTCCCACAGGGAAAGCACAGATCCTGAGACGTGCGATATCCATGTAGGAGCGGGTTCACCCGCGAAGAGGCCAGGACAGTTCGAATCAGTGCCCCATGGCCACCTTGGCACTCATCTGCCGGCGACGGTAGGCGCTATCACGGCTGGCCAGCCACCAGTACAGCGGCGAAGTAACCGCCAGCCCCACCAGCCACGACAGGTCCGCTCCGTTGATATGCTCGGAAATCGGCCCGACATACAGCGGCGTGTTCATGAACGGGATCTGCACCACGATACCCACGGCATAGGCGATCAGCGCTTGCGGGTTGTAGCGCCCGTAGATACCGCCATCGACCTGGAAGATCGACTGGATATCGTAGTCACCCTTGTGGATGGCATAGAAGTCGATCAGGTTGATCGCTGTCCACGGCACCAGCACCACCAGCAGCACCAGCACCATGTCGACGAAGTGGCCGATGAAGTCCGCCGAGGCGAACACCGCCACCACGCAGCAGGCCGTCAGTACTACCAGCGACAGCACGGCGCGGCTCTTGGCGGTGGGGATCCAGCGGTGGGCGAAGGTTTGCACCAGGGTGATGATCGACAGCACTGCGCCATACAGGTTGAGTGCGTTGTGGCTGATCACGCTGAGCAGGAACAGCACCAGCATGATCGGGCCGAGGGTACCGGTGGCCAGCTTGACTGCATCCATGGTGTCCATGCCGGCCGGGATCGCCAGCACCGCCACGGCGCCGAAGATGAACGACAGGCTCGAACCCAGGGCCGAGCCCAGGTAGGTAGTCCAGAACGTCGAGCTGACCTTCACGTCCGCCGGCAGGTAGCGCGAGTAGTCCGACACGTAGGGTGCAAAGGCGATCTGCCACAGCGCCGCCAGTGACACGGTGGCCAGCCAGCCGGCCAGGTTGAAGCCGCCGCGGGTGAGGAAGTCGTCGCTTTGCACGTGGCTGAAGATGTAGCCGAAGCCGACCACGATGCCGATACCC
This sequence comes from Pseudomonas sp. ABFPK, assembly GCF_001586765.1. Classification (NCBI taxonomy): domain Bacteria; kingdom Pseudomonadati; phylum Pseudomonadota; class Gammaproteobacteria; order Pseudomonadales; family Pseudomonadaceae; genus Pseudomonas; species Pseudomonas sp. ABFPK. The sequence continues at coordinate 172,567 of NZ_LQXW01000023.1, read as the reverse complement.
AGCACCCAGGTGCCGATGCGGTTGAGTACGTGGATGAAGCGGTAGCCGATGATGCCGATGATGCCCGAGCCCAGCGCACCGATGACGATGCCCACCGGTACCGGCACGGCATCGACCACGCCGTGCAGCGACTTGCCGGCGAGGACGATGTTGGAGGCGAAGAAGCCGATGTACATGACCCCGGCGATCACCACCACCAGCAGCGCGCCGAGCGAGCCGAACTGGGCGCGGCTCTGGATCATCTGCGGGATGCCCATCTGCGGGCCCTGGGCCGAGTGCAGCGCCATCAGTACGCCACCGACCAGGTGGCCGACCAGGATGGCGACGATGCCCCACACCAGGTTCAGGTGGAACAGTTGCACGCCCAGCGCGCCTGTGACGATGGGCAGCGGCGCGATGTTGCCGCCGAACCACAGTGTGAACAGATCCCTTACCTTTCCATGGCGGTCTTGCGGGGGCACGTAGCCGATCGTGTGTTTTTCTATGAGGGGTGCCGAATTGGCTGCACTGGTCATGACTGACTCCAAGGCAAGGTAGGGCATCGGGAGCTGCCCGGGGGCGTGCCGGCGAAGGGCGACGCGTTCTTGTTGGAGCGATGATGCGGGGCGCGGGGATAACGAGAAATTAGTAAATATGTGCCCATAAACCTTAAAAAACCTAAGGCTGACAAAAGGTTAAGCGGGGGACGGTAGCAAGGAGGGTGCCAGGGTGCGGGAGGGCTTGGGCTAGAGGGGTTTGGGCAATATGGAGGTAAGAAGCGGTGTGCTTTTCTGGGGCGCCGTGCGCGTTTGCAGGGCAGATAAAAATGTCGCCCGTGTCGGCCCTTTCGCGGGTGAAACCGCTCCCACAGGTAATGCGCATGACTTGAAATCAATGCGGTCAAGGTGGGAGCGGGTTTACCCGCGAAAGGGCCGGCACAGGCAACAACGCTACATTGGCAACAACCGATCCTGAATCACCTCTTTCATCACCAGCGTCGAACTCAATCGCTTTACATTGGGAATGCTGGTCAGCTGCTCGTCATACAGCTTCTGGAACGCCGGCAAATCCTTGGCCACCACATGCAGCAGATAATCCGGGTCGCCAAACAGCCGCTGCGCCTCGACGATCTGCGGGATTTCGGCCAGCGCCGCTTCAAAGTCCGCTACCGGCTGGCGAGTGACTTCGCGCAAGGTCACGAACACCAGCGCGGCAAAGTTCAGCCCCAGGGCGCTCGGCGCCAGGCGGGCGTGATAGCCAAGAATCGCCCCGGACTCCTCCAGCGCCTTCAAGCGCCGATGGCAGGGCGACAGGCTGAGCCCCACACGGTCGGCCAGTTCGGTCACCGATAGCCGACCATCTTTTTGCAGTTCGGCAAGGATTTTTCGATCAGTCCTGTCCATTGAGAAGGATCTTCCAGTAATTGAGGGCTGTTGGGGAATATACGAAAGAAAATCCCTCGGCGGAATCCGTAATCTTTCGTCATCCCAAAGCAGTGGAAAAAGGAAGATTCAAGTGGCTCTCAGTGTTCTGACGGCGTTCTGGGCCGTGTCGATGCTGTTCGTGATTACCCCGGGCGCGGACTGGGCCTATGCCATTTCGGCCGGCATGCGGGGGCGCTGGGTGATGCCTGCGGTGGCGGGGATGTTGTCGGGGCATTTCCTCGCGACCCTGGTGGTGGCGGCAGGGGTCGGCAGCCTGCTGGCCGGCCACCCGCTGGCGCTGACCTTGCTGACCCTGGCGGGGTGCAGCTACCTGCTGTGGCTGGGTGGCAACCTGCTGCTGAGCCCCGCCTTGCCGGCGGCCGGGCAGGATGGTGCGGGGGAGTCGGGGTCCCGCTGGGCATTGAAAGGGTTTTGCGTCAGTGGCCTGAACCCGAAGGTGTTCCTGCTGTTCCTGGCCCTGTTGCCGCAGTTCACCGACCCGCAGTCGAGCTGGCCGGTGCCGTTGCAGATCTTGCTGCTGGGCCTGGTGCACCTGTGCAGCTCGCTGGTGATCTATTCGCTGGTCGGTTTTGGCGCCAAAGCCGTGCTGAGCACCCGGCCTGGGGCGGCGAAACTGGTTGGCCGGGTGTCGGGGGTGGCGATGATCACGGTGGCCCTGGGCTTGATAGCCGGCCAGATCAGCTGACTCACTGGCGTGCGTTAGCCCTTGTAGGAGCGGCCTTGTGTCGCGATAGGGCTGCAAAGCAGCCCCGGCGATTTGTGCACCTGCGCTGAAATCCTGGGGCTGCTTTGCAGCCCTATCGCGACACAAGGCCGCTCCTACAGGTTGCCGCGTTAACCTGGCAGGCGAGAGCCAAGGGTAAAGACGACATGCATGGCCTCGGATAAACTCGCAGCACTTCAACGCACAACCAGGAAGTGCCCCATGCCCGAAACCACGCAACTGCTCACCTTCGCCCTGATCTGTCTCGGCATGGTCCTGACCCCAGGGCCGAACATGATCTACCTGATCTCCCGCTCGATCTGCCAGGGCCGCAAGGCCGGGCTGATTTCGCTGGGTGGTGTGGCCCTTGGCTTCGTCATCTACATGTTCTGCGCCGCGCTGGGCATCACCGCCCTGGTGATGGCCGTGCCTTTTGCCTACGACGCGCTGCGCATCGGTGGCGCGCTGTACCTGTTGTACCTGGCCTGGCAGGCGCTGCGCCCTGGTGGCCGGTCGCCGTTCCAGGTTCGCGACCTGCCTGCCGACAGCCCGCGGCGGCTGTTCACCATGGGCTTTGCCACCAGCCTGCTAAACCCCAAGATCGCCGTCATGTACCTGTCGTTGATGCCGCAGTTCATCGAGCCGGGGCATGGCAGCGTGCTGCTGCAGTCGCTGGTGCTGGGGTCGACGCAGATCGCCATCAGCGTTTCGGTCAATGCACTGATCGCGATCATGGCCGGGTCGATCGCCGTATTCCTCGCCGGTCGCCCGCTGTGGCAGCAGGTTCAGCGCTGGCTGATGGGTACGGTGCTGGCGGGCCTGGCCGTGCGCATGCTGGCCGAAGGGCGGCGTTGACCGCTAGACCTCAGGCGGCGGCTCCTGGGGCAGGTACAAGGTAAAGGTGGTGCCCTGGCCCGGCACACTCTTCACCTGCACATCGCCCCCGGACTGCCTGGCAAAACCGAACACCTGCGACAGCCCGAGCCCGGTGCCTTCACCCGGTGCCTTGGTGGTGAAGAACGGGTCGAAGATGCGCTCCAGCAGTTCGGCGGCTATGCCGACACCGCTGTCGCTCACCGAAATCGCCGCGAACGGGCCCGGCTGTGGCGCCTGGCCGCGCAGGGCGGGCAGTGACTGGTCAGCCTGCAGGCGCAGCTGCAAGGTGCCTTCGCCGGCCATGGCGTCGCGGCCGTTGAGCATCAGGTTGATTACCGCGGTTTCCAGCTGGTTGAGGTCGGCGCGGATATGGCAAGGCGCCTGCGGCAACTGCAGCTCGACCTGGATCCGTGCCCCGGTGGCCGTGTCGAGCATGTCGGCCATGGCCTCCAGCCGTGGCCCGGCCTCGAACACTTGCGGGCTTAGGGCCTGGCGGCGGGCGAAGGCCAGCAACTGGCCGGTCAGCCTGGTACCGCGGTCGACAGTGTCGGACATGGTCTTGAGGTAGCGCTCGCGGCGCTGTGCGTCGAGGTTTGGGCGCTGCAGAAAATGCAGCGACGAGCGAATGATGGTCAGCAGGTTGTTGAAGTCATGGGCCACGCCGCCGGTCAGTTGGCCGATGGCTTCGAGCTTCTGGGTCTGGCGCAGCACGGCTTCTGTGTGCAGCAACTGGCTGGTGCGTTCATCCACGCGCTGTTCGAGAGTGGCATTCATCGCCTCCAGTGCTGCCATGGCTTCGCGGACCTCGGCGTGGGCCTGTACCCGCTGGATATGCGCCCAGCAGCGCTCGGTGACTTCACTGATCAGCGTCTGTTCATAGTGGGTCCACTCCCGTGGCACCTTGTCGTGGATGGCCATCAGCGCGGTCAGTCGGCCGCCTTTGATCAAGGGCATGCAAATGGTCGCGGTAATGCCGATGGCCTGGAAGGTGGCAGCTTCCTCCGGGGACAGCTCGCTCAGGTTGTCCTGGATGACCAGCGGCAGGCCATTGCGCAGGCGGCCGAGCGCCAGCTTGCCAAAATCCTGTAACCGATAGCGGCCCAATAGATGCGGCGAACCGGGCGCCACGGCGTCACCGCAGATGGTGAAACCGTCTTCGTCGGGCTCCATCACCGCATAGGCGCAACTCGACAGTTGCAGGTGCTCCACCAGCATGCGCGTGGTAGTGGCAAGGATCTGGTCCGGGTCGGTGGCGTCTGCCACGGCGCGGCCCAGGTCGTCGAGGAAGTTCAGGCGCTGGTTGGCGAGCACGCTGGCGGTGGTTTCGGTGACTGTATCGAGCATGCCCAGCACCTTGCCGTCGTGGTCGCGTATGGGGCTGTAGCAGAAGGTGAAATAGGCCCGTTCGGGGCCGCCGTTGCGGTCGATGACGAGCGGGAAGTCTTCGATGTACACCGCCTCGCCGGCCAGGGCGCGGTTGGCCATGTGGCCGATGTCGGCCCAGGCTTCCTGCCAAACGGCGCGGAAGGGGATGCCCAATGCCGAGGGCTTTTGCCCGAGTATCTGCGAGAAGGCGTCGTTGTGCAGGGTGAGCAGGTCAGGGCCCCAGAGCACGGCTTGCGGGAAGCGCGAGGCCAGGCACAGGGCCAGGCTGGTTTTCAGCGGGTCGGGCCAGTGCTCCAGCGGGCCCAGCGGGGTGGCGGCCCAATCGTGGTTGCGGATGCGCTCGGCCATCAGACCGCCGCCGTCTAGCCATTTTGCCATGTGCTCTGCTGGTCCTTTTTGCGTAAGGCCTTAAGGGTGCATCCAGAATAGACGTTTGGCGAGAATTTTTGGGGCTGTACCGGCCTCTTCGCGGGTAAACCCGCTCCCACAGGGATAGCACCTTGCTCAAGGTATGCACCGTACCTGTGGGAGACGTTTGGCGAGAATTTTTGGTGGCTGTACCGGCCTCTTCGCGGGTAAACCCGCTCCCACAGGGATAGCACATTGCTCAAGGTGTGCACCGAACCTGTGGGAGCGGGTTTACCCGCGAAGAGGCCGGTACAAGCTAGCGAATGAAGTGCACCTTGCCAGTGTCGTCATTGCCCATGTAGATGCCATAAACCCCGGCTTGCCGCTCGAGGATATAGCGCTCGAGAATCTGCCGGATTGCCGGATAGTAGATTTCATCCCACGGGATCTCGTCCGGCTCGAAGAACCTGTAGGCCAGCGTTTCCGCCCCGTACTGCCCGGTTTCCTCGGTGGCGATGGCGCGGAAGATGATGTAGACCTCGCTTATCTTCGGGACGCTGAAGATCGAGTACGGCGAGACGATTTCGGCACGTACGCCGCTTTCTTCCCAGACCTCGCGCAGGGCTGCCTGCTCGGTGGTTTCGCCGGCCTCCATGAACCCGGCCGGCAAGGTCCAGGTGCCGGGGCGCGGCGGGATGGCGCGCTGGCACAGCAGGTACTTGCCATCACGCTCGATGATGCAGCCGGCGATGATCTTCGGGTTGATGTAGTGGATGTAGCCGCAGCCGGTGCAGTGCAGGCGTTCGTGGGTGTCGCCTGTGGGAACGCCCCGGGCCAGTTCCGTGGTGCAGTGCGGGCAGTAGCGCGGGGCGTTGGGCATGATCGGTGGCCTGTGGGTTGCTTATATGCGGGGATCCTTCAAGGCCAGGGGCTCGACCATCTCGCGCACCTTGACGTTGTCATCCTGCTTCTGGCGCAGGTAGTCCAGGGCCACCTTGGCGGCGGCGCGGACGTGGTCGACCGAGGCCTGGTGGGCAACCAGCGGGTCGCCGCTCTTGATCGCCTCGACGATCTTTTCCATTTCGCGGTTGCTGGCGCCGCGGCGGTTCTCCTGCGACACCGAGGTGGCGCGCAGGTAGCTGATGCGCGCCTGCAACTGGCGCAGCTGCTGGGCGGCCACCTGGTTGCCGGAGCCTTCCAGCAGCACATCGTAGAACCCTTGTACCGAGTCCAGCACCTGTTGCAGTTCGCCTTCCTCGAGGGCTTCGCGGTTGACCTCCAGCGCGCGTTCCAGGGCGCGGATGTCCTTGGCCTTTGCGTTCAGGGTGAACAGCTGCACGATCAGGCCTTCGAGCACGCAGCGCAGCTCGTAGATATCGCGGGCGTCTTCCAGGGTGATGATGGCCACGCGCGGGCCCTTGGCGTCGGCGAATTCCACCAGGCCTTCGGATTCCAGGTGGCGCAGGGCTTCACGCACCGAGGTGCGGCTGACGCCGAGGCGGTCGCAGAGGTCGCGCTCGACCAGGCGATCGCCTGGCAGCAGGTGGAAGTTCATGATCGCGGCGCGCAGCTTGTCGAGCACGATTTCGCGCAGGGTAACGGGGTTGCGATTGACCTTGAAGCTGTCGTCGAGTGGCTGGCGTTTCATCAAGTGCGCTCTTAAAGAGGCTGCCCGGCCGCAACCGCAACAGCACCACGAACCTTGGGTGCTCCTTGCGTGGGTTCGAACAGCCCGGTGTTAACGGGTTGACTCCGCATCGGCTTCAGCGAACGCTTCGCGGGCCAGGCGGAAACTGTCCACCGCCGCGGGCACGCCGCAATAAATGCCGACCTGGAGCAGGATCTCGCGAATCTGTTCACGGCTCAGGCCATTACGCAAGGCGCCGCGAATGTGCAGCTTGAGCTCGTGGGGCCGGTTGAGCGCGGAAATCATGGCCAAGTTTATCATGCTGCGCTCTTTGAGCGACAAGCCTTCGCGGCCCCAGACGTGGCCCCAGCAGTATTCGGTGACCAGCTCCTGCAACGGCTTGGTGAAGTCGTCGGCGTTCTGGATCGAGCGGTTGACGTAGTCCTCGCCCAGTACCTGGGTGCGGATCTGCAGGCCTTTTTCGTACTTTTCATTGCTCATGTGCAGTACTCCAAAATAAAACAGGGGACGCAACCGAGGGTGAGACGATGACGCGGCCCCTAAAAACAGGGTCATCGGTGTTGGCTTCTTCGCGGGCTTGCCCGCTCCCGCAGCGATTGCACAGGTGCTGAAACCTACGCAGTACCTGTGGGAGCGGGCGAGCCCGCGAAGAAGCCAACGCGGTCTATCAACCCAAGGGGGGCAGGGCGCCCAGCTTGCCCTTGTGGTAGACCATCGGGGTCACCGGCTCGGCCGGCAGCACCAGGTTCTTCACCGCGCCGACGATGATCGCGTGGTCACCGCCGTCGTACTCGCGCCACAGCTCGCATTCGATGATCGCCGTGGCCTTGGCCAGCAGCGGGTTGCCCAGCTCGCTCAGGTGCCAGTCGATGCCTTTGGCCTTGTCCTTGCCCTTGCCGGCGAAGGCATAGGCCTCGGCGGTCTGGTCGGCGGACAGCAGGTGAATCGCGAACTGCTTGCTGTCACGCAGGATGGGGTAGGTGTCGGAGGCGTAGTTGGGGCAGAACAGCACCAGCGCCGGGTCGATCGACAGCGCGCTGAACGCGCTGGCGGTGATGCCGACGATGCCACCGTCGGCGTCCAGGGTGGTGACCACCGTGACGCCGGACGGGAACGAGCCCATCACGTCTTTGTAGATGCCTGGTTCGATCATCTCGTGCTACCTCTTAGCGCATCACAAACGGGTCGGGCATCGGCGTCGTGGACAGGTTGATCCACACCGTCTTCAGCTCGGTATAGGCCAGCACCGAATCGATGCCGCTCTCACGGCCGTAGCCGCTGTTCTTGAACCCGCCGATCGGCGCCATGGCCGACACGGCACGGTAGGTGTTGACCCAGATGATCCCCGAACGCACGTCGCGGGCCAGGCGGTGGGCACGGCCCAGGTCGCGGGTCCAGATGCCGGCGGCCAGGCCGAACTGCGAGTCGTTGGCGATGGCCAGGGCCTCTTCCTCGGTCTTGAAGCGGATTACCGCGGCAACCGGGCCGAACACCTCTTCCTGCATGATGGTCATCGAGTTGCTGTCGCACTCGAACAGGGTCGGCTCGTAGAACCAGCCGTCACCCTCGACCTCGGCACGCTTGCCGCCCATGTGCAGCTTGGCGCCTTCGGCCTTGGCGGCGGCCACCAGGCCTTCGACCACGGCCAGCTGTTGCGCGGTGGCCATGGGGCCCATTTCGCTGGCATCGTCCTGCGGGTTGCCGATGCGGATGCGCTTGGCGCGGGCGATCAGGCGTTCGACGAACTCGTCGAAGATCTCGTCCTGCACCAGCAGGCGCGAGCCGGCCACGCAGCTTTGCCCGGACGCGGCATAAATGCCTGCCACGGCGCCGTTGATGGCGCTGTCCAGGTCGGCATCGGCGAAGATGATGTTCGGCGACTTGCCGCCCAGCTCCAGCGACAGCTTGGCGAAGTTCTCGGCGCTGCTGCGCACCACGTGGCGGGCGGTGGCGGCGCCGCCGGTGAAGGCGATCTTGCGCACCAGCGGGTGGCGGGTCAGCGCCGCGCCGGTGCTGGGACCGTAGCCGGTGACCACGTTGACCACACCAGCCGGGAAGCCGGCCTCGAGGGCCAGGCGGGCCAGCTCGAGGATGGTCGCCGAGGCGTGCTCGGACGGCTTGAGCACGATGGTGTTGCCGGCGGCCAGGGCCGGGGCCAGCTTGATGGCGGTGAGGTACAGCGGGCTGTTCCACGGGATGATCCCGGCCACCACGCCGATCGGCTCGTGCACGGTGTAGGCGAACAGGTCGGGCTTGTCCAGCGGCAGGGTGCCGCCTTCAAGCTTGTCGGCAAGGCCTGCGGTGTAGTGGAAGAACTCTGGCAGGTAGCCGACCTGGCCGCGGGTTTCGCGGATCAGCTTGCCGTTGTCACGGCTTTCCAGCTGGGCCAGGTGTTCCTTGTTTTCGGCAATCAGGTCACCCAGGCGACGCAGCAGCTTGCCGCGCGCGGTGGCGGTGATGCTGCGCCACTCCTTGCTGTCGAAGGCGCGCTGGGCGGCCTGCACGGCCAGCTCCACATCGGCCTCGTCGGCGTCGGGCAGTTGCGCCCAGGCCTGGGCGGTGGCCGGGTTGAGGCTGTCGAAGGTCTTGCCGCTCTGGGCATCGCGCCATTGGCCGTCGATGCACATCTGGAAACGAACGAGGGTCATGCAACAATCCCCTTGGCGGATTCGGTGAGGGTGCGGGCTTGCGCGAGGAAGTCCAGCAGCATCTTGTTGACTTCACGCGGTGCTTCCACCGGCATCATATGCCGTTGCTCGGCGAGGACCACGCTGTGTGCGCCAGGAATGCTGGCAGCAAGCTGGCGGGTCATGGCCGGGGTGGAGCCCGAGTCGAGTTCGCCGGTGGCGATCAGCGTCGGCACCTGGATGCTGGCCAGGTCGGCGGCGCGGTACATGTCCTGGGTGGCGAACAGCGAATAAGTGGTGTGGTAGCCCTGCGGGTCGTTGCTCGCCAGCACCTGGCGAATGGCGGCGACCTGCGCCGGGTTGGCAGCCTTGTATTCACGGCTGAACCAGCGGTCGAGCGCGGCGTCGACGTTGGCGTCGGGGCCAAGCTGCGCAGCCTGGGCGGCGCGGGCGATAACGCCGGCGCTCTGCTCGGGGGTGCGGTTGAACACGCTGTTGAGCACTACCAGTGCAGCCAGGCGCTGTGGGTATTCGAGGGCAAACGCCCGGGCGACCAGGCCGCCCATGGAAAAGCCGATCACGGTGGCTTGCGCGATCTGCAGGTGGTCGAGCAGTTCGGCGAGTTGCGCGGCATAACCTTCCAGGCCGATGTCGGCGGCTGGCAGCGCGCTCTGGCCGTGGCCGAGCATGTCGTAGGCGATGACGCGGTAGTCGTTGGCCAGGCCAACGAACTGACCGCCCCACATTTCCTTGTTCAGGCCCACGCCGTGGATCAGTACCACGGGTTGGCCCTGGCCGACGGACAGGTAGCTGGTGCCGGCGGGTGTGCGTTCAGCGACAGGCTGAATCATGGAGGGCGCTCCTTGAAGGTCGGGCGCGGCGGGTAAGCACGCCACGCCCCGGCCCGTCTTGGTTGTTGTTATTGAGCGTTGGCTTTTTCGGCAGCCAGTTCTTCCAGGTCGATGTAGCGGTTGCCGATGCGCGGGTGCAGGCGGCCACCGTCGGAGGCGCCCAGGACCACGACGATCTCATCGGCACGCGGGGCATCTTCGATCTGCATTTCCAGGGTGATGTAGTGCGAACGCAGGCCTTCGTCGTCCTTCTGCATCATCGGGATCTGGATCGAGGTGCCCGGGCCGCCGCGCTTGTTGGTGAAGCTCAGGTAGCTCTTGGCCTGTACCGCTTCACGGTAGTGGTTGCCGAAGCGCAGGGTGTGGATCACCGCCGAGGCGTGTTCGATTTCGCCGTCGGCACCGACGACTGCGGCCTTGCCGTAGGCTTCGATCTTGTCGGCGCCGCCGATGGCTGCAGTCAGGCGCTCGACCATCAGGGCACCCAGGTCCGAGCAGTTGGCACGGATTTCCGGCTTCAGATCTTCAACGAAACCGCGACCGGCCCATGGGTTCTTGATCACGACGGCCAGGCCGACCATGGTCACCGGTTTGTCGGTGGCCTTGCCGCCTTCGATGCGGGTCTCTTCGGAGTAGGTGACGATCTTGCGGATTTCGAAACTCATGGGTGGCTCCTGGTGAGGGTTATCAGCTCTTGTTGTCTGATGGTATACCATAATATTTGTTGTGCAAGAGGTGGCTGGAAATTTCTCTTGCGAGGGGACGAAAGGCGCTGTGTATCGGGGTTTTTGTGGCGTTCTGTACCGGCCTCTTCGCGGGTGAACCCGCTCCCACAGGTACCCCACAGGGTTCATGTCTGCGCCATACCTGTGGGAGCGGGTTTACCCGCGAAGAGGCCGGTACAGGCAACGGATCAATCCCCCAAAAAAAGCCCGCTCACGCGGGCCGCAGGGCCCACGGGAGCGGGCGCGTCCCGCAATGTTTCAGGTAATGGGAAATCAGGCGAACGCCGGCACCACTTCCTTGATGAACAGCTCCAGCGATTTCTTCTTCTCGGCGTGGGGCAGGCTGTTGTCGCACCAGAAGCTGAACTCGTCGACGCCGAGTTCCTGGTAGTACTTGATACGCGCGATGATCTCTTCCGGCGTGCCGATCATGGTGTTCTTGCGGATGTTCTCCAGCTCGAACGCCGGCACTTCGGCGAACTTCGATTCCGGGCTCGGCTCTAGGAAGCCGTTGACCGGGGTGGTCTTGTTGCCGAACCAGGCATCGAAGGTGCGGTAGAAGCGCGAGATGGCCTGGGCGCCAACTTTCCAGCCTTCCGGCTCGGCCGGGCTGTGCACGTGGGTGTGGCGCAGCACCATCAGTTGCGGGCGTGGCACGCCCGGGTTGTTGTCCAGGGCGGCCTGGAACTTGTTCTTCAGGTCCAGCACTTCCTCGTCACCCTTCATCAGCGGGGTGACCATGACGTTGCAACCATTGGCCACGGCGAAGTTGTGCGAGTCGGGGTCGCGGGCGGCGATCCACATCGGCGGTACGGCGTTGTAGGGCTTCGGCACGCTGGTGGACGTGGGGAATTTGTACACTTCGCCGTCATGGGCGTAGTCGCCTTCCCACAGCTTGCGCACCACCGGCACCATTTCGCGCAGGGCCTTGCCGCCGTCGGTGGCCGGCATGCCACCTGCCATGCGGTCGAATTCGAACTGGTAGGCGCCACGGGCCAGGCCCACTTCCATGCGGCCCTTGCTGATCACGTCGAGCAGGGCGCATTCGCCCGCCACGCGGATCGGGTTCCAGAACGGCGCGATGATGGTGCCGGCGCCCAGGCGGATCTTGTCGGTGCGCGCAGCCAGGTAGGCCAGCAGCGGCATCGGGCTTGGCGAAATGGTGTATTCCATGGCGTGGTGTTCGCCGATCCACACGGTGCTGAAACCGCCGTGCTCGGCCATCAGGGTCAGTTCGGTCAGGTCTTCGAACAGCTGGCGGTGGCTGACCTGTTCATCCCAACGTTCCATGTGCACGAACAACGAAAATTTCATGGGGCTTTCCTCAACGCTTGAAAGGGGCTGGCGCCTGGCAGGGTTGGCGCCAGCGGTCTCGATTCAGAATAGGCTTCAGGCAAAGGCCGGCAGGCTGGCCATCTTGCCGCGGCAGTACACCATCGGCCGTGGCGCCTCTTCAGGGACGATCAGGTTGTGCACCTTGCCGACCATGATGGCGTGGTCGCCACCTTCGTATTCGCGCCACAGTTCGCATTCGATGACTGCGGTGGCACCGGCCAGGATCGGGTTGCCCAGTTCGCTCAGGGACCACTCGATGCCGCTGGCCTTGTCCTTGCCCTTCTTGGCGAACGCATAGGCCTCGGCCTGCTGTTCACCGGACAACAGATGAATGGCGAAGCGCTTCTGCCTGATCAGCACGGGGTAGGAGTCGGAGGTGTAGTTGGGGCAGAACAGCACCAGCGGCGGGTCCATCGACAGGGAGGAGAAGGCGCTGGCGGTCAGGCCGACGACCGAGCCATCGTCGTCCAGGGTGGTGATGACGGTAACGCCGGACGGGAAGGAGCCCAGGACATGCTTGTAGACGGTTGCGTCGATCATCTGGTGTACCTCTATAGGGCTGCGGTGGTCCGCGGTTTTTATCGTTGATGTGTCTGATGGTATACCGTAATACCTATTTTGCAAGCGGAATTTTCAAGCAGGGGTGTTGCGCGATGAACGGCTCAAGCCCGCGTATACCGTGGGCTTGAGCGGTGAGGCTGTTTGCCGCAGGGGTTGCGCGAGCGGATCAGTGGGCGTTTTTTCCTACGGATCAGTGTTGTCAAAAGTTTGGAATACCATAATATGGTCCGCAGCTGAGAGGCCGCCTAGATGCGGTTTCCTTACAAAGATAAAAACGACCTTTCGAGCTGAAATCCTATGTCCCAACCGTCGTCGCAACACCAGTTTGTCGAGAATCACACGGTCGATTACGTTCCACCTGCCGAGCGCCACGGGAAGGCGCGCGACCTGTTCACCCTCTGGTTCAGTACCAACATCGCGCCACTGCCCATCGTCACCGGCGCCATGGTGGTCCAGGTATTCCACCTGAACCTGTTATGGGGGCTGGTCGCCATCGTGCTGGGCCATCTGGTCGGGGGCGTGGTCATTGCCCTTGCCTCTGCGCAGGGACCGCAGCTGGGCATTCCGCAAATGGTGCAGAGCCGTGGCCAGTTCGGCCGCTACGGCGCCTTGCTGATCGTGTTCTTCACCGCGCTGATCTATGTCGGCTTCTTCATTTCCAACATCGTCCTGGCGGGCAAGACCATCCACGGCATCACCCCGAGCGTGCCGATGCCCGGCGCGATCGTGATCGGTGCGCTGAGTGCCACCGCCATTGGCGTGATCGGCTACCGTTTCATCCACATCCTCAACCGCATCGGTACCTGGGTGATGGGTTCGGCGCTACTGGCCGGCTTCATCATGATGTTCGCCCAGGAACTGCCGGCCGACTTCTTCAGCCGTGGCGCGTTCAACCTGTCGGGCTTCATCGCCACCGTGTCGCTGGGCACCATCTGGCAGATCAGCTTCTCGCCGTATACCTCCGACTATTCGCGCTACCTGCCGCGTGAAGTGGGCATTGCCAAGCCGTTCTGGGCCACCTACTTCGGCGCTACCCTGGGCACTATCCTGTGCTTCAGCTTTGGTGCGGTGGCGGTGCTTTGCGTGCCGGAAGGCACCGATGCAATGGATGCGGTCAAGCAGGCCACCGGCTGGCTGGGCCCGATCCTGATGGTGCTGTTCCTGCTCAACATCATCAGCCACAACGCCCTCAACCTGTATGGCGCGGTGCTGTCGATCGTCACCGCGATCCAGACCTTCGTCGCCGAGTGGACGCCGAGCATCAAGGTGCGGGTGGTGCTGGCTTCGGTGATTCTGGTGGGCTGCGGCCTGGTAGCGCTGAATGCCTCGGCGGACTTCATCGGCCAGTTCATCGGCCTGATCCTGGCACTGCTGCTGGTGCTGGTGCCGTGGGCGTCGATCAACCTGATCGACTTCTACCTGATCAAGAAGGGCCAGTACGACATCGCCTCGATCTTCAGTGCTGACGGCGGCATCTATGGCCGCTTCAACCACCACGCGATCATTGCCTATGCCTGCGGCATCCTGGTGCAGTTGCCGTTTGCCAACACGTCGCTGTATGTGGGGCCGTATTCCAATATCGTCGAAGGGGCTGATCTGTCGTGGCTGTTCGGCTTGCTGGTGACGGTGCCGCTGTATTACTGCCTGGCGACCCGGGGCAAGGCTGCCGAGAAGGCGGGGCGGGTTGTGAGTGTGAATGACTGATAGATTGGCGTTGCTGTAACAGGGGCTGCGTTGCAGCCCATTCGCAGCGCAAGGCTGCTCCTACAAAGCAATCGCATTGCATGTAGGAGCAGCCTTGCGTTGCGAATGGGCCGCAACGCGGCCCCAGTTATTTCAGCTCGCACCTCGCTGCGGTCAGACGATCGCGATCAGCGGGTCGGCAGCGGCCAGTGCCAGGGCGCGATCAGCCGCTGGCGGGTAGATCCACACCGAGTTGATCTGGCGCTTGAGGTCTTTGCCTTCCTGGCCGTGCAGCTTCAGTTCGCGCTCCCAACCCTCGCTGAACGTCGCGCCCCATTCGCCCAGGTCCAGGCAGGTGACGTACTTGGGCTGGCGGTACACCACCGGCTGCAGGCCGAGCAGGTCGGCCGCGGCGTTGTTGCCGGAGTGGCGGCCCATGGGGATGGCGTGCTGGCAGGTCATCAGGGCGTGGTTGCCCAGCTCGTCCACAGCGGCCCAGGCGGTGTCGCCCGTGGCGTAAACATGGTCCTGGCCGAGCACCTTCAGGTGGCCGTCCACTTTCAGCCGGCCGAAGTTGTCACGCTCGCCGGCAACCTGTGCGGTCAACGGGCTGGCCTTCACGCCAACGGTCCAGATCACGGTGTTGCTGGCGATATGGTCGCCGTTGTCCAGGGTAACGCCACCGGCATCGACAGCCACCACCGAGGCTCCGGCCTTCCACTCGACCCCGGCCTGTTCGCAGGCGGCGATGATCGACGGGGTGATACCGGCGCCCAGCGCCGCACCAACTTGCGCACCGCGGTCGACCACCACCACCCGCACCGCTGCACTGGCACCGAGGATGGCACGCAGGCGGGCAGGCATTTCCGTGGCGGTTTCAATACCCGTGAAGCCACCGCCACAGACCACCACAGTGTTGCGTGCAGGCGAAGCTGGCAGGGTGGCCAGACCGACCAGGTGCTGTTCCAGGCGCATGGCCGATTCCATCTGGTCGACATCGAATGCATGTTCGGCCAGGCCAGGCACTGCCGGGCGTGCGACCTGGCTGCCGGCGGCGAGGATCAGGCGGTCGTAGGCGATCTGTTGCCGGTGCCCGTGGGCGTCGGTGTAGCTGACGCTGCGCCCTTCGGTATCGATGCTGTCGGCGTTGCCCGGGATGAAATGAATGCCCACTGCTTCGAACAGCTCGCCCAGCGGGGCCTTCATGCCGTGCACGTCGGCCTCGTAGAAGCGCGGGCGGATGCGCAGTTCAGGCTGTGGAGCGAGGACGCTGACGTTGATGTCGGCGCGCTGGGCCTGATCGAGCAGGCGCGCAGCGCTCAGGGCGCTCCATACACCGGCAAAGCCGGCACCGATGATGAGGATGTTCGATTTCATGAAGATGCTCCGCAAGGTTCGAAAGGGGCTTCGAGGGCGGGTTGTGTGCCTCTCGAATAACTACGACTGTATTGATCGTAGTTAGTGCGTGCAAGTCTTTTTTCCCACATGCCGACACTCCGCATGACCATTTCACGGCTCGAATAGCTGTATTTACTGGGCTTAAGGCATAAACAAGGCCGACAGACGGCAGCTTTGCGCTTTGCGGTGCGGATGCTATAGGCGTATTATTTGCGACAAGATTGGTCGGAGATAGATATGTCGCTCTACAGTGCTGGCGTCGAATACGGTATCCATTGCCTGCTGTTCCTGGTGGACGAGCGGGGCGACTCGCGCGAGTCCAGCGTGCGCGACCTGGCGGAGTTGCAGGGTGTACCCCAGGAGTACCTGGCCAAGGTATTCACCAAGCTGGCCCGTGCCGGTCTGGTGGCCGCCACCGAGGGCGTGCGTGGCGGCTTCCGGCTGGCGCGGCCGTCGGATGAAATCACCGTGCTGGATATCGTCAATGCCATCGACGGGCCGAAGAAGATCTTCGACTGCCGCGAAGTTCGCGAGCGTTGCAGCCTGTTCGAGGGTTCGCCGCCGGGTTGGGCGACCGAGGGCACCTGCGCGATCCACGCGGTGATGCTGGGTGCGCAGAAGCGCATGGAAGAGGCCCTGGCGCAGCAGACCATCCTTGATCTGGCGCGGCGGTTCGGGCGCAAGGCGCCGGCCGAGTTCGGGCAGAAGGTCAATGCCTGGATGGGTGAGCGGCGGGAGGGCAAAGGGGCAGGGGATATTCCGGTCAGTCAGGTCTGAATCTGCTGCCTGCACCGGCCTCTTCGCGGGTAAACCCGCTCCCACAGGTACCTCACAAGTTCCAGAGATTCTGATATCCCTGTGGGAGCGGGTTCACCCGCGAAGAGGCCAGTGCAGGCTAACGCCCCTCATGCTGCCGCCGATACGCCCCCGGCTGCACCCCCACCGCCTTGGCAAACGCCCGGGTAAACGCCGCCACTGACTGATACCCCACCTGTGCCCCCACCTGCTCCACGGTATGCCCCGCCCGCAGCAACTGGCTTGCAAGGCGCATGCGCAGCGCCAGCAGTACTTGCCCCGGCGACTGTCCGGCCAGTTCATTGAAACGCTTGAAAAACGCCGACCGCGACAACCCGGTACAGGCGGCCATGCTTTCCAGCGTCCACGCTTGCCCCGGTTGCTCGATCAACTGCTCCAGCAAACCGGCAAACGCCGGTTGCCGGGCGAGGGCGACCAGCCCGCCCAGCGTCTGCCCGGCATGCACCTGCTGGCGTAGCACATACAGGAACAGCAAGTGCGTCAGCCGCTCCAGCAACGTCTGCGACGGCCCGGCGGCGCGCCGGCACTCCTCCAGGATCAGCTCGAACAACGCCCGCGCCGCATGCCCGGCCGGTTCATCGGCGCGCAGCAATATCCAGTCGGCCAGGCCGTCGACGATCAGCGCCGACAACCCCGGCCTGAAGTGGAAGAAACCACATACCAGGCCCACGCCATCGACCGCATCGGCGTCCATGTGCTGCATGTGCTGGCGTGGCTGGGCGCAGGCACTGGCCGGGTCCTGGTCGCTGGCCAGGCGATAGCCGAGGTCGCGCAGCAGGAACACCGCATCGCCCGCCTCCAGGCGCAGTGCCTCGGGCTGGCCATCGATGTGCAGCCAGCAATGCCCTTGCACCACCAGGTGGAAGCTGGCCCGGCCCATGCCTTCGGTGCTGGCGTGCCAGCCGCCGCAGTAGCGGCCCACATGGAACAGGCTGGCATCGAGCTCCAGGCCCTCTAATAACCAATCGACAAGGTGGCTGGACGAAATCATCTAATGCAAAGACTCAAGAGCAAGGAAAGGCGACTGATGAATATGGAGGGTAGTTCTTATAACCAACAGACTGTAGTGACACTCATCAAAGGAGACCACTCCATGTCCTCGCGCATTACTTTACACACGCTGCAGAGCGCCCCGGAAGCGGCCCGTCCGTTCCTCGAGAACGCCCAGAAGAATTCCGGCTTCATCCCCAACCTGCTGGGCGTACTGGCCAATGCCCCGGCTGCGCTGGAAACCTACGTGACCGTTTCGGCACTCAACGGCAAAGCCGAACTGAGCCTGGCCGAGCGTGAAGTGGTGCAGCTGATTGCCGCCACCCAGCATGGCTGCGACTTCTGCGTGGCCGGCCACACGGCCGTGGCCCTGAACAAGGCCAAGCTGCCGCAGGAGGTGGTCGATGCCCTGCGTGCCCGTGGCGAGCTGCCCGATGCCCGGTATGAAGCCCTGGCCGCGTTCGCCCGCGAAGTAATCGCCACCCGCGGCAATGTCAGCGAGGCCACTTACCAGGCCTTCCGCGCAGCCGGTTTCAGCGAAGGCAACGCCCTGGAGGTGATTCTGGGCGTGAGCCTCGCAACCCTGTGCAACTTTGCTAATGTGTTCGCCCAGACGCCGCTCAATGACGAGCTCGGCAAGTACCGCTGGCAACCTTCTGCATGATCTGCGTGTGACACCGGTCGTACCGCGATCGTTGTAGGAGCGGCCTTGTGCCGCGAATGGGCCGCCAGGCGGCCCCGGCGTTTTCAAAGGAGCAAGACCATGCAAGATTGTGCATTTCGACAATGGCTGGATGCCAATGCCGAGGCCATTGACCGGGGCCAATGCGAGCCGCAGCTGGTGCTGGCGCAAATCGCCGAATCGCAGCTGCTGCGCGTCGGTGTCGACCCGGCCCTGGGCGGCACGGGCGGGCAGGTGAGCGACGCGGTCGAGGCCATCGCCGCGATCGCCAGCCGCTCGCTGGCAGCGGCGTTCGTTTGCTGGGGCCAGCGCGCCTTCATCGAATACCTGTTGCACAGCCCCAACCAGCCCCTGCGCGAGCGCCTGCTGCCGCGCCTGCTGACTGGCGAACTGGCCGGCGCCACCGGGCTGTCCAACGCCATGAAGTTCCTGTCCGGCATCGAAGCGCTGCAGGTGCGTGGCCGCCCGCAAACCGATGGCTGGCAGCTGGAAGGGCGCCTGCACTGGGTGACCAACTTGCGCAAGAGCGGCTTCGTGGTGGCTGCGGCTATCGAAGATGAAGCCGGTGGTGCACCGTTCGTGCTGGCCATCCCGTCCGACGCACAGGGCCTGGAGCGTTCCGACGACCTGCAGCTGATGGGCCTGCAGTCAAGCAACACCGCAGCACTGGCCTTCCACCAGGTGCAATTGCAGCGTGGCTGGTTGCTGCACGAAAATGCCCGCGAGTTCCTGCCCCGGGTACGCCCGGCGTTCCTGGCGCTGCAGTGCGGCATGGCCATTGGCCTGGCGCGGCGGGCGCTGGCGGAAGTGCAGGCTCACCTGCATGGCCGTGCCTCGTTCCTCGACGAAGCACGTCAGGTGCTCAGCGAGCGCCTGGAAAACACCGTGAACGAGCTCAACCAGGGCCTGCTCGATGGCCGCTTCCAGCAGCAGCCGGCAGCCTTGTTCAAGCTGCGCATCACCCTGGCCGAAAGCGCTGCCGACGCCGTACAGCTGGAGTTGCAGGCCAGTGGTGGCAAGGCCTACCTCAGCGAGTACGGTGAAGGCTTTGCCCGCCGCTGGCGCGAGTCGGCCTTCGTGCCGATCGTCACGCCCAGCCTGGTGCAACTGCGCGCCGAACTGCAACGTCAGGCGGGCGCGGCATGAGCAATATGTTGCTCGAAGCCCGTGACATCAGCCTGGGCTACCCGCGCGAGGGTGGCTGGCAAGCGGTGCTGGCGCAGTTCGACCTGCAGCTGGCCCCCGGCGAAGTGGTGACCATCCTCGGCCCCAGCGGGGTCGGCAAGTCCAGCTTGCTGCGGGTGCTGGCGGGCCTGCAGCAGCCCCGCGGTGGCAGCGTGACCCTGCACGGCCAGCCGCTGCAGGGCCCGCACCCACGCCTGGCGGTGGCCTTCCAGGACCCGAGCCTGTTGCCCTGGTTGAGCCTGGAGAAGAACGTTGCCTTCGGCCTGGACTTCGCCCGCCAGCCAAAACTTGCCGCCGCCGAACGGCGCGCACGCATCGACCATGCGATTGCCGCCGTGGGCCTGGCCCATGCCCGTGGCCAGTACCCGGCGCAGTTGTCCGGCGGCATGGCCCAGCGCACCGCGCTGGCTCGCTGCCTGGCCCGCCAGCCCGAAGTGCTGTTGCTCGACGAGCCGTTCGGCGCGCTGGATGAAGTGACCCGGGCCGACATGCAGCAACTGCTGCTGCAACTGATCGCCACCCACAACACGGCGGCGGTGCTGATCACCCACGATATCGACGAAGCCCTGCTGCTGTCCGACCGGGTCCTGCTACTGGGCAACCACCCAGCGCACACCCTCGGCCAGTGGCACATCGACCTGCCGCAACCACGGACGCAGCGGGTCGAGGAACTGGGCGCCTTGCGCATCGAAATCCTCAAAACCCTTCGGCAGGCAAGCCGCACAGTCGAACCTACCCCAACCCCGTTGCCCTCGGAGGCTGTCCATGTGCATGGATGACTGCTGTTCCTCTTCTTCGCGTCGCGATTTCCTCAAGCTCGGCGCCATGCTCACGGCCGCCGGAGCACTGCCGTTGCTGTCGAGCCTGCAGGCCCGGGCCGCCGCCGAGCCGGACGCGCCGGTGCGTATTGGCTACCTGCCGATCACCGACGCCACGCCGCTGCTGGTGGCACACAACAACGGCCTGTTCGAGGCCGAAGGCATCAAGGCCGAGCGCCCGGTGCTGCTGCGCAGCTGGGCGCAGGTGATCGAGGCGTTCATCTCCGGCCAGGTCAACGTCATCCACCTGCTGTCGCCGATGACCGTATGGGCCCGCTACGCCAGCAAGGTGCCGGCCAAGGTGGTGGCCTGGAATCACGTGGGTGGTTCGGGCCTGACCGTGGCCCCGGACATCAGCGACATGAAACAGCTGGGCGGCAAGACCGTGGCCATCCCGTTCTGGTACTCGATCCACAACGTGGTGCTGCAACAGATGCTCGACGACAACGGCCTGACCCCGGTGTCGAAGCCGGCCAATGCGCCACTGGCCGGCAACGAAGTCAACCTGCTGGTGCTGCCGCCGTCCGACATGCCGCCTGCACTGGCCAGCAAGCGCATCGCTGGCTATATCGTCGCCGAGCCCTTCAACGCCCTGGCCGAGAACCTCAAGGTTGGCCGCGTGCAGCGCTTTACCGGCGATGTGTGGCGCAACCACGCCTGCTGCGTGGTGTTCATGCACGAGCACGACCTGAACAACCGCCCGGAGTGGTCGCAGAAGGTGGTCAACGCCATCGTCAAGGCCCAGCACTGGACCCGTGACCACCGCGCCGAGGCCGCCGCACTGTTGTCCAAGGCCGGCCCCAACAAGTACACCCCGCATGAACCAGCGGTGCTCGGCAAAGTGCTGGCCCCGGCCGCCGAGGACCGTGCCGGTTACATTGCCAGTGGCGCCATTCGCCACCAGCAGTGGGACGAAAAGCGCATCGATTTCCAGCCTTACCCGTTCCCCAGCTACACCGAAGAACTGGTCAAGCGCCTGAAAACCACCCTGATCGAGGGCGACAGCGCGTTCCTGGCCGGCCTTGACCCTGCACAGACCGCCCGCGACCTGGTCGACGACCGCTTCGTGCGCAACGCCATTGCTACCGTTGGCGGGCCGTCGGTGTTCGGCATCGCAGATAACTTCGAGCGTAGCGAGGAGTTCGCGGTCTGATGCGCACGCATGTCGTTCATGCCGCCCTGGGGCTGGCAGGGTTGCTGGGTCTGTTGCTGTTGTGGTGGGCCGGTGTCGCGCTGTTCGGCCAGGCCGATGGGCTGTCGGCGCGCTTTTCGCCGGCAGCGACCCTGGCCAGCCTGGTCGAGTTGCTGGGGCAGGGCGAGGTGTACGGGCATATCTGGGTCAGCCTCAAACGTATCCTGGTCGGGCTGCTGCTGGCGCTGCTGATCGGCGTGCCGCTGGGCTTGCTGGTGCGCAGCTACCGGCACCTGGAGGCGGCGACCACACCGGCGTTCCAGTTCCTGCGCATGATCTCGCCGCTGTCGTGGATGCCGGTGGTGGTGATGCTGATGGGCGTGGGGGACCAGCCTGTCTACTTTCTGCTGGCGTTTGCCGCATTGTGGCCGATCTTGTTGAACACGGCGGCCGGGGTAAGGCAGCTGGACCCGCGCTGGTTGCAGTTGAGCCGCAGTTTGAGTGCCACGCGCCGGGAAACTTTGTGCAAGGTGATCGTGCCGGGGGTGATCGGCCATGTGCTGACCGGCGTGCGCCTGGCCATCGGTATCCTGTGGATCGTGCTGGTGCCGTGCGAAATGCTCGGGGTCAGTGCGGGGCTGGGGTACTTCATTCTCGATACCCGCGACCGGTTGGCGTATTCCGAGCTGATGGCGATGGTACTGCTGATCGGGGTGCTGGGGTTTGTGCTGGATGCCCTGGCGCGTGGGCTGCATCGGCGCTGGGTGCATGGCTGACAGGCCAGTGTGGCTTCTTCGCGGGTAAACCCGCTCTCATAGAACTGCACATAACTCATTGAATTAGCGGGGACCCTGTGGGAGCGGCTTTAGCCGCGAACACCGGCGCAGCCGGTGCCATGCACCGCGTTGGATTCTTCGCGGCTAAAGCCGCTCCCACAGGGTACGAGGATCGCTTGCGAATTCAGTTATCTGTGCGACAGCGCAGCCCAAAGGGCTGGGCAATCTCCCACAGGTCCTTGGGTCAATGCACGGTCTTGCGCTGCCGTACACACTCCCGGGCCTGAGCGGTCAGTTCGTCCAGCCGCTCATCCCGCATCTGTTCCGCTTCGATCATCGCATCCTCACCCTGCTGGTTGAGCAGGTAGGTATGGATCTGCATCACTTCCGCCGTCTGGTAGATCGGCGCAATATCCAGTCGCCCGATCAGCGCGCCGCTAGCCCGCCCGGTACTGCTCATCAGTACCTGCGGCCCATTGGCGGCCACCACCTGCATGCCCATCGCCTCGAACCACGGTACCTGGCTGGCAAACGCATTCAGCTCGACGCAGGCATGGCGTGCCTGCAGGTCGCCCAGCAGGGCGCGGGCGATGCCTTGGCGTCGATGGCTGGCGCGCACGGCCAGGAACGCCAGGGCGCACGCCTGTTCATCGTCCTCGGCCGGCAGCGACAGGGCAAACCCCAGCAATTGGTCCGGCTCTTCGGCATCCAGCGCCAGGGTCAGCGTCACGGCCAGGCCGCGGGTGCCGTCCAGTGCTTGCAGGTACTGGTGCACCTCCATGCCGACGCCGTACTGGTACAGCGGGTACAGCGGGTTGTCGGCGCTGATGGCGACACTGCTCAGTTCGCCGACGTGGTGGATCACCAGTTCGCGGATCTGGTTCTGGAAAGATTCAGGCGGCACGCTGTCGAGGCGGCTCAGGATGAACATCGGGGGGCGGGCTCCGGCGGGTAGATGGACGGCTCGCGCCATGCGGGCGCGGGCTGTACAGTCTAACCGGTTTTGCCGATCAGCCTTGTACCTGCAATGCACCGAGCATCAGGTCGAGGTTTTGCACCGCCGCACCGGAGGCACCTTTGCCGAGGTTGTCGAACACTGCGGTCAGCAGCACCTGGCCATGCTCAGGGTTGGCGTAAAGCGCCAGGCGCAGGTCGTTGCTGTCGTTCAACGCCTCGGGGTCGAGGTTCGGCGCTGCGCCGTGCTGGTGCAGGGGCATCAGCTGGACGTGGCGGGCACCCTGGTAGTGCTGCTGCAGGCAGGCCTGCAGCTGTTCGGCACTGACCTGGCCGGGCAGCAGGCGCAACTGCAGCGGGATGCTCAGCACGATGCCCTGGCGGTAGGCACCGTAGCCGGGCATGAACATCGGCCGCGCCGACAGCCCGGCGTGCTGCTGGATTTCCGGCACGTGCTTGTGCGCCAGTTCCAGGCCGTACAGTTGCAGGGCCGGGGTTTTGCCGGCGGCGGGCTGTTCATGCCGTTCGACTGCGGCGCGGCCGCCACCGGAATAGCCGGAAATGGCGTGGATGTTCAGCGGGTAATCCGCTGGCAGCAGGCCGGCCTTGACCAGTGGGCGCAACAGGGCGATGGCGCCGGTGGGGTAGCAGCCGGGATTGCTGACGCGCTTGCTGTGCGCGATGCGCTCGGCTTGCTGCTCGTCGAGCTCCGGCAGGCCATAGACCCAGCCTGGGCTGGTGCGGTGCGCGGAGCTTGCGTCGATCACCCGTACCTGCGGGTTGTGGATCGCCGCCACGGCCTCGCGGGCGGCATCGTCGGGCAGGCACAGCAGGGCGATGTCGGCGCTGTTGATTGCCTCGCGGCGCCGTTGCGGGTCTTTGCGCTCGGCTTCGGGCAGGGTCAGCAGGCGCAGATCGCTGCGGCCTTGCAGACGGGCATGGATCTGCAGGCCGGTGGTGCCTTGGTCACCGTCGATGAAGACAACAGGGGTGTGCATGGTCAAAGTCCGGTCGGGGAGGGATGGCCTATGCTCGCTTGTGGCTCTGGTAAAGAAAATTTGAATATGATGATCGATATGTTCATCTTTTCTGAATGAGTTTGGCCCATGCGCGAAATCAGCCTCGATCGCCTCCGCACCCTGGTGGTCATCTCCGACCTGGGCTCCTTTGCCGAAGCCGCCCGCCAGCTCAACCTGGCACCGCCCACCATCAGCCTGCACGTGGCCGAGCTGGAGGCGCGCATCGGCGCCCCGTTGCTTACCCGCACCCGCGGCCAGGTGCGGCCCACGGTCATCGGCGAAACCCTGCTGGCCCGTGCCCGCCGCCTGCTGGCCGACGCCGACCTTGCGCTGGATGAAGTGCGCCGACAGGTCGAGGGCCTGACCGGCCGGGTGCGCCTGGGCGCTTCCACCGGTGCCATCGCCCACCTGCTGCCGCAAGCGCTGGAGCACTTGCGTACGGTGCACCCGGGGATCGATGTGCAGGTACAGGTGCTGACCTCCCAGGCCTCGTTGGCGCGCTTGCGCGAGGGCACGCTGGATATCGGCCTGGTGGCCTTGCCACAGGTGGCCGGTAAAGGGCTTGCGGTTACGCCCTGGCGGCGCGACCCGATCCTGGCCTACGTGCCGGCCGACTGGCAGCCACCGGCCAAGGTCACGCCGGCCTGGCTGGCGCAGCGGGCGTTGATCCTCAACGACAGCAGCACCCAGCTTTCGCGGGTGACCGGCGAGTGGTTCGCGGCAGCGGGGTTGTACCCTGAGCCGCGAATCGAGCTGAACTACAACGATGCGATCAAGAGCCTGGTCGGGGCCGGGTATAGGGCGACATTGCTGCCGCAGGAGGGGGAGTCGGCCGAGCTGGACCGGCGCATTGCCCGCCGGCCGCTGCGGCCGGGGTTGTGGCGGCAACTGGGCATTGCCTGCCGGGAAGGGCAGGTGGAGCGGGCCACGGGGTATGTGTTGCAGGCGTTGGAGCGGTTGCGCCAGTAGGGGCTGCTGTGCAGCCCAATCGCCGGCAAGCCCTTTGTAGGAGCAGCCTTGTCCTGTGAGGAGGCCGGTACTGACAATGCTTCTCCGTTGCCTGTACCGGCCTCTTCGCAGCACAAGGCTGCTCCTACAGGTCCCTGCCAAAGCAGCAATTCAGATGCAAGCTGGCTTCACCCTCGCTCTCGGGCCCGCACCGCAGTCACTGTCTCCCCGCCAACCCCCCAGTTATCGGTCGGCACCTCCTCGATCACCACAAAGGTACTGGCCGGCGGCTTGCCCAGCACCTGCTGCAGCATGCGGGTCGTCTGTTCGATCAACTGGCGCTTGTGCTCAGCACTGACGCCTTCATCGGTCACGCGAATATGGACATAAGGCATGGTTGCTCGCTCCTCTGTTAATGCCAGGTGCCAGCGGTGCTACCGCCATCCACCGGCAGGATCACGCCGCTGACGAAGCGTGAGTCGGCCAGGTACAACACTGCATCCACGACATCCTGTGGCAAGCCGGTGCGGCCACTGGGTGACAGCGCGCCCATGCCTTGTGTGTTGCCGCCATGCAGCGGTGTATCGATGATCCCCGGTGCCACCGCATTCACCTGCACGCCGCTGGCTGCCAGTTCAAGTGCCAGGCCTTTCACCGCCTGGTTCAGGCCACCCTTGACCAGTACCGGCAGCAGGGCCGGCACGCGGGTGTCCGGTTGCAAGGCGATGGAGGCGGTGATGGCGATGATCTGGCCATGCCCTTGCCTGGTCATGATCCGCGCCGCTTCCTGGGCCGGGTAGAAGAACCCCTTGAGGTTGGTGCCGACCAGGGCGTCGACATCCGCTTCGCTGTACTCGGCAAACGGCTTGGCAATGAAGATGCCGGCGTTGTTGATCAGCAGGTCGACCCCGCCAAAGGCTTGCTCGGCGCTGGCGAACAGGCGCTGGGCCGTGCCCGGCTCGGCGATGTCGCCAGCCACGCCGATGAAGCGCGATGGGTTGCCGAGGCGGGCGGCGGCTTGCTCAAGGCGGGCCTGGCTGCGGGCGTTGCCGACCACGTTGTCGCCGCGTTCGAGGAAGGCCTCGGCCAGGGCGAAACCCAGGCCGCTCGAGGCCCCGGTAATGATGACGGTGCGTGGCGTGTTCATGTGCATGATCTCCAGTGAAGTGAGCCATGGGCTCGGTGTGAAGCCACTGTAGGTTGCAATCAGCACTTGAAAAATGAGGCGCTGGGCATTTCAATCGATACATCATGTAATCAATCGAGCCGACATGACCCGCCATTTCGATGACCTGCAACTGGGCAGCCTGGAACTGTTCTGCCTGGCCGCCGACAGCGGCAGCTTCACCGCTGCGGCCACGGAAGCCGGCGTTACCCCGGCGGCGGTCAGCCGCAGCGTGGCGCGCCTGGAAGAGCGCCTGGGCGTGCGCTTGTTCGTCCGCACCACCCGGCAGATGCGCCTGTCCGCAGCCGGCCAGGCCTATTACCAGCAATGCCGGCAGGCATTGGGGCAGTTGGTGGAGGCCGAGCGCCAGGTCACGGGCGGGCAGGTCGAGCCGAGCGGTCGGCTGCGTATCAGTGCACCCACGCCCTATGCTCATCACCGGCTGTTGCCGCTGCTGCCTCGGTTTCGCCAGCGCTACCCCAAGGTGCAGGTGGATGTGCATGTCAGCAACCGCAACGTCGACTTTGCCGAGGAACCGTTCGACCTGGCCATTCGTGGCCGCGAGCCGGCCGATTCGCGGCTGGTGGCGCGTCGCCTGGAAGATGCCGAACTGGTGGTGGTGGCCACGCCGGGTTACCTGGCCCGTGCTGGCACGCCACGAACACCGCACGACTTGCTGCAACATGAGTGCATCCAGTTCGAACTGCCCAGCAGTGGCCGCCGCCCGCCGTGGAGCTTCCTTCAGGATGGCCAGCAGGTGGAGATCGAAACCCAGGGTGGGTTCACCTGCCTGGGCGACTTCCTCGCCACCGCCACGCTGGTGCGCCACGGCGGCGGGCTG
Source organism: Pseudomonas sp. ABFPK (assembly GCF_001586765.1). NCBI lineage: Bacteria > Pseudomonadati > Pseudomonadota > Gammaproteobacteria > Pseudomonadales > Pseudomonadaceae > Pseudomonas > Pseudomonas sp. ABFPK. The sequence continues at coordinate 145,676 of NZ_LQXW01000023.1, read as the reverse complement.
ATGCAGGCTTACCGCTTTACCGTGCAGGACGCACTGGCCAGTGGCGAACTGGTGGAAGTGCTCGCCGAGTTTGGCGGCACTTCGCGGCCGTTCATGCTGATCTACCCCCAGGCCCGGCACATGCCGCTGCGGGTGCGGGTGTTCATCGATTTCCTGTTTGCCGAGGGGGCATAGCCCCCGGGCTGAGCCGAGGCGCCGGGGCGTATGGCCGACTATGCTGTTTGCTGCGTCGAGCCAGTGTCATCTCGACGACCCTTCAGGTTTTCCAGGAGAACGCTCCATGAAATCCACTAAATGCATACCTTTGCTGGTGATTGCCTCGGTCCTCAGTTTTGCCGCACACGCAGACCCGGCGAGCAACTGTGCGGCCAAGATCAAGGAGCTTGAGGATTTCGAAAAGGCCAGTGGCCAGGCAATGCATGGCGGCATGGCCCATGACTTCAAAGTCCACTTGCAAAATGCCAAGGATGCTCAGAGCAAGGGCGATATGACTCAGTGTCAGGCCTCGGCGGACCAAGCCAAGACTATCTACAACAAGGCACGTAGCAAGTAAGCCCTTGCTGGCCTCTTCGCGGGTAAACCCGCTCCTACAGTGTCTCCAACAGGCTCAAGGCTGTGGGAGCGGGTTTACCCGCGAAGAGGCCAGCGCAGGCTGGCGCCGTCTTCAGAACCAGCGATCGTTCTTCCTGCGCCCACGGGTCAGAGCCGGCAGGATCAGCCCCGCCAGCAAGCCCGCGCCGGCAATGCTGCCGCCATACACCATGTAGCGCATCATCACCTGCTTGTTCTCGTCCCCCAGGCGGGCCTGGGTATCGCGCAGCTGCGACTGGCTCTGGTCGAGCTGTTCATTCAGCGCCTTGTTGCGTGCTTCAAGTTCGTCGATCAGCTTCTTGCGTGAATCGAGGGTTTCCTGCATGCCCTGTACGCGGTTCTTCCAGCTGTCGTCGATGTTCTTCAACTGCCCGGTCAGGTCCGCGACCTGGGCATCGAGCTGCGGCAGGCGCTCGCCCTGGCCTGGCACCGACTGCAGGTCGTTGCTGAGGATCCACACCACATCGCCGTTCTGCCCGCGCACCTGGCTGTAGTTGCCCTGGCTGCCGATCAGGGTCAGCTTCTGCCCGGACTTGAGCGTACCGACAATGCGGTGGCCATCGGTGGGGCCGCTGCGCACGTAGGTGCTCAGGCTGTCGCTGACCCAGCGTGCATCGCTGGCAGGCTCTTCGGCGTGCGCGGGTGCGGCAAGGGCCACCAGGGTGGCGATCAGGCCGCCGCGCAGGGCAGTGAGGGCGGAAGCAGTTGGGCGGGAATCGGGCATGTTGGGTCTTCGCTGAAACAGGACAAAAAGTAGGCCCGGTGACTGGGCCGATGAACCGGTCGGTGGGTTGACCGTCAGCGAAAGACCGTTTTTTTGTCAGCAGGTTCACTACCTGATGTCGGAAATGTCTGCAGGATGTTGCAGGACTTCAACCGGCGACTGTGAGACTAGACTCAAAGGCTCACACCCATTCTTGGAACAAGACCATGACAGCCAAGAACACAATCTGCCTCTGGTACGACAACGACGCCGAGGAGGCCGCGAATTTTTACGCCAGCGTCTTCCCTGACACGACAGTGATAGCGGTGCATCAGGCACCTGCTGATTATCCATCCGGGAAACAGGGTGACGTGATTACCGTGGAGTTCAGCGTCATGGGTATTCCCTGCGTGGGGCTCAACGGAGGCAAGGCCTTCACGCATTGCGAGGCGTTTTCATTCCAGGTCAGCACCGAGGACCAGGCCGAGACCGACCGCTTGTGGGATGCCATTGTCGGCAACGGCGGGGAGGCCAGTGTCTGCGGCTGGTGCAAGGATAAATGGGGGATTTCGTGGCAGATCACCCCGCGCATCCTCATCGAAGCCATCGGCCACCCCGACCGGGCGGCGGCCAAGCGGGCGTTTGATGCCATGATGCAGATGGGCAAGATCGATGTGGCCAGGATAGAGGCGGCGTTGAAGGGCTGATCACGGCAGTGAAGGCATCTTGATCGGGGGCTGCGCAGCAGCCCCCGATTCCACAAACTTGCCAGGTCAGTTGCCGGTCACTTCGGCCTCTGCCGACGCCGGCTTGGTCGAAGTCTTCTTCTCCTGCACCACGATGTAGAACTCTTCGCCATGTTTCACCGCGCCATACAACACGGCCTTCTCGATCAGTTCGTTGCCGCGCAGGTGGCGCAGCATCATCGGGTCCTTGCGCAGGTCGCGGTACAGCGCCAGGCACAGCAGCACCATCACCACCACGAACGGCAGGGCCACGACGATGGTCAGGTTCTGCAGGCCGGTCAGTGCCTCGCCGGGGTCGCGCGGGTCGCCGATTGCCAGCATGATCGCCGCCACCGTACCGGTCAGCGCACCCCAGAAGATCACCGTACGTCGCGATGGCGTGGTGGTGCCGTGTTCCGAGAGCGTGCCCATTACCAGCGAGGCCGCGTCGGCACCGGAGACGAAGAATATGCCTACCAGAACCATCACCAGCACTGATGTCGCCGAGGCCAGCGGGTAGCTGTCCAGCAACTGGTACAGCGCGTGGTTGCTGTTGACCGCACCATTGGCCAGCTGGAAGGCGCCTTCACGCAGTGCGTCGATACCCGCGCCGCCAAAGACGGTGAACCACACCAGGCTGACCAGGCTCGGTACCAGCAGCACCCCGGTAACGAACTGGCGGATGGTGCGGCCGCGGCTGATGCGGGCGATGAACATGCCTACGAACGGCGTCCAGGAAATCCACCAGGCCCAGTAGAACACGGTCCAGCCGGCCAGCCAGTTGTTCATCTGTTCACCGCCGCTGGCGTTGGTACGGGCCATCATTTCCGGCAGCATCTTGACGTAGATGCCGATCGAGGTTGGCAGCAGGTTGAGCATCAGCAGGGTCGGGCCGACCATGAACACGAACACCGCCAGCACCAGCGCCAGCACCATGTTGGTGTTGGACAGCCACTGGATGCCCTTGCCGATGCCCGACACCGCCGAGGTAACGAAGGCAATGGTCAGCAGGGTGATGATCGAGATGTAGAACAGCTTGCCGGGGCTTTCGATCCAGCCGTTGTATTCCAGGCCGCCGGCAATCTGCAGCGCGCCCAGGCCCAGCGAGGCCGCCGAGCCGAACAGCGTGGCGAAGATCGCCATCATGTCGATCAGGCGGCCGAGCGGGCCGTTGGCATGCTTGCCGATCAACGGCCGGAAGGCGGCGGAAATCAGCTGCGAGCGGCCGCGGCGGAAGGTGCCATAGGCAATCACCAGGCCGACGATGGCGTACATGGCCCAGGGGTGCAGGGTCCAGTGGAACAACGTTGTGGCCATGGCCACCTGCATCGCTTCGCTGGACTGCCCGGTGGCCGTCCCGGGCGGTGGCGATACATAGTGCGACAGCGGTTCGGCAACGCCGAAGAACATCAGGCCAATGCCCATGCCGGCGCTGAACATCATCGCCACCCACGACACCGTGCGGAATTCTGGCTGTTCGCCATCACGGCCCAGCGGGACCCGACCGTACCGGCTGGCGGCGAGCCACAGCACGAACACCACGAACAGCGTGGAGGTAAGCACGAAGAACCAGCCGAAGTTGAGAATGACCCAGGATTGCGCGCTGGAGGCGCTGCTGGCGAGGCTTGCCTGGTTGAGGAAGCCCCAGAGGACGAAAGCGATGGCCAGGAGGCTGGTGAAACCAAAGACGATCCAGTCGAGCTTGCCCTCGAAACGCCGGTCCTGGCGTGCTTCCGCGGTTTTCGAGGGATCCGTCACGCCAAGGTCGAGCGTTTCGGTGATGTGTTCCTTTGCCATGAATGATGAGGCCCCTTTCTGGCTTACCGGCTGGTGCAGGCTTGTAGTTTTGTGTGGGCTACCGAGTTCGATGACTGCCTCGGCGGGGAGATTGCTGGCGGGATTATCCTGCGCACTAAACGGCGGCTCCTGTCCCGATAACGCCCCGGGGCGTCCATTACGCGACCTGCCAAATACTTTTAGTTCTGGGGGCGATGGCCCTTTCTGCCTCGGGTTCTGGTACCCTGTGGGCATTACCCAGGCCTGCACATCCGGGCATCGTAGAAGCGCTGCCGCTTGTGGGCCTGGCCGTACCAGGAAACGGAGATTCGTCCAGATGGCCACTGACCGTGTGAGCCTGATTCATTTCGATAAATTGAGCATGAGCCCTGCCGCTGCCGATCGGTTCCAGAAAGCCCTCGACGCGCTGGAAGCGCTCAAGCTGCAGGACCGTTACGTGTATCTCATCGCTCCTTATCTGGGTGATATCGCTGACGCCTCCGACCGCGAGCAACTGGCGACCGCCCTGGAACAGGGCTTGCGCGTGGTCGACGAGCTGCTGGCTGCCAGGTCGGTCACCAAGGTCAAGGCCGAAGAAGTACGCCAGGTGTTCCACGCTGCCGCCGAGCGCGCGCAGGCTGAAATGCCCGGCTGAGTGGCGGCATGGCCAAAGACATCAACAACCCCTGCGTCTCGCTGTGCCAGCTCAATAGCGAGCTGTGCGTGAGCTGCGGGCGCAGCCGTGACGAAATTCGTAAATGGCGGGGCATGAAGCGCCCCGAGAAGATGGCCACCGTGCAGCGGGCGGCAACGCGGATGAAGGCTATCGCCAAGAAGGCGGCCAAGCGGCAGAATGGCGACTGAACCTGCGCACCCTGTGCGCAATTTTTCCTGATTGTCTGACGAGCCTGAAAATGGATTCTCACTCGCTGTTTGCCTTTACCTTGGTCGCTGCCATCGCGATCGCCAGCCCCGGCCCTCCCACCCTGATGGCCATCAACAACAGCCTTGCCCATGGCCAGCGCAGCGCGATCTGGTCGTCGCTGGGCAATGGCTCGGGCCTGTTCTGCCTGTCGGCAGCCGCCATGCTGGGGCTGGGCGCGCTGCTGGCCAGTTCCGAAATGCTGTTCAACGCCGTGAAGATCCTGGGGGCGGGCTACCTGTTCTATTTGGGGGCGCGGCAATTGCTGAAAAAGAGCCCGATGCTGGCGCAGGGCGACGCAGAGGGTGTGGCCAAGGTTCGGCCCACGCCGCTGAAGCTATACAAGTCGGCCTTCCTCACGGCAGTGACCAACCCCAAGGCGACCATGTTCTTCACCGCGCTGTTCCCGCAGTTCATCGACCAGGGGGCGGCGCTGTTGCCGCAGTTCCTGATCCTGACCGGGATATTCGTAGCGTTGTCGCTGGTTTCGCTGAGCCTGTATGCCGCACTGGCGGCGCGGGCCAAGGGCGTGCTGACCCGGCCGTCCCTGTCGCGCTGGGTGAGCCGGGTGGTGGGCACTACCTTTATCGGTTTTGGCGCGGCAATCCTGGCGATGCGCCGGCAGGGGGCCTGAAGTAAGGGGGGCGCTCCATCTGGCCGATAAAAGGCCAACCTTATGGCCATACATGGTCCAGACTGTCTGCAGCACGCACAGATGGGTGCTGCAGTCGACCACAGGAAGTGGCAACCATTGGCCACCGCTCCGGGTCTGCGGATGTCACATGTGCCGAGGGTTGTCGATGATCGAGCGCTGCTTTCGCCACGCCTTGCTGCTGTTGCCGTGCCTGCTGCTGCCGCTGGCGGCGGTAGCGCATGAGGAATGCCGGCGGCTGACTGCCACCGGCAACCCGGAATACCCCCCCTACCTGTGGCGCGACCCGCAAAACCCCCAGCAACTGATCGGTGCCAATGCCGACCTGCTCAAGTACCTGGGCAAACAACTGGGGCTGGAAATCGAGGTGGTCTACGGCGGGCCGTGGTCGCGCGCCCAGGAAGAAGTGCGCACGGGCCGGATCGACCTGATGGCCGGGTACTTCCTGACCAAGACCCGTCAGCAGCAGATGGACTTCATTACCCCCGCATTCCTGTATACCCCAAGTGTTATCTGGGTGCGCCAGGACAATACCTTTGCCTACCAGCAATGGGCCGACCTGAAGGGCCGCAAAGGCGGCACGCTGGTCAACAATAGCCACGGCCAGCAGTTCGACGACTACGCCAGAACCAACCTCACCCTCGAAGCGGTACCCGGTGCCAGGCAGGCATTCGAGAAGTTGATGCACAAGCGCAGCGATTACGTGGTGTACGAGCAGTATCCCGGCTTGGCGCTGGCACGCACCTTGGGGATTGCCGACAATTTACAGGTGCTGGAACCACCGGTATCCAGCGAAGGGCTGTACCTGGCGCTTTCGCATGACTCGCCCTGCAATCAGCCGAAGCTGCGTGAGGCACTGACAAGGGCGATGGAAAAGATCGTTGCCGGGGCGTTGCCGGAGCAACTGGTGCAGCAAAACCTGGAGCGTTGGCAATAAATAGCAGCCTGGCATGCGCTCCTACAGGGCTCGGGCCAGCTGCTCGGCTTCCTTGGCCCGGGTCACGCTGACTGCGCCGGGCAGGGTGACATCGTTCTTCGCCGCGAGGATCTCGGCCATGACGCTGACGGCAATCTCGGCCGGGGTCTTGCTACCGATATAAATGCCGATAGGGCCGTGCAGGCGCTGCAACGACGCTTCGCTTTCGCCAAAGTGTTCGATCAGGCGCTCGCGGCGCAGCTGGCTGTTGCGCCGTGAGCCGATGGCACCGATATAGAACGCCGGGCTGTGCAGCGCTTCGAGCAGGGCCAGGTCGTCCAGCTTGGGGTCGTGGCTGACAGCGACGATGGCGCTGCGCAGGTCCGGGGCGAAGGCGCGGACGACGTCGTCCGGCATGCCGGCAAGGTGGTTGACGCCGGCAACGTTCCAGCCTGCCGTGTACTCGGGGCGCGGGTCGCACAGTGAAACGCTGAAGCCATTGAACAGGGCCATGGTCGCCAGGTATTCGGCGAGCGCGCCGGCACCGATCAGCAGCAGGCGGTAGCCGGGGCCAAGGGTACTGAGCATGTGCCGGCCATCGAAGCTGAACAGTTCGGGCGTGGTGGTGGCGCTGAGGCTGGCTTCACCGCTGCGCAGGTCGAGCCCACGCCGTACCAGGCTGCCGCCGTCGAGGCCGGCGAGCAATTGTTCGAGGTGTGGCAGCGACGGGGCGAATTCCAGCACCAGTTCGAGGGTGCCGCCACAGGGCAGGCCGAAGCGGTGGGCCTCGTCGGCACTGACGCCATAGCGCACCACCTGGGGCAGGCCGCTGGGCATGCCGGGGCCGCCGTAGGCACCGGTGTAGCGGTGAATGAGGTCGTCCTCGATGCAGCCGCCAGAGACACTGCCGACCACACGGCCGTCGCTGCGCAGGGCCATCATCGAGCCCACCGGGCGGGGGGAGGAACCCCAGGTGCGGGCGACCGTGGCGAGCAGGGTGCGGTGGCCGGCGGCGAGCCAGTCTCGGGTGGTGCGCAGGACCAGCAGGTCGATGCTTTCCATGGGTACTCCGGTAAAGCCTGGTGTTCAAGGGTGGCTGTACCGGCCTCTTCGCGGGTGAACCCGCTCCCACAGGTACTGCACAGGTCTTAGGGGTGGTGCAAATCCTGTGGGAGCGGGTTCACCCGCGAAAAGGCCGGTACAGCCACCAAATTCAGCGCATGTGCAAAATGATCGGGCTACTGCTGGCCGGGTCGGTATGCCCACGCAATTTGCCTACCGCCTGCGCATTCACTGGCCCACCATTGTTACCCCAGGCACTGCGCACGAAACCCAGCACATCAGCAATTTCCTGGTCACTCAGTTGCTCACGGAAGGCCGGCATGCGATAGGCATCGGGCAACCCGGCCGTCACCACCCGCTGCGAACCATTGAGGGTGATGTTGATCGCCGAGGCGTCTTCCTTGGCCAGTGCTGAAGTAGCGCCGGCCAAAGGCGGCATCCATTCGGACTGGCCCTTGCCGTCCAGGCCGTGGCACGACGCACAGCGGGTTACATAGGTATGCGCCCCAGGGCTGTCGAGCCGCGCCGCCGTCGTTTCGGCCTGGTATTGCCACGGAGCACCGTCGCGTTGCGGGTCGCCGGGCAGCGACTTCAGGTAGCGGGCGATGGCGGCCAGGTCGTCGTCACTCATGAACTGCGTGGAGTTGTTGAAGGCCTCGGTCATCGAGCCGAATACCACCGCATGCCGGTTGCGCCCGGTCTTGAGGAACTGCGCGATCTCGGCTTCGCTCCAGCGCCCCAGTCCGGTGTTGGGGTCGGCACGCAGGCTCGGTGCATACCAGCCATCGAGCAGGGCACCAGCGAGGAACGGCTTGCCGCTGTCATCCAGGGCCTTTTCGTTGAAGGCCAGGCCGCGCGGCGTATGGCAGCTGCCACAGTGGCCTGGGCCCTGGACGATGTAGGCGCCGCGGTTCCACTGGGCATCCTGCCCGGCCTGGTTGGTGTAGGGCGTGGTGGCGGCGAACACGCCGTTCCACAAGGCGATGGGCCAACGCAGGTTCAGCGGCCAGGGAATGTCGCTGGCCAGGTTGGCCTGTTGCACCGGCTGCACGCCTTGCATGAAAAAGGCATACAGCGCCTTTACATCGTCATCGCTGAGCTTGGCGTAGGACGGGTAGGGCATGGCCGGGTACAGCCGTCGGCCACCGGGCGCTACGCCCTGGCGCACGGCACGGTCGAAGTCGGCCAGGCTGTAGCCACCGATGCCGGTGCCGCGGTCGGGGGTGATGTTGGTGGCGTGGATCGTCCCTAGCGGGGTGGCCATTTCCAGCCCGCCGGCGAACGGTTTGCCGTCCGCCAGGCTGTGGCAGGCCACGCAGTCGCTGAGGCGGGCTACGTACTCGCCACGGCTGACCAGCGCCGGGTCCGCGGTGGTGGCCTGCGCATCGGCAAATGGCGAGGCGGGTTCGCGGGTGACGTACCAGGCCAGCAGGCCTGCCGCGACCAGGCACGGCAGCGCCAGCCAGCCAGCGGTTCTTGCGAAACGATGGGTCATGGGGCGTCCTTGTGTGCTCAGCTGAAGGTATGGCGGCTCAATGGCAGGCTGCGCACGCGCTGGCCGGTCAGTTGCGCGACTGCGTTGGCCACCGCCGGTGCCACTGCGGGCAACGGTGGCTCGCCGATGCCGCCCATCTTCGCCCCGCTTTCGACAATGCGCACATGCACCCTGGCCATGCGCGACGGCGGCAGGATCGGGTACAGGTCGTAGTTGCGCGCGCGCGGCTTGCCATCGACGTACACCGCTTCTTCCAGCAGTGTCTGCGACAGGCCCAGGGCGACGGCGCCGTTGACCTGATGCTCGATGATCGCCGGGTTGACGATGCTGCCCGGGTCGATGGCCTGCCAGATGTCGTGCACTTTGACCTGGCCGTTCTCGATCGATACCTCGGCAATGACCGCTGCCTCCGAGCCGAACGGCGAGGCCATGGCCACGCCACGCGCCCGCTTGCTGCCGTCCTCGGCGGTGAACGGCCCGCGCTTCCAGCCGCCGGAAAGCTCGGCGACGGCCTGCAGCAGGTTGGTCAGGCGCGGGTTGTCGCGCAGCAGGTGCAGGCGCAGTTCGAACGGGTCCTTGCCGCCTTTGTCGGCCAGTTCGTCGAGGAACGACTCATAGAAGAAGTCATTCAGCGAGTTGCCCACCGAACGCCAGTAGCCGAGCATGGCCGGGCCTTTCACGTAGATCTGCGCGATACGCTTGTTGGCGATGGCGTAGGACTTGCCCGACAGGCCTTCGAGCGCGGTCGGGTCGAGCTTTTCGCCTTGCTTGCCTGCGAGGGCCTCGGTCGGGCCTTCGGTGGCGCTCACGGCTTCGAGGGCCACCGGCAGGCCGTCGGCATCCAGCCCGGCGCGGAACTTCACCACGGCGACCGGGCGCAGCACATCGCGGAGGAATTCTTCCTCGCGGCTCCAGATGAGTTTCACCGGCCGGCCGACCGCCTTGGCCAAGGCAATGGCCTGTGGGTAGGGGTTGGCCGAGTCGTACAGGAAGTGGCGGCCAAAGAAACCGCCCAGCAACGGCGAATGCAGGGTGATCTGTGCCGGGGCCAGGCCGGTGCGCTTGGCAATGTCGTCACGGAACATGTCCGGCGCCTGGTTGGGCAGCCATACCTCCAGGGTGCCGTCCGGGTTGAAGCGCGCCAGTGCCGACGGCGGCTCCAGCTGGGCGTGGTTGAGGTACTGGTTATGGTAGGTTGCCTCGACCCGGGTCTTGGCACTGGCCAGCATACCGGCCACGTCGCCCTGGTTTTCGTCATCGCGCGCCGGGCCCGTGACCGTGGCCAGGTGCTCGCGCCAGCCATCGCTGGAGAAGTCGGCCGGCATTGGCCGTACCGGGCTGTCGGCCGCGGGCTCCTTCCAGTCCACCTGGATGGCTTCGACCGCGCGCTTGGCGTGCCACCAGCGTTCGGCAACCACGGCCACGGCACCCGGCAGCTGATGCACCGAATGCACGCCCTTCATGGCCTTGACCTGGTCTTCGTTGCGCAGGCTGCCGACGGTCATGCCCAGGCGTGGCGCGTGCTGCACGGCAGCGTGGAGCATGCCGTCGACCTTGATGTCGATGCTGTACACCGCCTTGCCGGTGGACTTGTCGTAGGCATCCAGGCGACGTACCGGCTTGCCGATCCAGCGAAACTGGCTGGGGTCGCGCAGCTTGACGCTGGCCGGGTCCGGCACCGGCAGGTCCATGGCACGCCCGGCTAGTTCACCATAGGGGATGGAGCGGCCAGTCGTGGTATGTACCACGTGACCCGGCGTGGTGGAGAGTTCTTCGACCGGCACGCCCAGCTGCTCGGCACCCGCCTGCAGCAGCATGGCCCGGGCGAGGGCGCCCAGGCGGCGCATGGTCGGGTAGCTCATGCGCACCGACATGCTGCCGCCGGTGATGCGCATGCCGTTTTCCATCACTACATAGGCTTCGCCGGGCGGCGCGCTGTCGACCACGAAATTGGCCGGGTCGACGTCCAGCTCTTCACCAACGATCTGCGCCATGGCGGTGAAGGGGCCTTGGCCACCTTCCATGAACGGGCTGAGCAGGCGCACTTTGCCGTCCGGGCGGATCTCCAGAAACGCCGGCACCTGGGTGCCGCGCTCCGGAGTTGCTGCGGCAGCTGCCTGCACGCGGGCCGAGCCCATGGGCAGGCCGAAACCCAGCACCAGGGCACCGACAGCCGTGCCGGCAAGAAAGCGCCGACGCGACAGGTTGACGGTTTCGCCCAGTTGCAGCTTGAGCAGTTCGGCGGGGGTATCGACTGGTGTGTTCATCAGGCCTTCTCCCCTTGGGCCAGCTCATGCACGGCAGCATGGATGGCGTTGTAGGTGCCGCAGCGGCACAGGTTGACCATGGCTGCCTCGATCTGTGCGTCACTGGGCTTGGGCGTGTGCTTGAGCAGCGCCGTGGCCGCCATTACCTGGCCGGACTGGCAGTAGCCGCACTGGGCCACCTGGTGCTCGACCCAGGCCGCGACCACCCGTTTGCCGACGGCATCGGCCTCGATCGCCTCGATGGTGGTCACTTCGCGCCCGACCACGCCGGCCACCGGGGTGACGCAGGCGCGCACCACGTTGCCGTCCACCAGCACCGAACAGGCGCCGCACTGGGCCAGGCCGCAGCCATACTTGGTGCCGGTCAGCCCCAGGTCGTCGCGGATCACCCATAGCAGGGGCGTGTCGGCGTCTGCCTCGACCTGGTAGGTCTTCTGGTTGATGCGTAGTTCCATGGTTCACCTGCCCGTCAACGGTTGCTGTCGCTTGGTTTCTTGTGATCGGGGAATACGGTGCTCCCCAGTGCAGAAACGCTAGCACAGCGGGGTGACCGCCGGTCTGCTGACGGGGGCAGGTTCAGAGGATCAGGCAAGCAATTCGGTGAAATGCGCAAGCGGCGATGTGCGCTATCGCCTGTAGGAGCGGCCTTGTGTCGCGATGGGGCGCGCAGCGGCCCCAGGATCTTGGCAGCATGCAGTATTGTAAGGGGCCGCTTTGCGGCCCATCGCGACACAAGGCCGCTCCTACAAGAAAGCGCATTTGGAGGTGAGGAGGACTTCCGCAACGAAAACCCGGATAATGCCGGCCAATTTCGTTTTGCACGCTTAAATCACGGTAATCCCGCATGGAAATCAAGGTCAATTTTCTCGACAATCTCCGTCTCGAAGCCAAGTTCGACGACTTCACGGTGATCGCCGACCAACCGATCCGCTACAAGGGGGATGGCTCGGCCCCAGGGCCGTTCGACTATTTCCTGGCGTCTTCGGCCTTGTGCGCGGCTTACTTCGTCAAGCTGTACTGCCAGACCCGCGACATTCCCACCGAAAACATTCGCCTGTCGCAGAACAACATCGTCGACCCGGAAAACCGCTACAACCAGGTCTTCAAGATTCAGGTCGAGCTGCCCGAGGACATTTCCGAGAAGGACCGCCAGGGCATCCTGCGCTCCATCGACCGCTGCACGGTGAAGAAGGTGGTGCAGACCGGCCCCGAGTTCGTGATCGAAGTGGTCGACAACCTCGATGCCGATGCCCAGGGCCTGCTGATGCCGGTGGCGGACACCAGCACCTACATCCCCGGCAAGGACCTGCCGCTGGAACAGACCATCGCCAACATGTCGGGCATCCTCGCCGGGCTGGGGATGAAGATCGAGATCGCCTCGTGGCGCAACATCGTGCCTAACGTGTGGTCACTGCATGTGCGCGACGCCCAGTCGCCGATGTGCTTCACCAATGGCAAGGGCGCGACCAAGGAGGCCGCGCTGGCCTCGGCGCTGGGTGAGTTCATCGAGCGGCTGAACTGCAACTTCTTCTATAACGACCAGTTCTGGGGCGAGGACCTGGCCAACGCGCCGTTCGTGCACTACCCGAACGAGCAGTGGTTCAAACCCGGCCCGCGCGATGCGCTGCCGGCCGAGATCCTCGACGAGCACTGCCTGGCAATCTACAACCCGGACGGCGAGCTGCGTGGCTCGCACCTGTACGACACCAACTCGGGCAACACCGCGCGCGGCATCTGCTCGTTGCCGTTCGTGCGCCAGTCCGACCAGCAGGTGGTGTACTTCCCGTCCAACCTGATCGAGAACCTGTTCCTCAGCAACGGCATGAGCGCCGGCAACACCCTGGCCGAGGCGCAGGTGCAGTGCCTGTCGGAAATCTTCGAGCGCGCCGTGAAGCGCGAAATCCTCGAAGGCGAGCTGTGCCTGCCGGATGTGCCGCAGGAGGTACTGGCCAAGTACCCGGCCATCGTCGCCGGCATCCAGGGCCTGGAAGAGCAGGGCTTCCCGGTGCTGGTCAAGGATGCGTCGCTGGGTGGCGAGTTCCCGGTGATGTGCGTGACCTTGATGAACCCGCGCACCGGCGGCGTGTTCGCTTCGTTCGGCGCCCACCCGAGCCTGGAAGTGGCGCTGGAGCGCAGCCTCACCGAACTGCTGCAGGGTCGCAGCTTCGAAGGCTTGAATGACCTGCCGCAACCGACCTTCGAAAGCCACGCGCTGACCGAGCCGAACAACTTCGTCGAGCACTTCATCGACTCCAGTGGCGTGGTGTCGTGGCGCTTCTTCAGTGCCAAGGCTGACTTCGAGTTCGTCGAGTGGGACTTCTCCGGCCACGGCGAGGATTCCAACGTGCAGGAGGCCGCGACCTTGTTCGGCATCCTCGAGGACCTGGGTAAGGAGGTGTACATGGCAGTGTACGACAACCTTGGCGCCACCGCCTGCCGCATCCTGGTGCCGGGTTATTCGGAGATCTACCCGGTCGAGGACCTGATCTGGGACAACACCAACCGCGCCTTGTCGTTCCGCGCCGACATCCTCAACCTCCACAGCCTGGACAACCGTTCCCTCAAGCTGCTGCTCAAGCGCCTGGACAACTGCGATGTGGATGACTACACCACCATCACCACGCTGATCGGCGTGGAGTTCGACGAGAACACGGTGTGGGGCCAGTTGACCATTCTCGAGCTGAAGCTGCTGATCTGCCTGGCTGTGCAGCGCTTCGAGGATGCCAAGGAACTGGTGGAGGCGTTCCTGCAGTTCAACGACAACACCGTCGAGCGCGGCCTGTTCTACCAGGCGCTGAACGTGGTGCTGGAAGTGCTGCTGGACGACGAACTGGAAATGGACGACTACGAAGCCAACTTCCGCCGCATGTTCGGTAACCCGCGCATGGACGCGGTGCTGGGTTCGGTGGACGGTAGCGTGCGCTTCCATGGCCTGACCCCGACCAGCATGAAGCTCGAAGGTCTCGATCGCCACCTGCGCCTGATCGAAAGCTACAAGAAGCTGCACGCGGCCCGGGCCAAGTTCGCCTGACTCCTGTAGGAGCGGCCTTGTGTCGCGATGGGCCGCAAAGCGGCCCCGGCAATATCAGCTTCAATGCCAAAACGGGGGCCGCTTTGCGGCCCATCGCGACACAAGGCCGCTCCTACAGCGACGTCGATCGCCTTCATATATCGGTTTCAAATAACCGCTATCCCCAATCTGTCTTGCCGCTTCGCCTGCCAGGCGCGTAGCGTTTTGCTCCCATCCCCTCGATCCATGGCGCGTTGACCGCCAGAAGGACCTCGGCCGCGCACAACAAGAAGGCGCAGACCATGAGCACCCCTTTGGATACCAATGCCCTCAAAGCCCGCCAGCAAGCCGCGTGGGCCAGTGGCGACTACGCGGTAATCGGCACCACCCTGCAACTGGTTGGCGAACGCCTGGCCGAAGCCTGTGACCTGCGCTGGGACGAGCAGGTGCTGGATGTCGCCGCCGGCAACGGCAATGCCACCCTGGCTGCTGCCCGGCGCGGCTGCTGTGTCACCTCCACCGACTATGTGCCCGAGCTGCTAAAGCGCGGTGAAGAACGCGCGCGGGCCGAGCACCTCAATGTGGTGTTCCAGGTCGCCGATGCCGAAGCGCTGCCGTTTGCCGATGGCACCTTCGATGCCGTGCTGTCCACTTTCGGCGTGATGTTCGCGCCCGACCAGGCCCAGGCCGCACGCGAACTGAGCCGGGTGTGCCGGCCCGGTGGCCGGATCGGTCTGGCCAACTGGACCCCGCAAGGGTTCGTCGGGCAGATGTTCAAGACCCTCGGGCGGCATGTACCGCCACCAGCCGGGGCTCTGCCGCCTTCACGCTGGGGTGATGAAGAACAGTTGCGCGTGATGTTCGAGGGGGCGCTGGGCGAATTGAAGGTCAGCCGCCAGCACTTCAACTTCCGCTATCGCTCGGCGGCGCATTTCATCGAGGTGTTCCGCACCTGGTACGGGCCGGTGCACAAAGCGTTTGCCTCGCTGGAGCCGGAAGCGGCCGGGGCGCTGGAGCGGGATCTGACCCAGTTGCTGAATGAAAGCAATGTGGGCGGCTCGTCGTCGTTGGTGGTGCCGAGCGAGTACCTTGAAGTGGTGATCATTCGAGGTTGAGCCCACGGGCCAAGCGCTCAGTTCTTGCACTTGGCCATCACCACCTGGCAAGTCTTCGGTGTGCCCCCTGACCGGCTTGCATAACGCACGCAGTTGTTCAGCGATTTCTGCCGGGCAATGCTCAGCGTATTGCCCCACGCGAGGCCGCCTTCGCCGGTGGTGGGGACGGCCTTGGCGAAGCAGTTGGAGCCCGTTGCCGGCGTCGCGTACCTGGCCTTGCTGGCTTCGCTGGAGCAGCCGGCGGTGAGTGTCAGGCTGAAGGCGAGCAGGGTGGTCAGCGCCCAGAACGTGGAGGGGCGAATCGGTTTACTGCTCATATGCTCTCCTTACCGAGGTGCAGGACTCTGCGATCGCAAGCAAGGTGCTGCCCCTGTGGGAGTGGGTTTACCGAGGCGTCGAAGCGCCGCGAACACTGGCAAGGCCGGTGCCATACACTGCACAGGATATTGCATTCAAGCGAAGCGGTGAACGCTTGCGTTGTATCAGAAGCAGCGCAAGGCCTTGCACCATGGCAAGGCCTTGCGCCTGGGGCAACGATCAGAACCGGTAGTTGAAGCTGGCTTCCAGCGTGCGCGGTGCACCTGGGGTAATCAGGTCAACCGAACCGTGCGCGGAGGCATAGTAGTCGCGGTCGAACACGTTCTTGAGGCGCAGCGCGGCATCCCACTGCGGCACGCTGTACAGCAGCGCGGCGTCGAAGGTGGTGTAGCCCGGCATCACCACCACGTTGTCGAGTGCGGTGTAGCGCTCGTCGACGTAGTTGGCGCCGGCGGCCACGCGCCATTCCGGGGTCAGCGTGCGCACCAGCCAGACGTTGGCGCTGTTACGCGGCGTCAGGGTAGGAGTCTGGCCTTCGTTGGCCACGCCATTGGTCTTGCTGTTGGACTTGGTGATCTCGGCATCCAGGTAGGCGTAGCCGGCGTAGATCTGCCACTTGTCCGTGAGCTGCCCGCTGACGGTGGCTTCGAAACCGTCGGTGCGCTGTTCGCCGGCCAGCACAGTCAGGTTGGGGTTGGCCGGGTCGGCGGTCTTCATGTTGGTGCGCTCGAGGCGGAATACCGCTGCGGTCACCGACAGGCGGCTGTCGAGCAGGTCCCACTTGGCGCCGATTTCGTAGTTGGTGGTTTCTTCCGGCTCCAGATGCTGGTTGGTCGGGCTGACCGCGAACACTTCGCCCGAAGGCTGGTAACTGCGGCTGACCGACACATAGTAGGACTGGATGTTATCCGGCTGGTACACCAGGCCGGCACGTGGGCTCCAGGTCTTGTCGGTACGGTCGAGGTCTACGTTCTGCGCGCGGTCGTCGTCGTACTCCTGGCCGAAGATGTCATAACGCACACCGACCAGGGCCTTCCAGTGCTCGTTCAGCTCGATCATGTCCTGCACATACAGGCCGGCGGTCTGCTGGAAGTTGGTGCCCTTGGACGACAGGTTGGCGGCGTGCTCCGGCACCGGCACCAGGGCGTCGCGGTACACCGGCACCTGGGCCACGTTGTTCTGGCTCCGCACCCGCTGGTGCTTGTCCTGGAAGCCCACTTCAACGCCATACAGCAGGTTGTGCTGCATGCCGGCAAGCTGCGCCTGTTGCTTGAGTTCGGTCTGGTTGAACATGCCGTACTCGTCGCGGGCGACGTTGCCACGGTTGAGCTTGACCAGCAGTTCGCCGTCAGGCGCGGTGACGAAGCGCGTCGGGCTGCTGTCGGCCAAGGTGTTGTTGCGGTCCAGGTCGTAGCGGTAGTACCGGCTGGTGTTGGTCAGGGTGAAGTCGTCGTTGATGCGGTAGTCCAGGCTGGCAGTCAGCGAGAACACTTCGCTGCGGGCGTAGTCCTGGTCGGCATCGCCGGAGCCGAAGCGCTTGTCGCGGTCCACATCTACCGGGCGGTTGCCCAGCGCCGGGATGCCGAAGTCGATCAGGCGCTTGTCGTACAGGTAGGTGGCGCCCAGGTTCAGTTCCAGGTCGTCGGAGAGGCGGAAGTAGGCCGATGGCGCGATGGCCTTGCGGTCGATATAGCCATCGTCGCGGAAGGTGTCGCTGTCTTCGAAGGCGCCGGTCACGCGGTAGGCCTGGTTGCTTTGCGGGTCGGCCCAGCCGGTGTCGAACTGGGTGCGGCGCTTGCCTTCGCTGTCGAAGCTCATGCCGACTTCGCGCTTGGGCGTGAAGCTCGGCTTCTTGCTGATGCTGTTGATCAGGCCGCCCGAAGAGCCGCGGCCATACAGCACGGCGGCAGGGCCCTTGATCACCTCGACCCGCTCGATGTTGGACAGGTCGCGGAAGTACAGCGCGTCGTCGCGCACGCCGTCGATGTACATGTCGCCAATGGCGCTGAAGCCGCGAATGGTCACCTGGTCACGCTGGCCGTCGCCGTTGGACAGGCCGACGCCGGGCACGTTCTTCAGCACGTCTTCCATAGACTGCGCACCCTGGTCCTTGATCACGCTTTCGGGCACGACGTTGACGGTTTGCGGGATGTCGCGCAGCGGGGCGTCGATCTTCATGGCGCTGCGGCTTTCGCTGGCCTTGTAGCTTTGCTGCTCGTAGGCGCTGGTGACGGTAGTGGCGGGCAAGGCGAGGGAGCCCTGCGATTCAGGTTGGACAGCCGCGTGAACAGCAGGCACAACCAGCAGGCCAAGCACGGAAATTGATGCTGGTGCAACAGACTTTTTTGCCATTACAGGTGACTCTTTGTTGTATTTGAAGGTCGCGAATAGTAATGATTTGTAAATGTAAAGCAAGTGTAAAGAGTTCGCATTTGCTATTGCAATGGTGCATTCGGCAAAAAAACGACAAAACGCGTCGCAAGGGGCAGGGCCGGCAATGTGCCAGGCAAGGGCTATGCTTGTTGGCGCGTGAACATTTCACGCCCCCATCCGGTCTTGATCACATGGAAGCAGGCCTATGAATCCGATTCGCTCTCTCGCTCGTGCTGTTGCCCTTGCCACCCTGGCGTCCGCCGCCAGTTTCACGGTGCAGGCTGCCGGTATTCCCATCGGTAGCGAGGCGCTGGAAAGCCACGTCACCACGCAGGTCACGGCCATCGACCTGGCTAACCGACAGGTCACGGTGAAAGGCCCTGACGCCAAGAAGGATGTGACCTTCCAGCTCACTGAAAAGGCCAAGGCGCTGCCCAACCTCAAGGTGGGTGACCAGGTCGACATCTACGTAACCCGTGCTGTGGCCTATGTGCTGAATCCCGAGGTGGGCGGTGCACCGAAGGCGACTGAAGAGTCCGGTACCATTCGCGCCACCGCAGACAACCCCAACCCGGGCGGCGAGGCGTTCCGCCAGGTCAGGGTGACCTCGCAGATCAAGAAGATCGACCTCAAGACGCATGAAGTGAGCCTGTTGCCGCCGGAGGGCAAGCTGCAGGTGGTCAAGGTCGAGAACCCTGACCTGCAGGCACGCATGAAGAACCTCAAGGTCGGCCAGACGGTCGACGCGATCTACACCGAAGTGCTGCGCGTCGAGACCTCGCGCTGACCATTGATTGGGGCAGGCTGTGGGTTGCCCGCCTATGGGATCGCCTTGCATTGATGCCCTTTCAGCTAATCGATTGGGGCCGCTGTGCGGCCCATCGCCGGCAAGCCAGGGACTTTGTGGGAGCGGCTTTAGCCGCGAACACCGGCGCAGCCGGTGCCATGCACCGCGTTGGATTCTTCGCGGCTAAAGCCGCTCCCACAGGGTACGCGTACCGCTTGCGATTTCAGTTCTTTACGCGACAGCGCAGCCCAAAGGACTGGGCGATCTCCCACAGAGATCGCGCCAACTTTTAGAATTTGAGCAAGACAGTTGCTCTCATAGGTACGGCTCAGGCTTCAGGACTGCGCGGTACCTATGGGCGCTGGCTTGCCGGTAATGGGCTGCGTGATCGTGTATCCATGTGGTGAATAAAGTACGTGCACACTTTCGATTTCCATGGATGAAGGGAATTTCCCGATCATCGCCTGAACATCTGTCACGAATGAGGACTGCCATGTTCAGCAAGACCTTGTGCCTTCTGGTGCTTCCCTTTGCCCTGGCGTTGCTTGCCGGTGCCGTGCTGCCGTTCCAGGCTGCGGGTAATGCCGCCGTCGGCCGGGCGCTGGGGCACTGGTTGTGGGGTGCGTTCACGTCATTGACGGTAAGTTCGCTGGTAGTGATCGCCGCGCTGCTGGTCCTCAGGGTGCCGGCGCCGGACATGGGCAAGGCCTTGCAGGGGCCCTGGTGGCTGTGGGTTGGTGGTGTGCTGGGGGCGCTGTATGTGGCCGGTGCTGCTGCGCTCACCCCCCGGCTTGGGGCGGCGGGGTTCCTGGTGCTGGTGGTGGCGGGGCAGATCATCACGGCGGTGGTCGCAGACCACTTCGGGGTGATGGGGTTGGGGGGCAAGCCGCTCAACCTGGCCAGGTTGGCAGGTGTGGTGCTGATCCTCTGCGGCGTGCTGCTGGTGCAGGGCACCTGGGCAGCAGGCACGCCGGCCAGTGCCA
The DNA here is from genome assembly GCF_001586765.1 of Pseudomonas sp. ABFPK. NCBI lineage: Bacteria > Pseudomonadati > Pseudomonadota > Gammaproteobacteria > Pseudomonadales > Pseudomonadaceae > Pseudomonas > Pseudomonas sp. ABFPK. The sequence goes on along the minus strand of NZ_LQXW01000023.1, from coordinate 125,981 downwards.
CTGCCGTGGAGAAACAGTCGGAAGGCTGATCAGCGCCCCGGCTGGCTGCACGCCCACACGGTTTCCCGCAGCCAGCGATGCCCGGGGTCGTCGTCCTTGCGGCTATGCCAGGCTTGCTGGTAATCGAACGAAGGAATCGCCAGTGGCGGCTCGAACTGGCGCAATGTCCTGTCCTGGTGCAGCGAGCCAACCGCGCGGCTGGCCACGGTGAGGATCAGGTCGGTGCCGGCCAGCACCTCGACCGCCGCACTCCAGTGCGGCAAGGCCAGGGCAATCCGCCGACGCAGGCCTTGCGCGGCCAGGGCGCGTTCGATTTCATCGAAGGCATCCGGGTGCATGGCCATCAGCACATGCGGACGGGCCAGCCAGTCGTCCAGGGCCAGGCCGCCGCTGGCCGGTAGCACCTGGCGGTCGGCAACGCTGATGAAGCTGTCGGTGAACAGCGGCTGCGCCGTGATGGCCTGGGGCAGGTCCGGGAAGATGCCCAGGGCCAGGTCCAGTTCACCATCGAGCAACTGGGCCAGCATGGTTTCGCGGCTGGCCTGGCTGATGGCCAGGTCCACCCCGGGCGCGACCTGGCGCAGGTGGCGCAGCAGGGGTGGCAGGATGATCCGCGAGGAATAGTCGGACAGCGAGAGCCTGAAGCGACGCTGGGCCTTGGCCGGTTCGAACTGTGGGGCGGCCAGCAGGTCGTTGAGGTTGCCCAGGGCGTCGTGCAGCGGTTTGGCCAGCGATTGGGCGCGGGCGGTCAAGGTCATGCTGCCGTTCTGGCGCACCAGCAAGGGGTCGTCGAAGTGCTTGCGCAACTGCGCCAGGGCGTGGCTTACCGCCGGTTGGCTGCGGTGCAGGCGCAGGGCGGCGCGGGTGACGTGCTTTTCGCTCAGCAGGGCGTGCAGAGCGAGCAGCAGGTTGAGGTCGATCTTGCGTAGTTCATCCATGTTGCGAATGGTCTTGGTTGCGTCCGACAGTTTTCATCAGTTTAACAAATGCCCAAGGCCGCTCTCATAGAACTACACATGCCTCATTGGTTTAGTGAGATTCTGTAGGAGCAGCCTTGTGCTGCGAAGAGGCCGGCACTGACAAAGCCTGTCTATTGCTTGTACCGGCCCTCTTCGCAGCACAAGGCTGCTCCTACAGAGGACGCTTCAAATGAGCGATATTTGTTCTCTGCGCGACAGCGCAGCCCAAAGAGCCAGAGCTTTATCGCCTTGCTACAGCATGCTGCACGCACTGCTCGTAATAGGTCTGCTTGATCGCTGCAGGCTTTAGCCGCGAGCGGCTGTTGTAGGTCTGTTCGGTAATGCCGAAGGCAGTCATGCGCATCCACGGTTTGGGGAATTTGCGCGCCTGCAGCTTCTTGCGCGTGGCATACAGGGTTACCCCGGAAAGCTTGGCCTGCTGGGCCTCGGCGGCTATCTGTGCGCCCCAGCCGCAAGTGTGGCGATCGTTCTGGCTCAGCGCCCGTGCCTGGGCGCCGAAAGCGAGCGTGGCTAGCAGGCAGCCGGCCATCGTTGCTAGAAGTACTCGCATGTTGCTGTCCTAAGCATCTGAAGGAAAACGAAGTTTGCCTTCACAAGCAGCTACCGGGGGCCAGCAAATTGCCGTCAGGTTGTTGCCATCCGCAACGGGCTGGCGCGGTGGGTGCGCAGGCTGGTCCAGGCCAGGCTGGCGACCCAGATCACCGATACGCCGTAGTTAAGGCGCTGGTACAGGCCGAACCATTGGCCGCTTTGCGCTGCCTTGCCCATGAGTACGACGGTCACGATCGCCAGCACCACGAAGGCCAGGGAAAACAGCCCCAGTGCCCTGGAGCCGGCAATGCGATTGCCCAACCAGGCCCACAGTGCGCTTGCAAGGGTCAGCGAAAGGAACATCAGCAAGCCGGACAGGTTGTGTAGCTGCTGTGAAGGGGAAGGCTGCGCCGGAGTGCAACCTTGGTCGCAGGGAAACCAGCCGGTACCCAGGCTGCCCAGACCATGCAACAGCACCAGCGCCGCACTCAGCAATGCCAGCTTCGAACCACGCCAGCGCCGCGCCAGGCCCCAGGCAAACAGGGTGAACAGCATGGCAAGGGGGAAGTTGTTGACCAACGGCGACCAGTTCTGGGTCGGCGAACCGACGGCGCCGAGCTGGCTCATGGCCTGTTGCAGGTGGTCGTAGCCGGGGTAGGCCAGGGCGGTGAACCATACGCCTGCCAGCAGCCAGAAGGGGATCAACAGGCCACTGGCTAGCAACAAGCGGTCGAGGGGTTTCATGCGGTGTTTTCCTTCCATGGATGAGCGTGAAACCGCACAGTACAGGCTTGCACCTGCGAGGGGCCAGCATTTCCAGTGTTGCGTTAAGGGCTGCGTGTCGCCTGCGGACGCCGAGAAATACCGCACTGCGTGTATGTGATCGTACAACTGCTTGCGCTATGATGAGCGCTGTCTTTCAAGGTGAAATACAGGGCAATGACAGAGCAGCAGGTACAGGCAAAGACCCGGCGCAAGCCGCGCAGTCTGGCCCAGGAACTGGTCACGGTGCTGACCGAGCGCATTCGCAGCGGCCAGCTCAAGCGCGGCGACAAGCTGCCGACCGAATCGCAGATCATGGCCGAAGAGGGTGTCAGCCGCACGGTGGTGCGTGAAGCGATCTCGCGGCTGCAGGCTGCCGGGCAGGTCGAGACCCGCCACGGCATCGGCACCTTCGTGCTGGACGCGCCAGCCACGGGTGGTTTCCGTATCGACCCGGCGACCGTGGTCACCCTGCGCGAAGTGTTGGCGGTGCTGGAGTTGCGCATTGCCCTGGAGATCGAATCGGCGGGCCTGGCGGCGCAGCGGCGCAGCGATGAAGAGCTGACCGGCATGCGTGCGGCGCTGGACGAACTCAACGAAGGGGCTGCTCACGCCACGGATGCGGTGTCGGCGGATTTCCAGTTCCACCTGCGCATTGCCCAGGCCAGCGGCAACCACTACTTCGCCGACATCATCAACCACCTGGGCACCAGCATCATCCCGCGTACCCGGTTGAACTCGGCGCGGCTGGCCCATGATGACCAGGCGCACTACATGAGCCGGCTGATGCATGAGCACGAGGCGATCTACGAAGCCATCGCCCGGCGTGATAGCGAAGGGGCGAAGATGGCCATGCGCATGCACCTGAGCAACAGCCGCGAGCGCTTGCGCCAGGCGCATGAAGAGGCCGAGGCGCAGGGGGCCTGAGGCTTCTCTGTTGCCTGACCTGGCCTCTTCGCGGGTAAACCCGCTCCCACAAGGTTATCCATTACCTGTAAGTACGGCGCGGTCCCTGTAGGAGCGGGTTTACCCGCGAAGAGGCCGGTACAGGCAAAAGAAAAGCCCCGCCATGCGCGGGGCTTTCTGGTTTCAAGGGGCGATCAGATCGCGCCCTCACTCCACTGGCCATTCACCAGCCGGCGCAGCCCAAGCGGGTTGCCGTCGCGCAGTGCCTCAGGCAACAGTGGCTGCGGGTAGTTCTGGTAGCACACCGGGCGCAGGAAGCGGTCGATTGCCAGGGTGCCGACCGATGTGCCGCGCGCATCCGACGTGGCCGGGTAAGGCCCGCCGTGCACCATCGCATCACACACCTCGACACCGGTCGGGTAGCCGTTGACCAGGATCCGCCCGACCTTCTCTTCCAGCAGCGGTACCAGCCAGGCGAAGGCCTGCAGGTCTTCCGGCTCGCCAATCAGGGTCGCGGTCAGCTGGCCGCGCAGGCCGAGCAGGGCGGCGCGCAACTGATCGTTGTCCTGCACTTCCACGGCAACAGTGGTCGGGCCGAACACTTCTTCCTGCAGTAGCGGGTCAGACGCCACCAGCAGGCGGGCATCGGCCTTGAACAGCTGGGCGCGCGCCTGGCTGCCTGCTTGCGCCTGGCCGGCCAGGTGCTCGATACCGGCATGGGCGTGCAGGTGCTCCAGGCCACCGACGTAGCTGCGCAGGCCACCTGCGTTGAGCATGGTCTGGCCGGCCTGCTGGCCCAGGTGCTGGCCAAGCTCGGCCAGCAGTTGGCTGTACTGCGGCGACTGCAGGCCGATCACCAGGCCCGGGTTGGTGCAGAACTGGCCTGCGCCCAGGCACACCGAACCGGCCAGTTCTCGGGCGATGGCTTCGCCACGCTTGGCCAGGGCGCCCGGCAGGATGATGACCGGGTTGATGCTGGACATCTCGGCGAACACCGGGATCGGCTGCGGGCGCTCGGCGGCCATGCGGCACAGGGCGTCACCGCCTTTCAGCGAGCCGGTGAAGCCGACCGCCTGGATGGCCGGGTGCTTGACCAGCCACTCGCCGACGCCACCACCGAACACCATGTTGAACACGCCCTTGGGCATGCCGGTGCGCTCGGCGGCGCGCTGGATGGCACAGCCAACCAGGTCGGCGGTGGCCATGTGGCCGCTGTGGGCCTTGAACACCACCGGGCAACCGGCGGCCAGGGCCGCAGCGGTATCGCCGCCGGCGGTGGAGAAGGCCAGCGGGAAGTTGCTGGCGCCGAACACGGCGACCGGGCCGACGCCGATGCGCATCTGGCGCAGGTCCACGCGTGGCAGGGGCTGGCGCTCGGGCAGGGCCAGGTCGATGCGCGCACCGAGGAAGTCACCACGGCGCAGCACCTGGGCGAACAGGCGCATCTGGCCGCTGGTGCGGCCGCGCTCGCCCTGGATACGGGCGGGGGGCAGGGCGGTTTCACGGCAGACGATGGCGACGAAGGCGTCGTCCAGTTCGTCCAGTTCGGCGGCGATAGCGTCGAGGAATTCGGCGCGCCGCGCCGGGGCCAGCTGGCGGAATTCGGCGAAAGCGGCGGCCGCGGCCTTGGCGGCCTGGTCCACTTCGCTTTCGGTGGCCTGGGCGAAGCTGTAGGGCAGAGCCTCGCCGGTGCTGGCGTCCAGGCTCTGCAGGCGCTGCGGGCCAGCGGCGCTGCGCTGGCCGGCGATGAAGTTGTGGCCGAGGATTTCAGGCATGGGGTGCTCCTGTAGAGAGTAGTGAATGAAGAGAACGTGCTTGAGGCGTTTGCTCGGACCCTGTGGGAGCGGGTTCACCCGCGAAGCAGGCAACTCGGTGTATGGCACCGGCTTTGCCGGTGTTCGCGGGTGAACCCGCTCCCACAGGGACCGCGTTGCAATATTGAGTCGGGCAAGCCCTTGGCATCAGGTAATCGGTGCCGGGTTGAACAGGGTGATGTCGTTGTGCAGGCGATGCTGTTCGGCCCAGGTCTGCTTGCGGCCGCTGGCCACGTCCAGGTAGTAGTGGAACAGCTCCCAGCCCAGCTCCTCGATGGTCGAGCGGCCGCTGGCGATGCGCCCGGCGTCGATGTCGATCAGGTCGGGCCAGCGCTGGGCCAGCTCGCTGCGGGTGCATACCTTGACCACTGGCGCCATGGCCAGGCCGTATGGTGTGCCGCGGCCGGTGGTGAACACATGCAGGTTCATGCCGGCAGCCAGTTGCAGGGTGCCGCAGACAAAGTCGCTGGCCGGGGTGGCGCAGAAGATCAGGCCTTTGCGGTTGACCCGCTCGCCCGGGCCGAGCACGCCCTGGATGGCGCCGCTACCGGACTTGACGATCGACCCCAGGGACTTCTCGACGATATTCGACAGGCCGCCTTTCTTGTTGCCCGGCGTGGTGTTGGCGCTGCGGTCGGCGGCGCCTTGCTGCAGGTAGCGGTCGTACCAGTCCATTTCGCGCACCAGGGCGTCTGCGACCTCCTGGTTTTCCGCCCGCGAGGTGAGCATGTAGATGGCGTCGCGCACTTCGGTCACCTCCGAGAACAGCACGGTGGCGCCGGCGCGTACCAGCAGGTCGGCGGCGTAGCCCAGCGCCGGGTTGGCGGTGATGCCCGAGAAGGCATCGCTGCCCCCGCACTGCATACCCAGGATCAGTTCGCTGGCCGGCACGCTTTCGCGGCGGCGCTGGTCGAGTTTCTTCAGGCGGGTCTCGGCCAGTTGCATGATCTGTTCGATCATTTCCACAAAGCCCAGGCTGGCGTCCTGCAGGCGGTACAGCCACGGGTCGCTGAGGTCCACCGATGGGTCGTTGTCGTGCATCACCTGGCCGGCCTGCAGCTTTTCGCAGCCCAGGCTGATGACCAGGGCCTCGCCGCCCAGGTTGGGGTTGCGCGCCAGGTTGCGCACCGTGCGGATCGGGATGTAGGCATCGCGCGCGTTGATCGCCACACCGCAGCCGTAGCTGTGTGTGATGGCCACCACGTCATCGACATTGGGGTACTTGGGCAGCAACTCGCTGCGAATGCGCTTGACCGCATGCTCCAGCACGCCGGCCACGCACTGCACGGTGGTGGTGATGCCGAGGATGTTGCGGGTGCCGACGGTGCCGTCGGCGTTGCGGTAGCCTTCGAAGGTGAAGCCTTCGAGCGGCGGCAGCGGCTGCGGGACGGCGTCGCAGCGTGGCAGGCTGTCCAGCTCCGGCGCGGCCGGCATGGCCAGCTGGCTCTCCTGCACCCAGCTGCCTTGGCGCAGGTCTTCCAGCGCGTAGCCGATGATCTGCCCGTAGCGGCGCACCGGTTCGCCCTTGGCGATGGCTACGGTGGCCACCTTGTGGCTCTGTGGCACGCCTTCGACCAGGGTCAGGCCGTCGGCGAAGCGGGCGCCTTCGCCCAGGCCACCATCATTGACCACCACCACGACATTGTCGTCGTCGTGCAGGCGGACGTAGCGGGGCGAGTCGGAATGTTCGATCAACTGCATGTTCGGGCCCTACTTTTCAGGTTCTCAGGCTTTTGTACATCCGCCCGCGGCAGGGTGGCCGCCGCGGGCGTGTTCACTCAGTGGCGCGAGCCGGCCAGTTCGCTGCCGGCCACTGGCTCGGCGTCAGGCTTTGGGCTTTCACGCAGCTCGATGCGCTTGATCGGGCCGACGATCACCAGGTAGCTGAACACCGCCACCAGGGCGTTGGCGCCGACGTACACCAGAGCCCACTTGAACGAACCCGTGGCGCTGATGATGTAGCCGATCACGATTGGCGTGGTGATCGAGGCGATGTTGCCGAAGGTGTTAAACAGCCCGCCCGACAGCCCGGCGATCTGTTTCGGCGAGGTGTCGGCGACCACCGCCCAGCCCAGCGCGCCGATGCCTTTGCCGAAGAACGCCAGGGTCATGAAACCGACCACCATCCACTCGGCGTCGACGTAGTTGCAGAACACCATGGTGGTCGACAGCAGCAGGCCGCAGACGATCGGCAGCTTGCGCGAGAAGGTCAGCGAGTTGCCGCGGCGCAGCAGCCAGTCGGAGATCACCCCGCCCAGCACACCACCGATGAAGCCGCAGACCGCCGGCAGCGAGGCGATGAAGCCGGCCTTGAGGATGGTCATGCCGCGCTCCTGCACCAGGTACACCGGGAACCAGGTGAGGAAGAAGTAGGTGATGGCGTTGATGCAGTACTGGCCCAGGTACACGCCCAGCAGCATGCGGCTGGTCAGCAGTTGCTTGATGTAGCCCCATTTCGGGCCGTCGTTGCCGCGCTTCTGGTCCATGTCCACCAGCCCGCCATTCTGCTCGATGTGTTCGAGTTCACCTGGGCTGATACGTGGGTGTTGGCGCGGGTTGTAGATGGTCTTCAGCCACACCATGGAGAACACGATGCCCAGTGCACCCATGACCACGAATACGTGCTCCCAGCCGAAGCTGAACACGATCCAGCCCATGATCGGTGCGAACAATGCGGTGGCGAAGTACTGCGTCGAGTTGAAGATGGCCGAGGCGGTGCCGCGTTCCTGGGTCGGGAACCAGGCCGCGACGATGCGCGCATTGCCGGGGAACGACGGGGCTTCGGCAAAACCGACCAAAAAGCGCAGGGTGAACAGCGTCACCACCGCCCAGGCCACCGGCAGGCCACCGACAAAGCCCTGCAACAAGGTGAACAGCGACCAGGTGAAGATGCTGAAGGCGTAGACGTTCTTGGAACCGAAGCGGTCGAGCAGCCAGCCACCAGGAATCTGGCCAGCCACGTATGCCCATCCGAAGGCGGAGAAGATGTAGCCGAGGGTCACGGCATCGATGCCGAGGTCTTTCTGCAGGCTGGAGCCCGCGATGGCAATGGTGGCGCGGTCGGCGTAGTTGATCGTGGTCACCAGGAACAGCATGAACAGGATCAGGTAGCGCACATGCGTCTTCTTCGTCGCTTGCATGCTGGTAGTACTCCCACTAGTTATTTTTGTGCGGGCTCACGAATTGTAACCGGAGTGGGGCTGGCCCACTCCGGGCGCGGCATCTGGCAGGCCGCGGGCGGCGCTTACTGCGGGCCCATCTTGTCCATCAGCGCGGCGAGTTTTTCGTACTCGTCGGCGGTGAGGTCGGTAAGCGGAGTACGCACCGGGCCGGCGTCGTAACCGGCGATTTTGGCGCCGGCCTTGACGATGCTCACGGCGTAACCGGCCTTGCGGTTGCGGATGTCCAGGTACGGCAGGAAGAAGTCGTCGATCAGCTTGGCCACGGTGGCGTGGTCGTCACGGGCGATGGCGTTGTAGAAGTCCATGGCGGTCTTCGGCACGAAGTTGAACACGGCGGAGGAGTACACCGGCACGCCCAGGGCCTTGTAGGCGGCCGCATACACCTCGGCGGTCGGCAGGCCACCCAGGTAGCTGAAGCGGTCGCCCAGGCGGCGACGGATCGACACCATCAGCTCGATGTCACCCAGGCCGTCCTTGTAGCCGATCAGGTTCGGGCAGCGCTCGGCCAGTTTTTCCAGCAGGTCGGCGTTCAGGCGGCAGACGTTGCGGTTGTAGACGACTACGCCGATGTTTACCGATTTGCACACGGCTTCGACGTGGGCGGCGACGCCTTCCTGGCTGGCTTCGGTCAGGTAGTGCGGCAGCAGCAGCAGGCCCTTGGCACCCAGGCGCTCGGCTTCTTGCGCGTATTCGATGGCCTGGCGGGTGGAGCCACCGACGCCGGCGAGGATAGGGACCGACTTGGCGCAGGTGTCGACGGCGGTCTTGATCACCTGGCTGTATTCGCTGGCTGCCAGCGAGAAGAACTCACCGGTGCCACCGGCGGCGAACAGGGCGCTGGCGCCGTACGGGGCCAACCATTCCAGGCGCTTGACGTAGCCAGCCGGGTTGAAGTCGCCCTGGGCGTTGAAGTCGGTGACCGGGAAGGACAGCAGGCCGTGGGAGAGGATGGATTTGAGTTCTTGTGGAGTCATTGTTGTTGGCATCCTGTGGCGCTTGGGTGAAGGGTGTTGTTTTGCGTTGGAGGTAAGTTATCGTACAACATGTACGATGACTAGTCCCTCTGGGAGATTTTTTTGTGGAGGGGAGGAAGGAATGTTATTGCCTGTGCCGGCCTCTTCGCGGGTAAACCCGCTCCCACAGGCACCGCTTCGCGCTTGAAATTTTCGGAGATCCCTGTGGGAGCGGGTTTACCCGCGAAGAGGCCAGAACAGGCGACAACAACAGATGCACGAGACGCAGATGGCAGATTCATCGCGATCAGTCATCGTATCTCTTTATGGGGCAGGAAAAAACGATCGCGGAGACAGGCACAAGCCCGCCGCCCGTTTCCACAGGAAGTGTTCTGGGACCAGCAGAGGGTGACCGGGGAAAACGGGGGCGACCTTGCGCCGCCCCGCGATCAAAGCAGAGGAAACTGGGGTCAGGCAGCGTGCTGACGCTTGATCTGCGCCTTGCGTACCTGGGCCCGGCAAGCGTCGCCGAAAGCCTGGAAAATCTTGATCGAATCCGGGTTCTTCGCTGCTTGCCATTCCGGGTGCCACTGCACGGCGAACAGGAATGGCGAGATGCTCGGGGCATGGATCGCCTCGACCAGGCCGTCTTCGGCGTGGGCGATGGCCTCGATGCCGGCGCCGAGCTTGCGCAGGCCTTGGCCATGCAGCGAGTTGACGCGAATCTCGTCGCTACCCAGGGTGTCACGCAGCCAGCTGTCCGGCTTGATCTTCACGCCGTGCACCTGGGCGTATTGCACCTCGACCGGGTCTTCCGGGTTTTCCCGGTGGTCGTTGAAGCCTGGCTCGGCGTACACCTTCTGGTAGATGTCGCCACCCAGGGCCACGTTGATTTCCTGCATGCCACGGCAGATGCCGAAGATCGGCAGGCCACGCTTGATCGCGGCCTTGACCAGCGGGATGTCGAACAGGTCGCGGTTCTGGTCCTGGCCTTTGCCGGGGGTCTCGTTTTCCTGGCCGTACAGGGCCGGGTCGATGTTGCTGCCGGCGCCGGTCAGGTACACGCCGTCGGCCATGTCCAGATAGGTCTCGAGATCTTCGATGCCGCAGCAGGTGGGCACCAGCACCGGGACGCAATCGGAAAACTCGACCAGCGGGGTGATGTATTTGTGGGTCATGACCTGATAGTCATGGCCTTTGCGCTCTTGGCTGCCCATGGTCATCAGGACGACGGGTTTGCGCAGGGAGGGTTGCTTGTTGCCAATGTTGCTGTTGGACATATGTCACCTTGGGACAGGTTCGGCCTGTCGTTGTTGTGCAGGTGCACGGCGCGGGGCCATGGGTGCAACCTGTAGCCCCGAGCACTGCCGGCTCGTCGGAGGCGACGATTCCGGTCGGGGCTTGTAGATAGCTTGCCAGAGCCGTTCGATATGTCAAACGACGGAGCAGGGCTTGATTGCAGGGGATGCGCCGGATTTTGGGGTCTTAAACCGATGCGGGCCTGTAGTGGCGTGGGTTTGGCGGGGGTTAAGGTCAATAATATTTAACGATGCAGTTGGGTCTTTGCAGCGGTGCAATGAAGGTATCGCCTGTTCCGGCCTCTACGCGGGCATGCCCGCTCCCACAGGTTGATCACCGGTCTCGAAGGCCGAGGTGATCCTGTGGGAGATTGCCCAGCCCTTTGGGCTGCGCTTTCGCGCAGAGAACCAATATCGCTCGTCTGACGCGTCCTTTGTAGGAGCAGCCTTGTGCTGCGAAGAGGCCGGTACAGCCGATAGACAGGCTTTGTCAGCCCCGGCCTCTTCGCAGCACAAGGCTGCTCCTACAGAACCTCGCCGAACCAATGAGTCATGTGTTGTTCTATGAGAGCGGGCGAGCCCGCGAAGAGGCCGGAACAGGTGTCAGTGCAGTATTTGCGCCAGGAACCCCTTGGCCCGCTCGGTACGCGGCTGGTTGAAGAACACCTGCGGCGGGCTGTCTTCGATGATCTGCCCGCCCTCGAGGAACAGCACCCGCTCGGCTACCTGGCGGGCAAAGCCCATTTCGTGGGTGACGCAGAGCATGGTCATACCGGTGCCGGCCAGTTGCACCAGCACATCCAGCACCTCGGCGACCATCTCCGGGTCAAGCGCCGAGGTGGGCTCGTCGAACAGCATGATCCGCGGCTTCATGCACAGCGCCCGGGCAATCGCCACGCGCTGCTGCTGGCCGCCGGACAGCTGGCTGGGGTACTTGTGCGCCTGGCTTTCGATGCCGACCTTGCTCAGGTACATGCGCGCCCGCTCCTCGGCGTCCTTGCGCGACAGGCCGCGCACGCTGGTGGGGGCCAGCAGGCAGTTGTCGAGCACGCTCATGTGCGGGAACAGGTTGAAGTGCTGGAACACCATGCCGATGTCGCTGCGCACCTGCGTCGCTTCGCGGGTGGTGGCCGCCAGGTCGATGCCATCCACCTTGATGCTGCCCTGCTGGGCCACTTCCAGGCGGTTGATGCAGCGGATCAGGGTCGACTTGCCCGAGCCGGACGGCCCGCACAGCACGATGCGTTCGCCTTCGCGCACCTGCAGGTCGATGTCGCGCAGCACGTGGAACGCGCCGTAGTGCTTGTTCAGGCCTTCGATGCGGATCAGCACCGGGCGTGGGTCGGGTTCGGGGGCAAGGGTGGCAAGGCTCAGTGGTGCGGTCATCTTGTTGTTCTCCCGCAGGGGTTCAGTCGAAACGGGTCGCGCTGTAGGGCGCGGGGTCGGTGAAGGGGCGTTCGCCGGTGACCAGTTCGGCCACTAGCCGGCCGCTGACCGGGCCCAGGGTGAGGCCGTGGTGGGCGTGGCCGAAGTTGAACCACAGCCCCGGGTGGCGCGGCGCCGGGCCGATCACCGGGCGCATGTCGGGCAGGCAGGGGCGGCGGCCCAGCCACGGGGTGTCGTCCAGGCGCTCACCCAGGGCCGGGAACAGCTTGCGCGCCAGGGCTTCGCAACGGCCCAGCTGGATCTGGTTGCCCGGCGCGCTGCTGGCGTCGAACTCGATGCCGGTGGTCAGGCGCACGCCGCGGGCCATCGGCGCCAGCACGTAGCCGCCCTGGGTGTCGCAGATGGAATGCTCCAGTTGCGCGCCGTCACGGGTGCTGTAGTGCATGTGGTAGCCACGCTTGATCGCCAGCGGTATCTGGTAGCCCAGGCCACTGAACAGGTCGGCTGACTGCGGGCCGAGGCAGGCCACTACCTCGTTGGCGGTGATCGGGCCGCGGCGGCTGTCTACCTGCCATTGGCCGTCGACCTGGCGCAGGCTGCGCGCATCGCCATGCAGGAACTGCCCGCCGCGCTGCGTGAACAGGGTGGCGTAGCCGCGGGTGAGGGCGCCGGGGTTGTTCACGGTCTTGGGGTCGAGCCAGTGAATGCCGCCGACCACGCTGGCGTCCAGCTGGTGCTCGCGGGCCTGCAACTGCCCGCATTCGAGGATTTCGAACTGCAGGCCATAACGGCTCAGGCCCTTGGCGTCGGCCTTGGCCTGCTCGAACAGCGCCGGGTCACGGAACACTTCGATCCAGCCTTTGGCCTGCACCAGCCCTTCCAGGCCTGCGGCAGCAATGAATGCGTCGTGCTCTTCGACGCAGCGTTGCACCAGTGGCAGCATATCGGCGGCGGCCCCGGCCAGGCGCCCGGGGGCAGACTGGCGCCAGTAGCGCCACAGCCAGGGTGCGGCCTTGGGCAGGTGCAGCAGGCTGTAGCGCACATCGGGCTGGCGGTTCAGGCCGTAGCGCAGCAGCGCGCCCAGTTGCCGCGGGAAGGCATAGGGGATCACGCTGGAGCGCTCGATCAGCCCGGCGTTGCCGTGGCTGGTGCCGCTGCCCGGTTCGTCGCGGTCGATCAGGATCACCTGGCGCCCGCGGGCCTGCAGGTGCAGCGCGGTGCTGACGCCGACGATGCCGGCGCCGAGGACAAGGGTCTGGCAATGCATGGAACGTATCCTTCGGTCAGTTCAGGTGGCGGCCCAGGCGGGCTTCCAGGTGTTTCAGCAGGCGCCGCACCAGTTCGACGATCAGCAGGTAGAGCACGGCGGCCCACAGGTAGATCTGGAAGTCGAAACTGCGCGAGAAGGCCAGTTTGGTCACGCCCATGAGGTCGTAGATGGTCACCAGCGAGGCGATCGCGCTGGCCTTGATCATCAGGATCAGTTCGTTGCCAAGCGGGCCGATGGCCACCAGCAGCGACTGCGGCAGGACCACCTTGAAAAAGGTGGTCGAGCGCTTCAGGTTCAGCGCCCGCGCCGCCTCATGCTGGCCGGGGGCGACGGCCATCAGGCTGCCGCGGAAGATCTCGGCCTGGTAGGCGGCGGTGTTCAGGGTGAACGCCAGCAGGGTGCAGAACCACGCCTCGCGGAAGAACCACCACAGGCCGACGTCCTGCCAGAAGCCTTTGAGCGAACCCAGGCCGTAATACAGAAGGAACAGCTGGGCCAGCAGCGGCGAGCCGCGGAAGAAGTACACATAGCCGGCGGCCATGCGCTGCAGCAGCAGGCTGCGTGACATGCGCGCCAGGGCCAGCAACAGGCCGAGCACGGCACCCAGGCTGAAGGAAATCGCCACCAGCTTGGCCGTTACCAGCAGGCCATCGAGGAAGCGTGGGCCGTAGCGTTCCAGCAGGTCGGGGTCGAGTACCAGCGCCAGCAGTTGTTCGAAGCTCATGCGCGTGCTCCTTGCAGGTGGCGGTTGCTGCGCCGTTCGATGAAGGCGAACACGCGCCCGGAAATGGCGGCGAACAGCAGGTAGCCCAGGCAGGCGACGCCATAGAAGAACATCGGCTCCTTGGTCACGCTGACGGCCAGGTTGGTCTGGCGCATCAGGTCGACCAGCGAGATGGTCGAGACCAGCGAGGTGTCCTTGAGCAGCGACAGCCAGTTGTTGGACAGGCCGGGCAGGGCGATGCGGGTCAGTTGCGGCAGCAGCACCTTGAAGAAGCCGGTGCGCTTGCTCAGGCCCAGCGCCGAGCAGGCTTCCAGCTGGCCCTTGGGCAGGGTCTTGAAGGCTGCCAGCCAGATCTCGCTGGAGAACGCGGCGAACACCAGGCTGAAGGCGATCATCGCGGCGAGGAAGGTATTGATCAGGAACTCACCCTGGTAGCCCATGGCTGCGAGGATCTTCTGTGCAGCGATCTGGCAGCCGTAATAGATGATCAGCAGCGTCAGCAGTTCGGGCAGGCCACGGAACACGGTAGAGAAGGTGGTGGCCCAGGCGCGCGGCAAGCGCTTGCGCGAGCGTGCTGCAAGGGCGACGACCAGGCCCAGCGGCAGGCCGATGGGCAGGCAGGCCAGGGCCAGGGAAACGGTGACCAGGGCGCCGGCCAGCAGCGCCTGGCCCCAGCCTCCACTGGCGAAGGACAGCAAGGATAATTGATCGAGCATGACGAACACCTTGTGTTGACCTCACCGGCCTCATCGCCGGCAAGCCAGCTCCCACAGGTACACCGCTGTTCTTCAGGTCAGTGAGCAACCTGTGGGAGCTGGCTTGCCGGCGATAGGGCCCAGTCAGGCAATGAGGGCTTGAAGATCAGTTGTAGATATCGAAAGCGAAGTACTTGCTGGCGATCTTCTGGTAGGTGCCGTTGGCCACGATCTGTTGCAGCGCGGTGTTCAGGCGCTGGCGCAGGGCTTCGTCGTCCTTGCGCACGGCAATGGCGGCATCGGCCTTGGTGTCGGCCACGTCGCCGAGGATCTTGCAGCAGTCCCCGCCGTTCTTGGTCATCCACTCGTTCAGTGGGAATTTGTCGGCAATTACGCCATCCAGGCGGCCCGCGGCCAGGTCGGCGTTGGCTTCGTCCATGGTCGGGTACAGCTTCACATCCGCACCGGCCTTGGCGTAGACGTCTTCGGCATAGATGGCCTGGGTGGAGGACGACTGGGCGCCAACGGTGTAGCCGTCGAAGTTGGTCTGGGCGTCGGTGATCTTGCTGTCCTTGGCCACGGCGACAGTCAGCGGGGTGCGGTAGTAGTGGTCGGTGAAGGCGATTTTCTTGCGCCGTTCTTCGGTATTGATCATCGACGCGACCACTGCGTCGTACTTGCGTGCCATCAGCGCCGGGATGATGCCTTCCCAGTCCTGGGCCACCAGCGTGCACTCGACTTTCATCTGCTCGCACAGGGCGTGGGTGATGTCGACGTCGAAGCCGTGCAACTGGTTATTGGCGTCGACATAGTTGAAGGGCGGGTAGGCGCCCTCGGTGGCGAAGCGCAGGGTTTCGGCACTGGCGGCACCCGACAGCAGCAGGGCGCACGCACCCACCAAGGCCATGGTCTTTTTCATCTCGCACCTCATTGCACTCTTGCTATTGTTGTTTTCCCGTCGACCACGAGGTGTAGCCGACGAATTCGTTATGTAGAGCGGCAGTTGCTTCCAAGCGCTTTTCAACATCCGGCCCGAGCTTCTTGCAGACCTCGTTGACCATCAGGTGCACCCACGACAGCATGGTCGAGGTGGACTCCCAGAACAGGTTGAACTCGGTGGGGATGCGGAACACCTCGTCGGCGTTGGCATCGGCCCAGTCACAGAAGGTGTCGGTCACCAGGGTGACCGCTATGCCAGCCTCGCGCGCCTTCTGGCACAACAGCAGGGCATGGCGGGAATAACGGCGGGCTTCGAACACCACCAGGGCGCTGTCTTCGGCGCGGCCCAGCAATACTTCGCCAAAGTGCCCGGCACTCATATCCACCAGCTGCACGCCATCGCGCAGGTACTGCAGCAGGTGGCTCATGCACATGGCGATGCCGCGCTCGGTCTGGAAGCCGGCAATGAACACCCGCTGCTTGCTTGCCAGGCGCTGCGCGACGCTGTGCCAGGCGCTGCTCTGGCGATACTCGTGCACGCGCACCAGGGCGGCGATTTCCAGCTCCAGGCTGCCGGCGTTGTCGCTGGCGTCCTGGTTCTGGCGGTAATCTTGCAGGCGGTCGCCCACCAGCCACGGGCCATCGCCCAGGTCGTTCTGCAGGTCTTGCTTCAACGCCTTTAGATGGGCATAACCCAATGAGCGGCAGAAACGGCCGACGCTGGATTCGCTGACGCCCAGCTTGACGGCAATGCTGGCCGAGGTCTGGAACGGCAGTTCATGCAGGTTGGCGAGCATGTAGGTGGCGATCTTGCGGCCCGAAGCAGCGGCCCCTTCGAGGCTGTTTTCCAGGCGTTGCTTGATCGGTTGGCTCATGCTGCGGCTCCAGGGGTAAGGCTTGCGAAAGAAAATGGCTGTTTTCTGTCATCAAGTCAACATTTGACAGATAGCTGTCACATGCAGGAAAGTTTTTGTCGTTGCAACGCTGTAGCCATTCCAATTCCAACAAGGAGCTTCAGATGTCCGCACCTTCCACCAGCACCGTCGTGCGTGTGCCTTTTACCGAGCTGCAGGGCCTGTTGCAGAGCATTTTCCAGCGCCATGGCTGCAGCGAAAGCGTGGCCCGGGTGCTGGCCCACAATTGCGCCAGCGCCCAGCGCGATGGTGCCCATAGCCATGGGGTGTTCCGCATGCCCGGCTATGTTTCGACATTGGCCAGTGGCTGGGTCGATGGCCAGGCCACGCCGAAGGTCAGCGACGTGGCGCCCGGTTATGTTCGCGTCGATGCCGCAGGCGGCTTCGCCCAGCCGGCGCTGGCGGCGGCCCGCGAACTTCTGGTGGCGAAGGCGCGCAACGCTGGCATCGCCGTGCTGGCGATCCACAACTCGCACCACTTCGCCGCGCTGTGGCCGGATGTGGAGCCTTTCGCCGACGAAGGCCTGGTAGCCCTGAGCGTGGTCAACAGCATGACCTGCGTGGTGCCGCACGGCGCCCGCAAGCCGCTGTTCGGCACCAACCCCATCGCCTTTGCCGCACCCTGCGCCGAACATGACCCGATCGTCTTCGACATGGCCACCAGCGCCATGGCCCATGGCGACGTGCAGATTGCCGCGCGTGCTGGCCAGCAATTGCCGCAGGGCATGGGTGTGGATTCCAATGGCGAGCCGACCACCGACCCCAAGGCGATTCTGGAAGGCGGCGCCTTGCTGCCATTTGGCGGGCACAAGGGCTCGGCCTTGTCGATGATGGTCGAGTTGCTGGCGGCGGCGCTGACCGGCGGGCATTTCTCCTGGGAGTTCGACTGGTCGGGGCACCCGGGGGCGAAGACGCCGTGGACCGGGCAACTGATCATCGTCATCGACCCGAACAAGGCCGAGGGCGAACGTTTTGCCCAGCGCAGCCGCGAGCTGGTCGAGCAGATGCAGGCGGTAGGGCTGACGCGCATGCCGGGCGAGCGGCGTTACCGCGAGCGCGAGGTGGCCGAGGAGGAGGGGGTGGCGGTGACCGAGCAGGAATTGCAAGGCCTGAACGAGCTGCTTGGCTGACCCGGCCCTATCGCCGGCAAGCCAGCTCCCACAGGTACACCACAAACCTTAAGGCCTGTGGTGTACCTGTGGGAGCTGGCTTGCCGGCGATGAGGCCCTCACTGCCTGCGCCAATCCTCAGCCATGCAATGTTGCATAGACAACCTTGCACAATAGTTGATGTTCCTGAGCCCGCACTCCGGGTATGCTCAGGGCTGCCTTTTCGAACTGTCCTGATCCAAGGAGCTGCACGCTGTGTTCAAACATGTCGATGCCTATGCCGGCGACCCGATCCTCTCGTTGATGGAAACCTTCAAGGCCGACCCGCGCGCCGACAAGGTCAACCTGAGTATCGGCCTGTACTACGATGAGGCCGGCGTGGTGCCGCAACTGGCGGCTGTGGATGCGGTGGAGAAACGCATCGCCGGCCAGGACCACGAAGCCTCTCTGTACCTGCCGATGGAAGGCCTGGCCAGCTACCGCCAGGCGATCCAGGCGCTGCTGTTCGGTGCCGATCACCCGGCTGTTACCGGCGGGCGTGTGGCCACCGTGCAGACCGTAGGCGGTTCCGGCGCCCTCAAAGTTGGCGCCGACTTCCTCAAGCGCTACTTCCCGCAGTCCGAAGTCTGGGTCAGCAACCCGACCTGGGACAACCACCGCGCCATCTTCGAAGGCGCCGGCTTCAAGGTGCACACCTACCCGTACTTCGACCAGGCCACCCGTGGCGTGGACTTCGACGGCATGCTGGCCACCCTGCAGACCCTGCCGGCCAACAGCGTGGTGCTGCTGCACCCGTGCTGCCACAACCCCACCGGCGCCGACCTGGAACAGCACCAGTGGCAACAGGTGGTTGAAGTGGTCAAGGCACGCCAACTGATCCCGTTCCTCGACATCGCCTACCAGGGCTTCGCCGAAGGCCTGGTGGAAGACGCCTACGCCATCCGCGAAATGGCCCGCGCCGGCGTGCCGTGCCTGGTCAGCAACTCGTTCTCGAAGATCTTCTCGCTGTACGGCGAGCGTGTCGGCGGCCTGTCGGTGGTCTGCGACGATGAAGCCACTGCCCAGAGCGTGCTCGGCCAGCTGAAGGCTACCGTGCGCCGCAACTACTCCAGCCCGCCCAACTTCGGCGCCCAGCTGGTCGCTGGCGTGCTCGGCGATGCGGCCCTCAATGCCCAGTGGGCCGAGGAAGTCGAAGTGATGCGCAAACGTATCCTCGACATGCGCCAGGCGCTGGTCGATGCCCTGGCCGTGCTGCTGCCAGGCCAGGACTTCCAGTTCTTCCTGCGCCAGCGCGGCATGTTCAGCTACACCGGCTTCAGCGTCGAGCAGGTGCGCCGCCTGCGTGACGAGTTCGGCGTGTACCTGATCGACAGCGGCCGCGTATGCATGTCCGGCCTGCGCCCGGCCAACCTGCAACGGGTTGCCGAAGCCTTCGCCGCCGTCCAGAAGTAACACCGTACCAGGCCGCTTCTGTGGGGCGCGGCCTTTGTAGGAGCGGCCTTGTGTCGCGAAAGGGGTGCGCAGCGCCCCCAACGTTTGCAACTTCGCCGCGAATATTGCCGGGGCCGCTTTGCGGCCCTTTCGCGACACAAGGCCGCTCCTACACCTGTCAAATCCCTCCTGCAGTCCACGGGCACAACCCGCTTGTAAAGACAAGTGCAACCGCTCCTCGGAAAAGGGCTTCGCAAGTGCAACCTTTCCGTGCACAATCGCGCTCCCTTTTTCGGTTGAGTTGGGCGAAACGTCTATTTCGCCATTCTCAGCCTGTTGCAGTCTTGCGAGTGGAGCTTCACCCGGAATGAATGAGCAGGCCCCAAGCGTTGAACAACGCTTTGCAGAATCGACCCCCGCCACCCTCGGCAGCTGGTCGCGTCACGACACCACCTGGATGCTGGGCCTGTTCGGCACAGCGATCGGCGCCGGAACCCTGTTCCTGCCGATCAACGCCGGCCTTGGCGGCTTCTGGCCGTTGCTGATCCTGGCCATGCTGGCCTTCCCGATGACCTATTTCGCTCACCGCGGGCTGACCCGTTTCGTCCTTTCCGGGCGCAATGACGGCGATATCACCGAAGTGGTCAAGGAGCACTTCGGCATTACCGCCGGCGCCTCGATCACCGTGCTGTACTTCTTCGCGATCTTCCCGATCCTGCTTATCTATAGCGTGGCGCTGACCAACACCGTGTCCAGCTTCATGGAGCACCAGCTGCACATGCAGCCGCCGCCACGGGCCATCCTGTCGTTCGTGCTGATCCTCGGCCTGCTGGCCATCGTGCGCTGCGGGGAGCAGGCCACGGTCAAGGTCATGAGCCTGCTGGTCTACCCGTTCATCGTCGCCCTGGCATTGCTGGGCCTGTACCTGGTGCCGCACTGGACCGGTGGCATTCTCGACAGCGCCACCCAGGTACCACCAGCTTCGGCCTTCCTGCACACCCTGTGGCTGGCGATTCCGGTGATGGTGTTCTCGTTCAACCACTCGCCGATCATCTCCGCCTTTGCCGTCGACCAGAAGCGCCGCTACGGCGAGCATGCCGATGAGCGTAGCGGCCAGATCCTGCGCCGTGCCCACCTGCTGATGGTGGTGATGGTGCTGTTCTTCGTGTTCAGCTGCGTGCTCACCCTGAGCAGCGCCCAGCTGGCCGAGGCCAAGGCGCAGAACCTGTCGATCCTGTCGTACCTGGCCAACCACTTCAGCAACCCGACCATCGCGTTCGCTGCACCGCTGATCGCCTTCGTGGCCATTGCCAAGTCGTTCCTCGGCCACTACATCGGCGCCAGCGAAGGCCTGAAGGGCATCATCACCAAGGCCGGTGCACGCCCGGCGGGCAAGACCCTGGACCGGGTGGTTGCCGCGCTGATGCTGGTGGTGTGCTGGATTGTCGCCACCCTCAACCCGAGCATCCTCGGCATGATCGAGTCGCTCGGTGGCCCCATCCTCGCGGTGTTGCTGTTCCTGATGCCGATGTACGCCATTCGCCGCGTGCCATCCATGCGCAAGTACAGCGGTGCTGCCTCCAACGTGTTCGTGGTAGTCGTCGGCCTGGTTGCGCTGACCTCGGTGGTATACGGCCTGCTGGGCTGATACGCCATCCGCAAAAGTTATGCCCGGGGCGCTTGTAGCCACCCGGGCATTTTTTTGTCCACAAGAATTGTCCGGTAATAGAACAATTTCACTGCCCCCATAGGCACCCGGCCGCCTTCATGCTTAACTCAGTGTCCTTTTCAAACCCGCATAAGGATTTCGTCATGGCTCAAGTGACTCTCAAAGGCAACCCGGTTCAGGTCAACGGCGAGCTGCCGAAAGCCGGCGCCCAGGCTCCGGCTTTCTCCCTGGTAGGTGAAGGCCTGGCTGACAAGTCGCTGACTGACTACGCCGGCAAGCGCAAGGTGCTGAACATCTTCCCGAGCGTCGACACCCCGACCTGCGCTACCTCTGTGCGCAAGTTCAACGCCCAGGCCAACGATGTGGCCAACACCGTGGTGCTGTGCATCTCCGCCGACCTGCCGTTCGCCCAGGCACGCTTCTGCGGCGCCGAAGGCCTGGACAACGTGAAGAACCTGTCGACCCTGCGTGGCCGCGAGTTCCTCGAAAACTACGGCGTGGCCATCGCCGATGGCCCGCTGGCCGGCCTGGCTGCCCGTGCCGTGGTGGTGCTGGACGAAAACGACAAGGTGCTGCACAGCGAGCTGGTTGGCGAAATCGCTGATGAGCCGAACTACGATGCAGCGCTGGCTGTGCTGAAGTAAGAGTTGTGTGGGGCAGGGCGGGCGTCGATCGCCTGTACCGGCCTCTTCGCGGGTAAACCCGCTCCCACCGGTACTGCACAATGCTTCAGGACTGCGCGGTACCTATGTAGGAGCAGCCTTGTGCTGCGAAGAGGCCATTACTGCCACAGAGTCTCTTTTGCCGTGCCGGCCCCTTCGCAGCACAAGGCTGCTCCTACAGGTAGTGCACTGCACCTGTGGGAGCGGGTTTACCCGCGAAGGGGCCGGCACAGGCAACCGAAACCTTTCAGCCCGCCACCGCTCCAGGCAACACCCTGTAAACGGCCCGGAACGCTTTCCGGGCCGTTTTCATTTAAAGTTCAACCCCTTGGCAACGTCAGGCAAAGGTAAACCTCTGGTAAAGGCGCTTTGCTAAAACGATGCCAGTGCTTATCGTTCATTCTCCCCAAGCCGTCATTCCGAACAAGGTTCGTTCAACCCATGCAAGTGTCCAATTCCCGCTCCCCTCGTCGCTGGCTCGTCGGCCTGCTGATCCTGCTGCTGGTGGCTGCACTGGCCTGGTGGCTGTGGCCCGCAGCGACGCCTGCGCATAAAGAAGCCGGTGGCGGGCGCGGCGGCAAGGGCATGGGCATGATGGGCGGTCGCCCGGGCTTCGGCGGCTCCAGCGACCCGGTGCCGGTGCGCGTCGAGCCGGTGCGGGTGGGCGACTTCCCGCTGTACTACAAGGCCCTGGGCACAGTCACCGCGACCAACACCGTCAACGTGCGCAGCCGCGTGGCTGGCGAGCTGGTCAAGATCCACTTCAAGGAAGGCCAGCAGGTCAAGGCCGGCGGCCTGCTCGCCGAAATCGACCCGCGCCCGTACCGCATTGCCCTGCAGCAGGCCGAGGGCACCCTGGCGCAGAACCAGGCGCAACTGAAGAACGCCCAGGTCGACCTGGCCCGCTATAAAGGCCTGTACGCCGAAGACAGCATCGCCAAGCAAACCCTCGACACCGCCGAAGCGCAGGTGGCACAGTTCCAGGGGCTGGTGAAGACCAACCAGGCGCAGGTCAATGACGCCCGCCTGAACCTCGACTTCACCCAGATCCGCGCGCCGATCAACGGCCGCGTAGGCCTGCGCCAGCTCGACCTGGGCAACCTGGTGGCGGCCAACGACACCACCGCGCTGGTGGTGATCACGCAGACCGAGCCGATCAGCGTTGCCTTCACCCTGCCGGAAACCGAGTTGAGCACCGTGCTGGAACGCTACCGCAGCGGCGCCAGTCTGCCGGTCGAGGCCTGGGACCGCAGTGACAGCAAGCTGCAGTCCACCGGCGTGCTGGGCAGCATCGACAAC
Source organism: Pseudomonas sp. ABFPK (assembly GCF_001586765.1). Taxonomy (NCBI): domain Bacteria; kingdom Pseudomonadati; phylum Pseudomonadota; class Gammaproteobacteria; order Pseudomonadales; family Pseudomonadaceae; genus Pseudomonas; species Pseudomonas sp. ABFPK. The sequence goes on along the minus strand of NZ_LQXW01000023.1, from coordinate 103,457 downwards.
CAGATCGACACCACCACCGGCACCCTCAAGTTCAAGGGCCGCTTCGAGAACAAGGACCTGGCCCTGTTCCCCAACCAGTTCGTCAACGTGCGCCTGCTGGCCGACACCCTCAAGCAGGTGACCATGGCCCCGGCGGCGGCCATCCAGTTCGGCAATGACGGCTCGTTCGCCTACGTGGTCAATGACCAGAACACGGTCAACATCCGCAAGCTCAAGGTTGGCGCCAGCGACGGCGAGAACAGCGTCATTCTCGAGGGCCTCAAGGCCGGCGACCGCCTGGTGCTGGAAGGCACCGACCGCCTGCGCGAAGGCACCAAGGTGGAAGTTGTCGAAGACAGCTCGCAAGTGCCGACCACCCCGGGCCCGCACCTGCAAGGCCAGGAAGCCAAGGGTTCGGCAAGCACTGGCGATGTGCAGCCCGGTGAAGCACAGCCTGGTAGCGCAGCAGGCAAGGCGGGCGCATGAACCTCTCGCGTCTGTTCATCCTGCGACCGGTTGCCACCACGCTGAGCATGCTGGCCATCGTCCTGGCCGGCCTGATCGCCTACAAGCTGCTGCCGGTTTCCGCATTGCCGCAGGTGGATTACCCGACCATCCGGGTCATGACCCTGTACCCAGGCGCCAGCCCGCAGGTCATGACCAGCGCGGTTACCGCGCCGCTCGAACGTCAGTTCGGCCAGATGCCAGGCCTGGAGCAGATGGCCTCGACCAGCTCCGGCGGCGCCTCGGTGCTGACCTTGCGCTTCAACCTCGACATGAACATGGACGTTGCAGAGCAACAGGTGCAGGCCGCGATCAACGCCGCCAGCAACCTGCTGCCCAGCGACCTTCCGGCGCCGCCGGTGTACAACAAGGTCAACCCGGCCGACACCCCGGTGCTGACCCTGGCCATCTCCAGCAAGACCATGCCGCTGCCCAAGCTCAACGACCTGGTCGATACCCGTGTGGCACAGAAGCTCGCACAGATCAGCGGTGTGGGCATGGTCAGCATCGCCGGTGGCCAGCGCCAGGCGGTGCGGATCAAGGTCAACGTCGATGCCCTGGCCGCCAACGGCCTGAACCTGGAGGACGTACGCACCCTGATCGGCGCTTCCAACGTCAACCAGCCCAAGGGCAACTTCGACGGCCCGACCCGGGTGTCGATGCTCGACGCCAACGACCAGCTGCGTTCCCCTGAGGAATACGCCAACCTGATCCTGGCCTACAACAATGGCGCGCCTCTGCGTCTGAAGGATGTTGCAGAAATCGTCGACGGCGCCGAAAACGAGCGCCTGGCTGCCTGGGCCAACGAAAACCACGCCGTGCTGTTGAACATCCAGCGCCAGCCGGGCGCCAACGTCATCGAAGTGGTCGACCGCATCAAGGCCCTGCTGCCGTCGATCACCGACAACCTGCCGGCCGGCCTCGATGTGTCGGTGCTCACCGACCGCACCCAGACCATACGCGCCGCGGTCAAGGACGTGCAGCACGAACTGCTGATCGCCATCGCCCTGGTGGTGATGGTCACGTTCGTCTTCCTGCGCCGTTTCAGCGCCACGCTCATCCCGTCGATCGCCGTGCCGTTGTCGCTGATCGGCACCTTCGGCGTGATGTACCTGGCCGGTTTCTCGGTCAACAACCTGACCCTGATGGCCCTGACCATCGCCACCGGTTTCGTGGTCGACGACGCCATCGTCATGCTGGAGAACATCTCCCGGCACATCGAGGAGGGCGAGACGCCCATGCAGGCGGCGCTCAAGGGCGCCCGGCAAATCGGCTTCACCCTGATCTCGCTGACCTTCTCGCTGATTGCAGTACTGATCCCGCTGCTGTTCATGGCCGATGTGGTCGGCCGCCTGTTCCGCGAGTTCGCCATCACCCTGGCGGTGGCCATCCTGATTTCCCTGGTGGTATCGCTGACCCTCACGCCGATGATGTGCGCGCGCCTGCTCAAGCGCGAGCCCAAGGAAGAGGAACAGGGCCGTTTCTACCGCGCCAGTGGCGCCTGGATCGACTGGCTGATCAGGCACTACGGCAGCGCCCTGCAGTGGGTGCTCAAGCGCCAGCCGTTGACGCTGCTGGTGGCCGTGGCCAGCCTGGCGCTCACCGTATTCCTGTACATGGTGGTGCCCAAGGGCTTCTTCCCGGTGCAGGACACCGGGGTGATCCAGGGCATTTCCGAAGCGCCGCAGTCCACCTCGTTCGCCGCCATGAGCGAACGCCAGCAGGCGCTGAGCAAGGTGATCCTGCAGGACCCGGCGGTGCAGAGCCTGTCGTCCTACATTGGTGTCGATGGCGACAACGCCACGCTCAACAGCGGCCGCCTGCTGATCAACCTCAAACCCCATGGCGAGCGTGATGTCACTGCCAGCGAGGTGATCAACCGCCTGCAGCCGCAAGTCGATCGGCTGGTGGGCATCCGCCTGTTCATGCAGCCGGTGCAGGACCTGAGCATCGAGGACCGGGTCAGCCGGACCCAGTACCAGTTCAGCCTCTCGTCGCCCGACGCCGACCTGCTGGCGCAGTGGAGCGGCAAGCTGGTGCAGGCGCTGCAGCAGCGCCCCGAACTGGCCGACGTGGCCAGCGACCTGCAGGACAAGGGCCTGCAGGTGTACCTGGTGATCGACCGCGACATGGCCGGCCGCCTGGGCATCAGCGTGTCGCAAATCACCAACGCCCTGTATGACGCCTTCGGCCAGCGTCAGATCTCGACCATCTACACCCAGGCCAGCCAGTACCGCGTGGTGCTGCAGTCGCAGGATGCGGCGGTGATCGGCCCGCAGGCGCTGGAGTCGATCCACGTCAAGGCCACCGATGGCGGCCAGGTGCGCCTGTCGGCGCTGGCGCGCATCGAGCAGCGCCAGGCCCAGCTGGCCATTTCCCACATTGGCCAGTTCCCGGCAGTGACCTTGTCGTTCAACCTGGCCCACGGCGCTTCGCTGGGCAAGGCGGTGCAGGTGATCGAGCAGGTGCAGAAGGACATCGGCATGCCGCTGGGCGTGCAGACCCGCTTCCAGGGCGCGGCGGAGGCCTTCCAGGCATCGCTGTCGAGCACCTTGCTGTTGATCCTGGCGGCGGTGGTGACCATGTACATCGTGCTGGGCGTGCTGTACGAGAGCTACATCCACCCGGTGACCATTCTTTCGACACTGCCGTCGGCAGCGGTCGGCGCCTTGCTGGCCTTGCTCATCAGCGGCAACGACCTGGGCATGATCGCCATCATCGGCATCATCCTGCTGATCGGCATCGTCAAGAAGAACGCGATCATGATGATCGACTTCGCCCTCGAGGCCGAGCGCCAGCAGGGAATGAGCCCGCGCGATGCCATCTACCAGGCGGCGCTGCTGCGCTTCCGGCCGATCCTGATGACTACCCTGGCCGCGCTGTTCGGCGCCGTGCCGCTGATGCTCGCCACCGGTTCGGGTGCCGAGCTGCGCCAGCCGCTGGGCCTGGTGATGGTCGGCGGGTTGCTGGTCAGCCAGGTGCTGACGCTGTTCACCACCCCGGTCATCTACCTGTACTTCGACCGCCTGGCCCGCCGCTGGCGCCCGGCCACTGACGTGAAGCAGGCCGAGGCATGAACCTGTCCGGTCCTTTCATCCGTCGCCCGGTTGCGACGATGCTGTTGAGCCTGGCGATCATGCTGCTGGGCGGGGTCAGCTTCGGCCTGCTGCCGGTGGCACCGCTGCCACAGATGGACTTCCCGGTAATCGTGGTGTCGGCCAACCTGTCCGGCGCCAGCCCGGAAGTCATGGCGTCCACCGTGGCCACACCGCTGGAGCGCAAGCTGGGCAGCATTGCCGGCGTGACCACCCTGACCAGCAGCTCCAACCAGGGCTCCACACGGGTGATCATCGGCTTCGAGATGGGCCGCGACATCGACGGTGCGGCGCGCGAGGTGCAGGCGGCGATCAACGCCACCCGCAACCTGCTGCCCAGCGGTATGCGCAGCATGCCCACCTACAAGAAGATCAACCCGTCGCAGGCACCGATCATGGTGCTGTCGCTGACTTCGGACGTGCTGCAGAAGGGCCAGCTGTACGACCTGGCCGACACCATCCTGTCGCAGAGCCTGGCCCAGGTGCCCGGGGTAGGGGAAGTGCAGATCGGCGGCAGTTCGCTGCCGGCGGTGCGCATTGCCGTCGAGCCGCAATTGCTCAACCAGTACGGCCTGTCGCTGGATGAAGTACGTACTGCCGTGTCCAACGCCAACCAGCGCCGGCCGATGGGCTTTGTCGAGGACGCCGAGCGCAACTGGCAGGTGCGCGCCAATGACCAGCTGGAAAGCGCCAAGGACTACGAGCCGCTGGTGATCCGCCAGCAGAACGGCACCATCCTGCGCCTTTCCGACGTGGCGACCATCACCGACGGCGTCGAGAACCGCTACAACAGCGGCTTCTTCAATGACCAGAGCGCGGTGCTGCTGGTGGTCAACCGCCAGACAGGCGCCAACATCATTGAAACGGTCGACCAGATCAAGGCGCAGTTGCCGGCCCTGCAGTCGCTGCTGCCGGCCAGCGTGCAACTGAACGTGGCCATGGACCGTTCGCCAGTGATCAAGGCAACCCTCAAGGAAGCCGAGCACACCCTGCTGATCGCCGTGGTGCTGGTGATCCTGGTGGTCTACCTGTTCCTCGGCAGCCTGCGTGCTTCGCTGATCCCCAGCCTGGCGGTGCCGGTCTCACTGGTGGGCACCTTCGCGGTCATGTACCTGTGCGGCTTCTCGCTCAACAACCTGTCGCTGATGGCGCTGATCCTCGCCACTGGCCTGGTGGTGGACGATGCCATCGTGGTGCTGGAGAACATATCCCGGCACATCGAGGACGGCCAACCACCTATGAAAGCGGCCTTCCTGGGCGCCAAGGAAGTGGGTTTCACCTTGCTGTCGATGAACGTGTCGCTGGTGGCGGTATTCGTCTCCATCCTGTTCATGGGTGGCATCGTGCGCAACCTGTTCCAGGAGTTCTCCATCACCCTGGCGGCGGCGATCATCGTGTCGCTGGCGGTGTCGCTGACCCTCACGCCGATGCTGTGCGCCCGCTGGCTCAAACCGCACCAGGCCGAGCCGACACGTCTGCAGCGCTGGAGCGAACAGTTGCACCAGCGCATGGTCGATGCCTATGACCGCAGCCTGGGCTGGGCCTTGCGCCACAAACGCCTGACGCTGATCAGCCTGCTGGCCACCATCGGCATCAACATCGCCCTGTACGTGGTGGTGCCGAAAACGCTGATGCCGCAGCAGGATACCGGCCAGCTGATAGGCTTCATCCGTGGCGACGATGGCCTGTCGTTCAGCGTCATGCAACCGAAAATGGAAATCTACCGCCGCGCCTTGCTGGCCGACCCGGCAGTGCAGAGCGTTGCCGGCTTCATCGGTGGCAACAGCGGGACCAACAATGCCTTTGTGCTGGTGCGCCTGAAGCCGATCAGCGAGCGCAAGCTCGACGCCCAGAAGGTGATCGAACGCCTGCGCAAGGAAATGCCCAAGGTACCCGGCGGACGCCTGTTCCTGATGGCCGACCAGGACCTGCAACTGGGCGGTGGTGGCCGTGACCAGACCTCTTCGCAGTACCTGTACTCCCTGCAGAGCGGAGACCTGGCGGCCCTGCGCGAATGGTTCCCGAAAGTGGTGGCGGCGCTGCGTGCACTGCCGCAACTGACTGCCATCGACGCCCGCGACGGTGCCGGCACCCAGCAGGTGACCCTGGTGGTCGACCGTGACCAGGCCAAGCGCCTGGGCATCGACATGGACATGGTCACCTCGGTGCTGAACAACGCCTATAGCCAGCGGCAGATATCCACCATCTACGACAGCCTCAACCAGTACCAGGTAGTGCTCGAGATCAACCCGAAGTACGCCTGGGACCCAAGCACCCTCGAGCAGGTGCAGGTGATTACCGCCGACGGTGCCCGGGTACCGCTGTCGACCATCGCCCACTACGAGAACAGCCTGGCCAACGACCGGGTCAGCCACGAAGGCCAGTTCGCCGCCGAAAGCATCGCCTTCGACGTCGCCGAAGGCTACAGCCCCGACCAGGCCATGGCGGCGCTGGAGCGTGCGGTGGCCAAGCTGGGCTTGCCCGAGGAAGTGATCGCCAAGCTCGGCGGTACCGCCGATGCCTTTGCCAAGACCCAGGAAGGCCAGCCGCTGATGATCCTTGGCGCGCTGGTGCTGGTCTACCTGGTGCTGGGCATTCTCTACGAAAGCTACATTCACCCGCTGACCATCCTCTCGACACTGCCCTCGGCCGGCGTCGGTGCCCTGCTGGCGCTGTACGTCACCGGCGGCGAGTTCAGCCTGATCTCGCTGCTGGGGCTGTTCCTGCTGATCGGCGTGGTGAAGAAGAACGCCATCCTGATGATCGACCTGGCCTTGCAGCTGGAGCGCCACCAGGGCCTTACACCGGAAGAGTCGATCCGCCGGGCCTGCCTGCTGCGCCTGCGGCCGATCCTGATGACGACCCTGGCGGCCATCCTCGGTGCCTTGCCGCTGCTGCTGAGCCGCGCCGAAGGCGCGGAAATGCGCCAGCCACTGGGCCTGACCATCATTGGCGGCCTGGTGTTCAGCCAGGTCCTCACTCTTTACACGACACCGGTGGTCTACCTGTACCTGGACCGCCTGCGTCACCGTTTCAACCGTTGGCGTGGCGTGCGCACCGACGCCGCCCTGGAAACCCCGCTATGACTTTTGCCCAGACCCCACTTCACCGTGCCCTGCAGACGTTGACCCGTGGGCGTGGCTCGCGCCTGCTCGGCGCCGGGTTGTGCGTCGCCTTGCTCAGCGCCTGCACCCTGAGCCCGGACTACCACCGCCCGGAACTGAGCAGCACGGCGCAGTTCAAGCACGCCGAAGGCTGGACCCAGGCCACGCCGTCCGATGCCATCGCCCGCGGCGCCTGGTGGGAAATCTACGGCGATGCCGGGCTCAATGCACTGGTCGAAGAGCTCAACCGCAGCAACCAGACCGTGGCCCAATCGGAGGCCCAGTATCGCCAGGCCCAGGCGCTGGTGCGCAGCAGCCGGGCGGCGCTGTTCCCCAGCCTGGACCTGAGCGTCGGCAAGACCCGCTCGGCCCAGGGTACCGGCAGCTCCAGCTCGAGCCTGTCCAACAACAGCAGTGGCATTCGCAACACCTACAATGCCCAGCTCGGCGTCAGCTGGGAAATCGACCTGTGGGGCAAGCTGCGCGAGACCCTGAACGCCAACGAAGCCAGTGCCGAAGCCAGCCTGGCCGACTTGGCCTCGATCCGCCTCAGCCAGCAGTCTGAACTGGTTCAGAACTACCTGCAGTTGCGGGTGATCGACGAGCAGAAACGCCTGTTGGAAGCCACCGTGGCAGCGTATGAACGTTCCTTGCGAATGAACGAAAACCAGTATCGCGCTGGCGTCGCCGGCCCGGATGCAGTGGCCCAGGCGCGTACCCAGCTCAAGAGCACCCAGGCCGACCTGATCGACCTGGTCTGGCAGCGCGCGCAGTTCGAGAACGCCATTGCCGTGTTGCTGGGCAAGGCCCCGGCGGACTTCGCCCTGGCCGACAGCAAATCCATTCCGGCGCTGCCGCAAATTCCGGTGGCCTTGCCTTCGCAGTTGCTGGAGCGACGCCCGGACATCGCTGCGGCCGAGCGCAACGTGATGGCTGCCAACGCCAACATCGGCGTGTCGCGGGCGGCGTATTTCCCGGACCTGAGCCTGAGCATGAGTGGCGGTTACTCCAGCAGCAGCTTCAGCAACTGGATCGAACTGCCCAACCGCTACTGGTCGGTGGGCCCGCAACTGGCGCTGACCTTGTTCGACGCCGGCAAGCGCAGTGCCGAGGTGGACCGCACGGTGGCGGTGTATGACCAGACCGTGGCGCAGTACCGCCAGACCGTGCTCGACGGCTTCAAGGAAGTGGAAAACCTGCTGGTGCAGTTGAAGGTGTATGGCGATGAGGCGGTGGTGCGCCAGGAGGCACTGGATGCCGCTCGCGAGTCGCTGCGCCTGACGGAGAACCAGTACCGCGCCGGGCTGATCGGCTACCTGGATGTGGTCAACGTGCAGACCACGGCGCTGAGCAACGAGCGCAGTGTGTTGAACCTGCTGCAAGGGCGCCTGGTGGCCAGCGTGCAGCTGGTTGCTGCCCTGGGTGGTGGTTGGGATGCCGGGCAAGCCTTCGCCGAGCAGGATTGAAGCGACCCGCAGACGCGTACCTCTGTAGGAGCGGCCTTGTGTCGCGATCGGGCCGCAGAGCGGCCCCAGAACTTTGTGTACAAGCACAGATCGCTGGGGCCGCTTCGCAGCCCGATCGCGACACAAGGCCGCTCCTACAGCTACCGCGCATGCGTCCAGGCCCTCGCAGTCTTTGGATCCATCCCCATTCGCAAAAACCCCGTGCGTTTCGCCTGACCTTGAGTACAATCGTCAGCTTTTTCCGGGCCTCCCGCCCCGCTGGAACTCTCGATGCTGATCGGTAGCTATTCCTCTTCGCTGGTGTTGATTTCGCTGTGCGTGGCGATTCTGGCGTCCTATACCGCCCTTGACCTGACCGGCCGCATCGCCACGGCCAAAGGCCGGGCTGCCTGCCTGTGGATGGGGGGTGGCGCGTTGGCCATGGGCATCGGCGTGTGGTCGATGCACTTCATCGGCATGCTCGCCTTCAGCCTGCCCATCGACCTGGGCTACGACCTTGCCCTGACCGCGTTCTCGCTGCTGATTGCCGTGTTGTCCTCGGGCTTTGCCTTGTGGCTGGTCAGCCAGCCGAGCCTGCCGTGGCAGCAATTGGCATTTGGCGCTCTGATCATGGGCACCGGCATTGCCTGCATGCACTACACCGGTATGGCCGCGCTGCGCATGCTGCCGGGCATCGACTATGACCCGACGCTGTTCGGGGCCTCGCTGCTGATTGCCGTGGCCGCCTCGGCAGCGGCGTTGTGGATCGCCTTCCGTCTGCGCGCGCATACTCCTTATGTGAGGCAGATTCGCGGCCTGGCGGCGGTGGTGATGGGCTTTGCCATCGTTGGCATGCACTACACCGGCATGGCCGCGGCGAATTTCCCCGAAGGCAGCTTCTGCGGTGCGCTGGCAGCGGGAGGCCTGCAAGGCGACGGCCTGGTCTACCTGGTACTGATCACCACGCTGGCGGTACTGGCGGTGGCCTTGCTCACCTCGGTACTGGATGCCCGCCTGGAGGCGCGCACCGCCGAGCTGGCCCGCTCGCTGACCCTGGCCAACCAGGAACTGACCCAGCTGGCCCTGCACGACACGCTCACCGACCTGCCCAACCGTACGTTGCTGGCCGACCGCATCGAGCAGGCCATTGCCAAGGTAGCGGAGCAGGGCGGTTGCTTTGCCCTGATGTTCATCGACCTGGACGGCTTCAAGCCAGTCAACGATGCCTTCGGCCACCACATCGGCGACTTGCTGCTCAAGGCCGTGGCGGCGCGCCTGCGCGGGCACCTGCACAGCCAGGACACGCTGGCGCGCATCGGCGGCGACGAATTCGTGCTGCTGGTGGAGCTGCGCGAGCCGAACGATGCCATGGATGTGGCGGTCAAGCAGGTCAATCTGGTGTCACGGCCATTCCGCGTGGCCGAGCATGACCTGCAGCTGACGGCGAGCCTGGGCATCGTCCTGTACCCGGGCAATGGCCTGGACCAGCATGAGCTGCTGCGCAATGCCGACGCTGCCATGTATCACGCCAAGAGCGCCGGCAAGAATGGCTACAGCTTCTTCGACGCGTCGATGAACAGCAACGCCCGCCAGCAATTGCAGCTACTGCAGGACCTGCGCCAGGCCCTGGAGCAGCGCCAGTTCCGCCTGCACTACCAGCCCAAGTTCGACGCCCAGAATTGCCAGCCGATCGGTGCCGAGGCCTTGCTGCGCTGGGAGCACCCGCAGCAGGGCCTGTTGCTGCCCGACCGTTTCATCGGCCTGGCGGAAAAGACCGGCCTGATCATCCCCATTGGCGAATGGGTGCTCATCGAGGCCTGCCGGCAGATGCGCCAGTGGCTGGACCAGGGGCACCACGGCTGGCGCATGGCGGTGAACCTGTCGGCTATCCAGTTCTGCCATGCCGGGCTGGTCGAGAGCGTGGCCCGAGCCCTGCAGCAGAACAGCCTGCCGGCCAACTGCCTGACCCTGGAAATTACCGAAACCACCGCCATGCACGACGCCGATGCCAGCCTGACGGTGCTGCAACGGTTGTCCGACATGGGCGTGGACCTGTCCATCGATGACTTCGGCACCGGCTATTCCAGCCTGATGTACCTAAAGCGCCTGCCGGCCAACGAGCTGAAGATCGACCGCGGTTTCGTGCGCGACCTGGAGCAGGACAGCGACGATGCGGCGATCGTTTCGGCAATCGTGGCGCTGGGCCAGGCGCTGGGGCTGCGCATCGTTGCCGAAGGAGTGGAGACCGACAGGCAGCAGGACTTCCTGACCCGCCTGGGCTGCGATTCGCTGCAAGGCTACCTGCTGGGCCAGCCGGTGCCGGCCGAGCAGTTCATGGGCAAGTTGCAGGCCATGCGCCAGGAAAGCACGGCAGCGGGCTAGACTGCGTCGCGCAGGGTGAAGGCGGGCATGAAGGTATCCATCTCCGCCTCGACGGCCTCGATGATGCGCTCTACGTCGGCGGCGGCCATGATTGCCGAGCAGGGGATGCCGGCAATCGCCAGCAGGGTTTCGCCGGTGGCGCGGTCGAACAGCCGCGCGACCATGCTGCGCGGTGCATCCATGCTGGCTTCGAAGCCCAGCGGGTGGAAATGCCAGCGCATCACCTGGCAGGCGTTGGGGAACGTCATCTTGTTCATGCCAGCCTCCTTGTTCGTACCTGGACGTGGTGAGCGGGTGGCCACATCGATGCGGCCGCCGGGAAAGTAACCATAGCACCTGTCACGCACTATTCTCGGCGGCCAATAAGACAAATTCACTGATGCATGACAGAGGTCACATCTTTGTCATGGACGGCATTTTGCGCAGGCCCGCAAGGCAAACGTTTTCCTGGCATGTTGACGGCAGATAACCCGCCAGGTGCTGCCAATTTGATCGAATTTGCCGCGCGATGTTTTCGGACGAGCGGTGTGATCAGCCGAGCAACCCGGCAGCGATATTGATGGTGAATCCCAGGATCGCCGTGTTGAATACGAATCCCACTAGTGAATGTGCCAGCACTACCCGCCGCAACTCCCGCCCGGCGATGCCCACGTCGGAGGTTTGTACCGCCACGCTGATGGTGAACGAGAAATAGTGGAAGTCCCAGTAATCGGGGTTGCGTTCGCCATCGGCGAAGCGCAGCGGCGGTTCGTGGTTTTGTCCGGTATAGAACAGCCGCGCGTAGTGCAGGCTGAAAATGCAGCCGATCAACAGCCAGGAACCGGCCACGGTCAGGCCGGTGTAGAGGTAGTGCACGACCAGCGCCGTGCCTTGCAGGCCACGGCTGGACACCAGTTGCAGGGTGACGGCGGCGAGGCTGGCGATGGCGGCGATGCACACGGTGAGCAGGACCAGGCCGGCGTTTTCGTCTTCGACGCGGGCGACCTTGCGTACCTTTTCCGCATTGGCGCTCAAGGTCAGGTAGAGCACCAGCAGCAGGTACAGCCATACGCCAAGGTTCCAGCCGGCGAGGATGTGCTGCACGCTGTCGCTGGCGGGGATCAGCCAGGCGCCGAGCAGGCCGACCACAGTGGCGATGCTCAGGCGCGGGTGGGTGTGGGTCAGGCGGTGGAAAGCCATGGGGTCTCTTTTGCGGGGTGCATGGTTTCTACTCTAGACCGTCATGAGGCAAATGAGCGGCATGCGCTGGCCCATGTAGGAGCGGCCTTGTGCCGCGAAAGGGCCGCAAAGCGGCCCCGACAATTCCTGAAGGTGCGAAGATCCTGGGGGCGCTTCGCACCCCTATCGCGACACGAGGCCGCTCCTACAAAAAAGCGGGCTGCATGGCCTGATGTTTCTTTGCTGCCGCCCATCGCACGGCATTGCAACTCTCAGTACACTGCACGCTCCAACACCAACATCCGTTGAACTCGAGGTTTCTGCATGACGCTCAGTCCTTTGGCAGGCAAGCCGGCTCCGGCCAGCGTGCTGGTCGATATTCCCCGACTGCTCACCGCCTACTACACCGGCCGCCCCGACGCTGCCGTGGCGGCCCAGCGGGTGGCCTTCGGCACCTCTGGGCACCGGGGCACTTCGCTTGAATTGAGCTTCAACGAGTACCACGTCCTGGCCATTACCCAGGCCATCTGCCTGTATCGCCAGGAGAAGGGCATCGATGGCCCGTTGTTCATAGGCGCCGACACCCACGCACTGTCGGCACCGGCTACCGCCAGCGCCCTGGAAGTGCTGGCTGCCAATGGCGTGCAGGTAATGTTGTCCAAGGACGACGAATACACGCCAACACCAGCGGTTTCTCATGCCATCCTCTGCCATAACCGTGGCCGCGAGCAGGGCCTGGCCGACGGCATCGTCATCACCCCGTCGCACAACCCGCCGCAAAGCGGTGGCTTCAAGTACAACCCGCCCAATGGCGGCCCGGCCGACAGCGACGTGACCAAGTGGATCGAGGCCAAGGCCAACGAACTGCTGGCTGCTGACCTGTCGGGCGTCAAGCGCATGGACCATGCCCAGGCGCTGCAGGCATCCACCACCCTGCGTCACGACTACGTGAGCAACTACGTGGCCGACCTGGAAAACGTCATCGACTTCGACGTCATCCGCGGCGCCAAGCTGCGCCTGGGCGTCGACCCGCTGGGCGGGGCAGGGGTGCGCTACTGGTCGGCGATTGCCGAGCATTACCAGCTGGACCTGGAAGTGGTGAACACCGAGGTCGACCCGACCTTCCGCTTCATGACCGTCGACTGGGACGGCCAGATCCGCATGGACCCGTCTTCGCCCTATGCCATGCAGGGCCTGATCGGCCTGCGCGAACGCTTCGACGTGGCCTTCGCCTGCGACCCGGACCACGATCGCCATGGCATCGTCACCCCCGATGGCCTGCTGCAGCCGAACAACTACCTGGCCGTGGCCATCGACTACCTGTACCGCCACCGCCCGCAATGGCGCAGCGATGCCGCCGTCGGCAAGACCGTGGTGTCCAGTGGCCTGATCGATCGCGTCACCCAGCGCCTGGGCCGTGAACTGTACGAAGTACCGGTGGGCTTCAAGTTCTTCGCCCAGGGCCTGTTCGACGGCACGCTGGGCTTTGGTGGCGAGGAAAGCGCGGGGGCTTCGTTCCTGCGCCGCGATGGCTCGGTCTGGGCCACCGACAAGGACGGGCTGATCCCGGCCTTGCTGGCTGCCGAGATGACCGCCCGCACCGGGCGCAACCCGAGCCAGGCCTACGCCGACCTGACCGAGGCGCTGGGCAAGCCGTTCGCCACCCGTGTCGAAGCCAAGGCCGATGCCCGGCAGAAGGCTTTGCTGAGCAAGCTGGCGCCGGAGCAGGTGAAGTCGACCGAGCTGGCGGGTGAGCCGATCGTGCAGATCCTCAGCCATGCGCCGGGCAACGGCCAGGCGATCGGCGGGCTGAAGGTGATGACCGCCAATGGCTGGTTCGCCGCACGCCCGTCGGGCACCGAGGATATCTACAAGATCTACGCCGAAAGCTTCATCGACGAGGCGCACCTGCAGCGCCTGGTGCAGGAAGCGCAAGTGCTGGTGGATGCGGCGATTGCCTGACTGGTAACAAACCGCTTGGTTCTGTGGTGCGCTGTAAATTAGAATTAATCTTATTTACACTACCGCAGGGCCTTCCCCATGATCGACGCCGCGCCGCCACCGGAGCATAGCCTGCCTGCCCTGTACCGGGAACACCGCGGCTGGCTGGAAACCTGGCTGCGGCGGCGCATGGGCAATGCCTGGGATGCCGCCGACCTCAGCCAGGATACCTTCCTGCGTATCCTGGCCAGCGCCCAGCCGCTGGCAGACATTCGCGAACCGCGTGCCTACCTGCTGACCGTGGGCAAGCGCCTGCTGAGCAACTTCCAGCAGCGGCGCAGCCTGGAACAAGCCTACCTCGATGCACTGGCGCAGTTGCCCGAGCAGCATGTGCCCTCGCCAGAGCAGCGTTGGGTACTGCTGGAAACCCTGCAAGCCCTCGACGAGTTGCTCGACGGCCTAAAGGTGCCGGTACGCAAGGCTTTTCTCTGGAGCCAGCTGGAGGGCCTGGGCTATGCCGAGATCGGCAGGCGCCTGGGTGTTTGCGAGCGCTCGGTCAAACGCTACATGGCGCAGGCCTACGAGCATTGCCTGCTGGCCGAACTGTAATGACCAGCCATTCCCCCGAAACCCGCGAGGCACTGCAGGCCGCCGCGCGCTGGCTGGCGCTGGTGGACTCTGGCGCTGCCAGCGAGGGTGACCTGCAGCGCCTGGAACAATGGCGCACCAGCAGCACCTTGCACGAACACGCCTGGCAAAAGGCACTGCTGTTGCGCCAGCGCTTTTCCGCGCTACCCGGCGCATTGGCCATGGCCACCCTGGACCGCCCGGATAGCGGCCGCCGGGCGCTGCTCAAGCAGGCCCTGGGCGTGGCTGCATTGTTGCCGGCGGCCTGGCTGGCAAGCCGCGAACTGCCGCTGGAGGCCTGGGTCGCCGACATGCGCACCGCGGTCGGGGAGCGCCGGCAGGTGCTGCTGAGCGATGGCACATTCGTGCAGTTGAACACCGACAGTGCGGTGGATATCGACCTGGGCGCGCGTCGCCTGACATTGCTGCGTGGCGAAGTGGCAATCAGGTTGCCCGGCAACCTGAGCCTGACGTTGCAGGTGCCCTATGGCCAGGTCGCGCTGGATGCCGGCGAGGTGTGCCTGCGCCTGGTCGATCAGGCCTGCCGGGTATCGGTGCTCAAGGGCACGGCCAACCTGCAGCCGCGGCAAGGCCCGGCACTGTTGCTGCAGGCCGGGCAGCAGGCCAGCCTGCAAGTGGCCGGGGTTGGCCCTGTCACCGGCCTGGACGCATGGCTGCTGGGCTGGCGCGAAGGGGTACTGCGGCTGGAGGATCGCCCGTTGGGCGAGCTGCTGCACGAGCTGCGCAGGTACCGCCCCGGCGTGCTGCGCTGGGCGCCCGAACTGGAGGCCCTGCGCGTGACCGGTACGTTCCGCCTCGACGACACCGACCGGGTGCTGGCCTTGCTCGCCGCCAGCCTGCCGTTGCAGGTGCACACGCGCACGCGTTACTGGGTGAGCCTGGCCGCGCGGGAAAATCGCGCATGAGGCTGTCCCCTTTTTTTCGCTCACCGGTCATTACCGGTAGGAGCAAATAAAGGGGAGCCTTGTTCAATGCCTGTTGTCATGTCCAGCCGCCTGCGCCCACTGGCGCGTGCGGCACATCCGTTGTTCGCCATGAGCCTGTTGTTGTGTGCACCGGCCTGGGCCGAAGAACCCGCCCGGCGCAGCTATCAGGTGTCGCCTGCAAACCTTGGTGCGGCACTTACCCAGTTTGCCGACCAGGCCGGGGTCAGCCTGTCGCTGGACCCGGCGCTGGTCAACGGCCGGCAGAGCAATGGCCTGTCCGGCAGCTACAGCGTCGACGAAGGCTTCACCCAGCTGTTGCGCGGCAGCGGCCTGCAGTTGCTGCCGGTGGGCGAGGGTGCTTTCACGTTGATGCCGGCCCCCCAGGCGGGTGGTGCGCTTGAAATCGCCCCGACCAGCATCGTCGGTGGCCTGGCCGCAGGCAACGAAACGCAACCCTATGCCGGTGGCCAGGTGGCCCGTCAGGGTTCACAGGGCCTGCTCGGCACGCGCGATTTCATGGAAACCCCGTTCAGCATCACCAGCTACACCAGCGAACTGGTGAAGAACCAGCAGGCGCGGACCTTGGGCGAGCTGATCGCCAGCGACCCATCGGTACGCGCCACCAACCCGGCGGGTGGGCGCTTCGAGCAGTTCACCATTCGC
This sequence comes from Pseudomonas sp. ABFPK, assembly GCF_001586765.1. Taxonomy (NCBI): domain Bacteria; kingdom Pseudomonadati; phylum Pseudomonadota; class Gammaproteobacteria; order Pseudomonadales; family Pseudomonadaceae; genus Pseudomonas; species Pseudomonas sp. ABFPK. The sequence goes on along the minus strand of NZ_LQXW01000023.1, from coordinate 87,612 downwards.
GGCTTCAGCCTGTTCAACAGTGATGTGGCCTACAACGGCCTGTACGGCATCCTGCCGACCTACTCGATCGACATGGAAATGGCCGACCGGGTCGACATCATCAAAGGCCCCAGCCAGCTGATCAACGGCATTTCGCCGCGAGGCAGTGTCGGCGGCGGCATCAATGTGCAGCCCAAGCGAGCCGGCGACCAGCCGCTCACCGAGTTTACCGGCAGCTATGCCTCGGCCGGTCAGGCAGGCGGTGCGGTGGACGTTGGTCGGCGCTTTGGCGAAGGCCAGCAGTTCGGCGTGCGCTTCAATGGCGTGAAACAGGCGGGCGATACCGAATGGGACCACCAGCGAGTCGAACGTGAAATGGCGGTGTTGGGCCTGGACTTTCGTGGCGAGCGCCTGCGGCTTTCGGCGGACCTTGGCCATACCGAGCGCGATACCGATGCACCGCAGGAGCGGGTGCTGGTCGGTGCCAATGCCAAGGTGCCGGACGCCAACGACGTACGCCACAACTACGCCCAGGCCTGGAGCAAGGCGCGCACCAACGACACCTTCGGTGCGCTGCATGCCGAGTACGATATCAGCGAGTCGCTGCTGGCCTATGGCGCGGTCGGCGCGCGCAAGAGCAACCATGACTTCCTGCGCCACAACGTGTCCATCAGCAACGATGCCGGCGACTTCACCGTGCAGCCGCGCGACTTCACCCGGGATGAAAGCGTGCGTACCGCCATGGCCGGCGTGCGCAACTGGTTCCATACCGGGCCGGTCAGCCACGAACTGAACCTGGCCGCCACCTACTTCTACATGGACTTCACCAACGGCGGCGCCCGCTATGCCTCGGCGCCCAGTAACCTCTACCACCCGGTGGCCACGCCGACACCGGGCACGCCAACCCGCATCGACCCTGAGGTGTACACGGAAAACCGCTTTTCCGGCGTGGCCCTGGCCGACACCCTGGGCTTCTTCGATGACCGCCTGCTGCTGACCCTGGGCGCGCGTTGGCAGCGGGTGCAGGTGGATGACTGGAGCGACGGCATCAAGGGGGATACCGCCTACGATGAAGAGAAGGTGTCGCCCTCGGGCGGCGTGCTGCTTAAGGTTACCGACCAGCTGTCGTTGTATGCCAACTACATGGAGGGCCTGAGCCAAGGAAAGATTGCGCCGTCGACATCGGTCAACGAAGACCAGATCTTCCCGCCGTTCACCAGCCGCCAGGTCGAGGTGGGGGCCAAGTACGACCTGGGCCAGGTCGCCTTTACCGCCAGTGCCTTCCGCATCCGCCAGCCCGCCTATGAAACCAACCCCACATCGCGGGTGTTCGGCCCCAATGGCAAGCGCGACAACCGCGGTATCGAACTGAGCGTGTTCGGCGAGCCCGTGCAAGGCGTGCGTGTGCTGGGCGGGGTGATGTATATCGACAGCGAACTGACCGACACCATCCGTGGCGCCTACGATGGCAACCGCGCGCCGGCCACGCCCGAGTACAACGTCAACCTGGGCGCAGAATGGGATGTGCCTGGGGTGAACGGCCTGACCCTGACGGCGCGGGGCATCCACTCGAGCTCGCAGTACCTGGACCAGAACAACAGCAAGCAGATCGACGGTTGGGAGCGTTACGACGTGGGTGCGCGTTATGCGTTCAAGGTGGATGCCACTCAGGTGACCTTGCGTGCCAGTGTCGAGAATGTGCTGGGCGACCGCTACTGGAGTTCGGCCGGAGCTTCGGATGACAGCGAGCCGGGGCTGACGCTGTCTACGCCGCGTACCTACCTGCTGTCGGCGACAGTGGGTTTCTAGCCCATTTCAAAAGTGGGCGCGTTCCCTGTAGGAGCGGCCTTGTGTCGCGAAAGGGCTGCAAAGCAGCCCCAGCAATTTCAAGTGTTGCGCATCAATCCTGGGGCCGCGTTGCGGCCCTTTCGCGACACAAGGCCGCTCCTACAGGTTGAACCGATCGGTCAGACCGAATCTGGCACCACGGCGATCACATCGATTTCCATTAGCCACTCGGCCTGGGCCAACCCGGCCACCACCAGCCCGGTGGAAATCGGGAACACGCCTTTGAGCCACTTGCCTACCTCCTTGTACACCGGCTCGCGGAAGCGCGGGTCGGTGATGTAGGTGGTGGTTTTGACGATGTGCGACAGGTCCGAGCCGGCTTCTTCGAGCAGTTGCTTGACGTTCTTCATTGCCTGCTCGGTCTGCGCCCGTGGGTCACCCAGGCCCACCAGGTTGCCTTCGAAGTCGGTGCCGACCTGGCCGCGCACGTAGATGGTGTTGCCGGCGCGCACCGCCTGGCATAGGTCGTTGTCCAGGGTCTGGTTGGGGTAGGTGGCCTTGGTGTTGAACATGCGGATGCGGGTATGAGTAGGCATCAGTGGGCTCCGAGGGTGCTGACGTTGCTGATCTTGGGTTGCTGCTGCTCATCCGCTGCGCGTTGCTCGCGGTCGCGGTAGGCGGCATAGGTGCGTTGCGTGGCGATGTGGCCGGCGACGTGCTTGGCGTCGTGCCACACGCCCCAGATGAACGACGAGCCACGACGCGACAGCCACGGCAGGCCAAGGAAGTACACACCCGGCTCGCGGGCCACGCCGCGTTGGTGCTGGGGCTTGCCGTTGGCGTCGAAGGTGTCTACCTGCAGCCAGCTGAAGTCGACACCGTAACCGGTAGCCCAGATGATGCTGGTGACGCCGGCCTTGGCCAGGTCCAGCTGCTGCAGCGGGTTGCGCATGCACTCCGGGTCGGCCAGGCGTTTGCGGGCTTCGGGCTCTTCCGGCAGGTCCAGGCCGTTGCGTTCGATGTAGGCATCGGCGGCATCGAGCAGGGCCAGGTAGTTTTCGTCGCCGCGGTTGATGTTCTCGACCAGGTTGTCCTGGAAGCGTGCCACGCCGTTCTCGAACGACTGGGTCAGGCCGACCAGGGTCATGCCCTGGTGGGCGAGGGCGCGGAAGTCCACGGTGTGGCCGCCACGGGCGCCACTGACGGCAATGGTCACGTGCTCGCGGCCAGGCTTGGCGATCTCCGCATCCCACTCACCCAGCACGCCCAGCCACCAGCAGAAGTCGCGGTTGCGGTAAGCGCGTGGCGGGCGATCGTGGGCGCCGACCGAGAGGTACACCTGGCGCCCGGCACGCATCAGTTCTTCGGCGATCTGTACGCCGGAGGAGCCGGCGCCGACCACCAGCACAGCGCCTTCTGGCAACTGCTCGGGGTTGTAATAGGCAGCGGAGTGGATCTGGTGCAGGTTGCTGTCTTTCGGCGCGATGGCCGGGATTACCGGTTTCTGGAACGGGCCGGTGGCGGCGACCACGCGGTTGGCGCGAATCACGCCTTCATTGGTTTCGATGGTAAAACCGGGGCGGTCGCTGTTGCGCAGCACTTTCTTCACTTCGATGCCGGTGCGTACGGGCAGGTTGTACTTGCGTACGTACTGCTCGAAGTAGTCGGCCACCTGGTCCTTGCCGGCGAAGGCGTCGGCGTCGAGGTTGAATTCCAGCCCCGGGAAGCGGTCGTGCCATACCGGGCCGTTGGCCACCAGCGAGTCCCAGCGGCCGGTGCGCCAGGCCTCGGCGATACGCTTGCGCTCCAGCACCAGGTGCGGCACGCCAAGCTTGCTCAGGTGTTCGCTCATGGCCACGCCGGCCTGGCCGGCGCCGACGACGAGGGTGTCGATTTCGAGGTTGTTCAGTGTCATGTCCGAGCCCTTGTTCAGGCGGTTTTTGTCAGGTCGGTTTGGAGGACCGCCGTTGCCTGGGGCCAGACTAGGGATGCCGTGGAAATGGCGAAAATAGTATTTAGCTGGGGCTTGCCGATAAAACGGCGAAGGCCCTGGATTCTGCGGCTTGCCAGTTGGACGCCAAGGGGCCGCGCGCTGTGCCGACAGGAATAATTGGCCCGAAACAGATGTAGGAGCAGCCTTGTGCTGCGAAGCGCCGCGCGGGCGGCGCTCGATCTCAGCCAGAGCAAAGTTTTTTCCTGCCTAACCCCTCGGAAAAAGGTCGTTTCGCCGGCCGAAAGGTTCAACCCAGAATGCCGTGTATCGCACAGCACAACAGGAAGCATGACATGACTTTTTCCATCATCGGTCGTTGCCAGGAAACCGGCCAGGTCGGTATCGCCATCAGCTCTTCGAGCATCGCCGTGGGCGCCCGCTGCCCGTGGGTGCGTGCCGGTGTGGGTGCGGTCGCCACCCAGAACATCACCTTGCCGGCGCTGGGCCCGCAGATTCTCGATGCCCTGGAACAGGGCCAGTTGCCGCCTGCCGCTGCGCTGGACCGGGTGCTGAGCGCCAACGGCTGGAGCGAGTATCGCCAGCTCACGGTGATCGACAGCCATGGCCAGGTCGCGCTGTTCACTGGCAAGGAAGCCCTGGGCACCCACCACGCCGTGGCCGGTGAGCAATGTGCGGCGGCAGGCAACCTGTTGGCCTCGACCCAGGTGATCGAGGCGATGGTGCAGGCCTTTGAACAAGCCGGCGGGCATCTGGCCGACCGCCTGCTGGCGGCCATGCACGCGGCGATGGCCGCAGGTGGCGAGGCGGGGCCTGTGCACTCGGCGGCGTTGAAGATTGCCGGCGAACTGACCTGGCCACTGGTGGACCTGCGTGTGGACTGGGCCGAAGCAGACCCGATTGGTGTGCTCGATGGCCTGTGGCAGGCATATCGGCCGCAGATGCAGGACTACGTCACCCGCGCCCTCAACCCGACTGCCGCGCCAAGCTACGGGGTGCCGGGCGATGAGTGAATTTGCCAGTCGCGCGATGCTGGCCAGGCTGATCGGCTTTGCCACGGTCAGCCGGGATTCCAACCTCGAACTGATCAGCTTCATCCGCGACTACCTGGCCGAGCTGGGGGTGGAAAGCGAACTGTTCCATAACCCGGAAGGCACCAAGGCCAACCTGTTCGCCACCATCGGCCCCCGGGACGTTGGCGGCGTGGTGCTGTCCGGGCATACCGATGTGGTGCCGGTGGACGGCCAGGCCTGGACAGTCGAGCCGTTTGCCCTGAGTGAGCGCGACGGGCGGCTGTATGGCCGCGGCACGGCCGACATGAAGGGCTTCATCGCTTCGGTGCTGGCGGCTGTACCGGTGTTTCTCGCCCAGCCGTTGCGCATGCCGGTGCACCTGGCGTTCTCCTACGACGAGGAAGTCGGCTGCCTGGGGGTGCGCTCGATGCTGGCCGCGCTGGAGCAGCGCCCGCACAAGCCACGGTTGTGCCTGATTGGCGAACCCACCGAACTCAAGCCGGTGCTGGGGCACAAGGGCAAGCTGGCGATGCGTTGCCAGGTGCATGGCGCGGCCTGCCACTCGGCGTACGCGCCGTATGGGGTGAATGCCATCGAGTATGCGGCGAAGCTGATCGGCAAGCTGGGTGATATCGGTGATGCCCTGGCGTTGCCGGAGCATCACGACGAGCGCTTCGACCCACCGTTCTCCACTGTGCAGACCGGTGTGATCAAAGGGGGCAGGGCGCTGAACATCGTGCCGGCGGAATGCGAATTCGATTTCGAAGTACGGGCTTTGCCGGGGTTCGAGGCGCAGGCAGTGGCCAACCAGCTGCAAACCTATGCCGAGGCCGAACTGCTGCCGCGCATGCGCAAGGTCAATGCCGCCAGCGCCATTCGCCTGCAGCCGTTGAGTGCATATCCGGGGCTGGCCACGCCAGCGGATAGCGAGGCGGCAGGCCTGGTGGCGTTGCTCAGTGGTTCGGATGAGTTCGGTACGGTGGCGTTTGGTACCGAAGGAGGGCTGTTCGACCAGGCGGGCATCCCGACTGTGGTGTGTGGGCCTGGGAGCATGGACCAGGGGCACAAGCCGGATGAGTTCGTCAGTGTCGAGCAGTTGCGGGGGTGTGATGCCATGTTGCTGAGGCTGGTGGATTACCTCAGGCAGGGTTGATTGCGCTGGCCTCTTCGCGGGCACGCCCGCTCCCACAGGTACAGCACCGCCAGGCCAGCCGGCGATATACCTGTGGGAGATTGCCCAGCCCTTTGGGCTGCGCTGTCGCGCAGAGAACCAATATCGCTCGTCTGACGCGTCCTTTGTAGGAGCAGCCTTGTGCTGCGAAGAGGCCGGTACAGCCAATAGACAGGCTTTGTCAGCCCCGGCCTCTTCGCAGCACAAGGCTGCTCCTACAGAACCTCGCCGAACCAATGAGTCATGTGTTGTTCTATGAGCGCGGGCGTGCCCGCGAAGGGCTGCAGAGCAGCCCCAGTCAAGGTTTCAGAAGGTAGCCTTGACCTGCAGGCCAACCACCAGCGCGTTGTCGATGTCCTTCCCGGAGAACGCGCCCGGCTCGATGATGTACTGCACATCCGGGCGCAGATTCAGCCACGGCGTGGCCTGGTAGCCATAGCTCAGCTCGACCAGCTGCTCGGCGCTGTCGATATCGGGGAACTGCTGCCCGGCATCGAACGCGGCATCTTCCAGCACCTCGCGGCTACGCGGGTTGGGTACGGCACGGCCATAGCCCAGGGCCACAGTATCCTTCGCGCGGCCTGCGAACGGCTTGTACAGCACCACGCCGGCGCCATACCACTTGGTGAATGGCGATGCGGCCTTGCTCGACGCCGAGTACTGGCCGAAGGCATGCAGGCTGCGGCCCGGCAAGCCCTGGTCGTTCCACACGGCCTGGTCGACCAGCAGATAGTGGCCGCCGCGGCCGGACACTTCCTCGTCGCTGCCGATGCGCTTCACATCGGAGCTGTCGTAGTAGTAGCCCAGTTTGTACTCGCCAGGCAGCTCGCCCTGCAGCTTGTAGACCAGCTCTACCGGTACCACGGTGCCGGTGGTGTGCTTGGGGCCCAGGTGCCAGGCGCGGCTGGAGTTGCCGTTGCTTTCCGGGTCGACGTTGAACGCCGCCACACGCAGTTGCCAGGATGGCGACAGGTCGTACTTCACCCGCACGCCCAGGTGGGCATTGGGGTAATTGGTCCAGCCACTGCCGCCAGACATGTTCAGCGGGTGGCCGCAGAAGCCGGCGTTCATGAAGTTGCACAGGATGCCACTGTCCAGGCCGCCGAGGTCGTTGCCCATGGCCATGTAGCCGAGCTTGACGTTGAGCGCCGGGGTGAACAGGGTACGCTCGTAGCTCAGCTCGGTCAGGCGGGTGTACAGGCCACCGAAGTTTTCCTGGATCGGCAGGCGGTTGCCCACCAGGTCTTCCGAGGCGCTGTTGCCGCGGCGGTCGTTGATGGTCAGCTGGACCTTGCCGCCGTTGTCCAGGCCATACAGTTTCGACAGGTCGAACTGCACGCCCAGTTTCAGGTTTTGCGAGTAGCGCGCCGAGCGGTGCAGGCCACCGTGGGCGTTGTAGGCGGTTTCGCCGCTGTAGTCGCCGGTGAACCTGACGCCGTCTTCTTCCAGCTGGTGACGCAGGCCGCCCCAGTCACCGGTCAGGGTGCTGCGGGTCATCAGGTCGCCGTCGGCCAGGGCGGTGCTGCTGGCGAGGGCCAGCAACAGGGTGGGGGTGATGCGAATTGCGGATGGCATTGCTGAATCTCGGGTTGTCTTCTAAGGCCTCTTCGCGGGTGAACCCGCTCCCACAGGATTTTCACTGCCCTTGCAAACTGTGCAGTTCCTGTGGGAGCGGGTTTACCCGCGAAGGGGGCGACGCGGTGTTACGGCAAGGCGTAAGAAATCACGTAGTCGCCACGGTCAGTCGACTGGCGCGCGCCGCCAGCCGTGACCACCACGTACTGCTTGCCGGTTTTCGGCGAAACGTAGGTCATCGGGCCGCCCTGGCTGCCCACTGGCAGGCGAGCCTTCCAGATTTCGTTGCCGTTGCTGCTGTCGTAGGCGCGCAGGTAGAAGTCCTGGGTGCCGGCGATGAACACCAGGCCGCCCTGGGTGGACAGGGTGCCGCCGAGGGTCGGCAGGCCGATCTTGATCGGCAGGTGCATGCGGATGCCGAGCGGGCCGGTGTCCTCGACGGTACCCACAGGTACCTGCCACGCCACCTGGCGGGTCTTCATGTCGATAGCGGTCAGGGTGCCGAATGGCGGCGCCTGGCACGGAATGCCGGCCACCGACAGGAAGCGGTTCTTGTTTACTGCATACGGGGTGCCCTTGAGCGGTACTGCACCCATGCCGGTGTTCAGCGCTTCGCCACCGGAAGCGGCACCGCCCTTGTTCTGCGACGGGATCATCTGGATCCACAGGCCCAGGCGCATGTCGTTGACGAAGATGAAACCATGTACCGGGTCGGTGGAAATGCTGCCCCAGTTCATGCCGCCCAGCGAACCCGGGAAGCTCAGCGACAGGTCGGTGCCCGGTGCGGTGTACAGGCCGTCGTAGCGCATTTTCTTGAAGTCGATGCGGCACAGCAGCTGGTCGTACGGGGTTGCGCCCCACATGTCCGATTCGGTCAGGGTCTGCGCGCCGATCTGCGGCATGCCCACCGACTTCGGCTGGGTTGGCGAGTACGGCTCGTTGGGGATGTTGCTTGGCTTGACCGGTACTTCGTCGACCTGGGTCAGCGGCTTGCCGGTGGCGCGGTCGAGCACGTAGATCTGCCCGGCCTTGGTGCCGATTACCACTGCAGGTACCGACTGGCCGTCGTCCTTGGTGAAATCGATCAGGCTCGGCTGCATCGGCAGATCGAAGTCCCACAGGTCGTTGTGCACGGTCTGGAACACCCACTTCTGGTTGCCGGTGGTGGCGTCCAGCGCCAGTACCGAAGCGCCATAAGTGTGGTCCAGCTTGCTGCGTTCGACACCGTAGATGTCGGTGGACGACGAGCCCATCGGCAGGAACACGGTATTCATCGCCGGGTCGTAGGACATCGGGGCCCAGCTGTTGGGGGTGCTGCGCACATAGGTGCTGTCGCCCTGCGGCGCCTGGCGATCTTCCGGGTTGCCGGGGTCGAAGGCCCAGCGCATTTCACCCGTGATCACGTCGAAACCACGGATCACGCCGCCTGGCATGTCGGTCTGGACGTTGTCGGCGACGCGGCCGCCGACCACCACGGTGGTGCCGGCCATCAGTGGGGCCGAGGACAGCTGGTAGTAGGAGTCCGGCACATCGCCCAGGCCGGCCTTGAGGTCGACCTGGCCGTTGTTGCCGAAGCCCTGGCAGAACTCGCCGGTGTCGGCGTCGACGGCAATCAGGCGGCCATCGATGGTGTTGGTCAGCAGGCGACGCTGGCAGTTGGCACCGGCCGGTACGCTGGCCGCGGTGATTGGCGAGCTGTTCGGCTGGGTCGGCTGGGCGATGGCGGCAGTGGCGTCGAAGTAGGCCATGCCACGGCAACGCTGCCAGACCTTGGACTGGGCGTTGATCGCGTTCTTCCACAGCTCTTTGCCGGTGTCGGCATCAAGGGCGATCAGGTTGTTGTGCGGGGTGCAGATGAACACCTTGTTGCCGACCTGCAGCGGGGTCAGCTGGTCTTCGGCGCCGTTGCCGTCGCTGAGCGCCACGTCACCGGTGCGGTAGGTCCAGGCCACTTTCAGCTTGTTGACGTTGTCGCGGTTGATCTGGTCCAGCGCGGCGAAGCGGCTGCCACCTTCGGTGTTGCCGTAGTGAGCCCAGTCCTTCTGCGCCTTGCCGGCCTCGACCGGGGTCATGCCCGGGCCTTTGCCGGTGGGGGCGACGCTTGGGTGGGCGACGAACATGTTGCCGGCGGCGACCACCAGCAGCACGGCCATCACCCCGGCAACGCCATAGGCACCGCGGCCGGCGCTGGTGCCATTGGCACGGGCCAGCAGCGGGTAGACCAGTGCCACCACCATGCCGATTGCGCCGAACATGAACAGGCGCGAGAACAGCGGCCAGAACACCAGGCCTGCGTCGATCAGCGCCCAGATGGCAGTGCCGACCAGGAACGCCGCGTACAGCCAGGCGCCAGCCGGCTTGCGGCGAGCGATGAGAACGCCGGCGATGGCCATGGCCAGGCCGCCGATCAGGAAGTACCAGGAACCTCCCAGGCCGGCCAGCTTGACGCCGCCCGCAGCCAGGAGGAGGCCGAGCAGGGCGATGATCACGCCCAGGCCGACCAGGATGATGTTTGTGGCGCCAGAGGCGCGCGGTGTTTCTTTCATGCCAGGGATCTCAGCAGGTGGAATGCGCGCAGTGTAATCTCTTAGCTTGCTAATTAACAAGTTGGTACATAATTTTGTGGGGCGGATTGTCGCAGGGTTGAACTCTGCAAGGTGTGGCTAAAAGTCTAGATCATGCGCTTAAAATTGCATCTTATGAGGTGTTCGTGCTGATTCATGTAACGGGCACTCAGGCTTTGTTTGAGTGTGAAGGTCGGCGGTGTGCTCTGTGTAGGAGCAGCCTTGTGCTGCGAAGAGGCCGCTACGAGTGCAGCGGGTGTGTCGGCAGGACTGGCCCCTTCGCAGCACAAGGCTGCTCCTACAGGCGGCCACCGTTTCATGTTGGCCACGGTGCGCCGCTGCTGTAGAACACCGCGAGCCAGATGGTAGCGGTGCCGGGGGCGGTCCATTCCACGCGGTGGCGGTAATGCGGCGGGATGTCCAGGCAATCGCCCGGCGCCAGCAGGCGGGTATGGCTCTCGTGCTCGAAGCGCAGGCCGGCGGCGCCACTGAGCAGCACGATCCATTCGCCTTCGGCCTGGTCGTACCAGAAACCGGGCGGGCTGGCCTGGCCGCTGGAAACGATACGCTCCACACGCACACCCGGGCGGCTGAGCAGTTGGTCGACCCGTTCGGAGCTGGTGGGGTCGCAAGGGGGCAGGGCAGTCAGCAGGTTGGTCGGGATCATGGAAAACCTCGCTTGGAAGGGGGTAGTTCCACTATGGACGCAATTGCCGTGCGCCGCGCTTCTTGACCGGCCCGGCTGTTTGTAAGAACTTTCCGGGATTTGGAAGACGGGCAACAAATGGACAAACTCCTGGCGATGAAAATGTTCGTGGCCACCGTCGATGCCCAGGGCTTTTCTGCCGCCGCACGCCAGCTTGGGCTGGCGACATCGTCGGTGACGCGCCTGGTCGATGCCCTGGAAGCGGCGTTGGGCGCCACCTTGCTCAACCGCTCCACGCGCCAGGTCAGCCTGACCGAGGCCGGCGCCCGTTATTACGAGCGCGCGCGGGGTATTTTCGAGGCCCTGGACGAGGCCGATGCCAGTGTCGCCGACCGGGGCGAGGAGCCTGTCGGTGTATTGCGCCTGTGCTTGCCGGTGGAGTTCGGCAGGTGGGTCATCGCCCCGCACCTGGGGCCGTTCCTGGCGCAACATCCGGCTCTGGAGCTGGACATCGACCTTAGCGACCGCCTGGATGACCTGCTTGACGGGCGCTATGACCTGTCGATCCGCCTGGGCGACCCCTCGCCCAATGACGAGCTGGTATGCCGCCAGCTGGGTCGCTTCCAGCGCTGGCTGGTGGCCAGCCCGGGCTACCTGGCCGGGCGTGACGCGCTGGAGCATCCGCGGCAGCTGCTCGAGCACGCCTGCCTGCGCTTTCGCTACGGGCAGAAAGGCCGCCCCTGGCGCCTGGCCCGTGGGCAGGACAGTCTGGAACTGGACGTGAGCGGGCCGTTGCGCAGTGCCAATGCCGACATGCTGCGCGAAACCGCGCTGGCGGGCAGCGGCATCGCGCTGCTGGCCGACTGGCTGGTGCGTGAGGATGTGGCGGCCGGGCGCCTGCAGCGGCTGTTCCCCGATTGGCAGGCCAGCCCCGGCGCTGCCAATGACAGCATCAACGCCTTGTATCTGCCCAATCATCGTGGTTCACGGCGGGTGAATGCGTTCATCGACTTTTGCGAAAACCTGTTGCAGCGCAGCACCTAGTGTTGCGCAGTGCGCAAAGCCCTGTTGCGCCAGCGCTGGATTCTCGCCAGGAGTGCGTCTGGGTAAGGTGGCCGGCATATTCCAGCCATCGCCGAGGACACTCGCATGAATCCCTCCCTTGCCGCCGCGCAGCCTGCCGCCACCGGCCTCAGCCGGGCCCTGGTCGCCCTGCTGGCGTTCTGCTGCGGCGCGATCGTCGCCAATATCTACTATGCCCAGCCCATCGTCGGCCTGATCGCCCCGGACCTGGGGCTGTCCACCGAGCATGCCAGCCTCATCGTTTCGCTCACGCAGCTTGGCTATGCCTTGGGCCTGCTGTTGCTGGTACCGCTGGCCGACCTGTTGGAAAACCGCCGCTTGATGGTGTCTACCGCCGTGCTGGCCTGCGTCAGCCTGCTGCTGGCGGGCACCAGCAGCAGCGGCCAGGGCCAGCTGTTCCTCGGCTATGCACTGCTGATCGGTTTCAGTTCCGTGGCGGTGCAGATGCTCATTCCGCTGGCGGCGCACCTGGCGCCGGAGCAGCAGCGTGGGCGGGTGGTCGGCAACATCATGGGCGGCCTGCTGCTGGGTATCCTGCTGGCGCGGCCGTTGTCCAGCCTGGTGGCCGACTACTTCGGCTGGCGGGCGGTGTTCATTGGCGCTGCCGGGGTGATGCTGGCGATCATCCTGCTGCTGGCCCTGACCTTGCCGCGGCGGGTGCCCGAGCACAAGGCCAGCTATGCCGGGCTGATGCTGTCGCTGCTCACCCTGCTGCGCCGTTATCCCTTGCTGCGCCAGCGCTCGCTGTACCAGGCGTTGATGTTCGCGGCGTTCAGCCTGTACTGGACGGCGGTGCCGATGGCCCTGGCAACCGAGCATGGCCTGTCGCAGAGCCAGATCGCAGTATTCGCCCTGGTGGGCGCGGTAGGCGCCGTCGCCGCACCCATGGCCGGCCGCCTGGCCGATGCCGGGCATGCCCGGGCCGGTTCGCTGTTGGCGTTGTTACTGGCACCGGCGGCACTGTTGCTGGGGCTGACCGTGCCGGGCTACAGCGTGATCGGCCTGGGGCTGACTGGCGTGCTGCTGGATTTTGCGGTGCAGATGAACATGGTCATCGGCCAGCGTGAAGTGTATGCGCTGGACCCGGCCAGCCGCGGGCGGCTGAACGCGGTGTACATGACCAGCATCTTCCTGGGTGGGGCGCTGGGTTCGGCGGTGGCCAGCGCGGTGTTCAGCCAGTTCGGCTGGCACGGTGTGGCGCTGGTGGGGGCGGGGTTGCCGGGCGTGGCCTTGATCATCTTCCTGACCAAAGCACGCCGGGGTTGAATGCGAGCCCGCAGGTTGTCGCGATCCCTGTACGATCGCGACAGCCTTTGCATAGTGCTACCGCCCAAGCGGCAACGCCACACCAATCAAGGCAAACAGGCTGCCGCAGCAGCGGTTGAAGCCCTTGCCGCCCTTGGCCAGCCATGGCCGGATGCGAAACGCCAGGCGTGCCAACAGGTATTCGACCAGGAACTCGACACTGGCAAAGGTCGCCGCCATCACCACGAACTGCAGCAGCAACCCACGCTGCGGGTCGATGAACTGCGGCAGGAAAGCGCCGTAGAACAGCAGCACCTTGGGGTTGGCCATGGCCGACAGCAGGCCCTGGCGGAACAGGCCAACATTGCCCAGCCGCGCACTTTGAGTGGTCAGTTCCAGGTGCAGGCCCGGGCTGCGCCACAGCTGGATACCCAGCCAGACCAGATAGGCGCCACCCACCCACTTGAGCACGCTCAGCACCGAGGCCGAGGCCTGCAGCAATGCGCTGAGGCCGAACATGGCCAAGGCAATCAGGGCGCTGAAGCCAAACACCCCGCCGATGATGGTGAACAACGTCCGGCGTGCGCCATACAGGGCACCGTGGGTCAGGGCCAGCAGGCTGTTGGGGCCTGGGGTCAGCGACAGGCCGATGCTGGCCAGCAGATAGATGAGCCAGGTGTCGAGTGCCATGGTGGGAAATGCCTTGTTGATGGAGAGGGCGTCAGTCTATGGCGCCGACCTTGGCCGGCAAGGGTATGATCCGGACATTGAATGGTCGTTTCTGGACGCGAAGCCAATGCAGCCCGACATCCGCTTGCTGATCTTGCCGTTACCGGATTTTGCCCTGCTGCCGTTCGGTGCCTTTCTCGACAAGTTGCGTTTCAGCGCCGACGACGAGGACTACAGCCAGCAGCGCTACTGCAGCTGGACTGTTGCAGGGCTGACACTCGACCCGGTGCCTTCGAGCAGTGGCGCGGTGGTGCAGGTCGAGGCCGTCGCTGGCCAGCTCGAGCTGGCCAGTTTCGACTACCTGGTGGTGTTCGGCGGGCGCAACGCGCTGGCCACTGCCGCGCTGGCGCCTCGCTACCGGGCCTTGCTGAGGCAGGCTGGCAAGGCTGGCGTCAAGCTGGTGGCGGTCGACAACGGTGCTTTCCTGTTGGCTGCCTGCGGGTTGCTGCAGGGGCACAAGGTAGTGGTGCACTGGCGCCACGAAGCCGAATTTCGTGCGGCCTTCCCGCATTTGCAGGTGCTGAGTGAGCAGCTGTATTGCATCGACGGTAGCCGCATCACCTGCGCCGGCGGCACCGCGGCCATCGACCTGGCCGTCGCGCTGTTGTCACGCGCCTGCGGGAGGGCCAGGGCGCTGAAGGGCCTGGCCGACATGCTGGTGGATGAAACCCGTGACAGCCGCCATGCCTTGCGCTCGTTGGAGCTGGGGGTCGGGCAGGGGCGGCAGGTGCAGCGCGCGCAGGCATTGATGCGTCATCACCTGGGTACGCCGTTGACCGCGGAGCAGCTGGCGGCTGAGCTGGGCATCAGCCGGCGCCAGCTGGACCGGCAGTTTCACGCCAGCCATGGCATGAGCGCCAAGGCCTGGTGGCTGGAGATGCGCCTGCAACAGGCGCGTTGGCGCCTGCTCAATTCCAGCCACAGCCTGGCGCAGATTGCCGATGAAGTGGGCCTGGGCGATGCCAGTTACCTGGGCAAGTGCGTGCGGCGACGGTTTGGTTGCACGGCCCTTGAGCTGCGCTGTCACGTAGAGAACTGAATTCACAAGCGGTCCACGTACCCTGTGGGAGCGGGTTTACCCGCGAAGAAGCCACCGCGGTGCATGGCACCGGCTGCGCCGGTGTTCGCGGCTAAAGCCGCTCCCACAGGGTCCCTGCTATTTGAATGAGTCCTGTGGGAGCCGGCCTACTGCGGCGTCCCGAACAACCCTGTCCAGTAAATCCCCGCATCACTCTTCGGGTCCACTGCATACGCAGCGCCCAGCTCACGGAAGTCCGGGTTCATCAGCGTCGCGCAATGCCCCGGGCTATCCAGCCAGCCATCGACCACCTTGCGCGCGGTGTCACGCCCGGCGGCGATGTTTTCGCCGATCTGCTGGTACAGGTAGCCGGCCAGCTCTGCCCGGTCACCGGGGGTGCGGCCATCCTTGTCGATGTGGTCGAAGAAGTTCTGGTTGGCCATGGCCCGGGTGTGGTTGGCGGCAACCCCGGCCAGCACCGTGCTCCAGCTCAGTGCGGGGGCGGCGGCAAAGGGCTGGCCACCGCATTGGCGCGGCACCTTGCGCGCGGCGTTGATCTCCTGCAGCACCTTCTGTCCCTCGGCCTGCCAGTCACCCAGGCGGCCACTGAGCAGCGGCCGGGCCAGCACGATGCGCCAGTCGCGGCCTTCCTGGCTGACGCCGATATCGACGAACTGCGGGTCGAGCACCACCTGGCAGAAGCTCTCTTCGATGGCATGCATGGCAGCGCGCGCATCACGCGGCCCCGACAGGCTGATGGCCTGCACATTGACCATCGGGTAGGCGGCGCGGGTCATGGCCTGCTGCAGGTCGCGGGTACCCTCTGGCGACAGCGCCAGGCGGGTATCGCTGTTGAGCGGTGGCAGCTCCAACGACGCTTCGCCACCGCAGGGCTGGGCCTTGCTGCGGTAGACATTGATCGAATCGATCAGTTGCGCTTCTTCGCCGGTGGCAGCCATGGCCCCGGCCGAGACGAGCAGGCCCAGCGACAAGGCGGCAACGGATGACAGGACGCGCATGTGGATCTCCCTATGACTGGCAGCGTCGTGGTTTGCGCTGCTCATCCTACACAAGCCCGGGGCTTTTGGCCCGGGATCGTGCAAAGCAATGAAAACGCCGGCATTCGTTGCTGGCGGTAAAAGAGGAAGTAGACCACTGATCATCTGAAAAGTGCGAATAGTTGGTAATCATTCCTATCGAACCACGCCTGTCTGCCGATTTGCTGGCGCCCGGCGTCTATCAGCGCGCCACCGCCTGGTTCGGTTTATAGAACAGAAAATGCCTGGTCTGCGCCGTCCGGCGGTAGGCTTTGGCCCAGTCCGGGTGCACATTGCGGTCATGGAAGTACAAGGCACCCCCGGTGCGGTCTTTCAACTGCTGGTTGAGCGCCTTGCGCGCGATTTCCTTGGCAATGTCGTAGCGTTGCGCTTCTTCGACCTGGTCCGGGCGCCCGTCGCACCACCAGGAGAACTGGCAGGCTTTGCTTTCCACACCCTGCTTGACCACGCCGCAGATGGTATCCGGAAAGCCATCGTGGCCCAGGCGGTTGAGCACGACGTTGGCCACGGCGGCCATGTCTTCGGCGTCGGCACCCTTGGCCTCCCAGTAAATGGTGCGGGCCAGGCAGGTGATGCTGTCATCCAGCGGCGCCTGGCCGGCCGGGTCCACTGCCTGTGCTTCGCCCGGTGTGAGGGTCTCGGCCTTTTTCGGGGGTGGTGTGTCATTCACCACTTTTTCCTCGAGCACCTCGGCCTTGTCCTCGGCGACGGCAGCCTTGGCCGGGTCGGCCGCGTGCAAGGGGCCTGCGAGCAGGGCCGAAACCAGGCCGATCACCATCCACGAAAGGCGCATGATGCAAGCTCCCGAACTGTGGGCTGGTTCACAGTCTAGCCAAGCGCAAGCATCAGCACCAAAGGCAGGGTGGCGGCGGCCAACACGGTCTGCAGGGCGATGATGGTGGCCATCAGCGGTGCGTTACCGCCCATTTGCCGGGCCATCACATAGGAAGATGACGCGGTCGGCAGTGCCTGGAACAGCACCGCCACCACCGCTGCCTGGCCACCCAGGCCAAGCAGGCGGCACAAGCCCCAGGTGGTCAGCGGCATGACCAGGAACTTGAATGCCGACGCCGCCATCAGCGGGCGCACCTGCTGGCCCAGGCGGGCACCACCCAGGGCTGCGCCGACGCACAGCAGGCCCAGCGGCAGGGCGGCCTGGCCCAGGGCCTTGACCGTGGGTTCGATACCCGCTGGCAAACCCAGCCCGCTGGCGCGCAGCAGCAACCCGCCGGCGCAACCGACGATCAAGGGGTTGGCGAAGATGGCCCGCAGCACCGTGGCCGGTGAGCTATGGCGGGCGCTGAAGCGGGCGAACACCAACACGCAAAGCAGGTTGACCAGTGGCACGATGGCGGCGTTGGCCACCGCTGCCAGGGCAATGCCGGCGCTGCCGTAGATACCCGCTGCAAGGGTGGCGCCGATGTAGTTGTTGAAGCGGATACCGCCCTGGAACACCGAGGTGAAGTCGGCACCGTCGTGGTTCATGGCGCCCTGGTACAGCACCAGCAGCACGGCCCCGGCCAGGGTCGAGAGCATCAGCACGCCGACCATGCCCAGCACCGGTACGCCATCGAGGTTGGCGGTGGCCAGGCCATGGAGGAACAGCGACGGCAGCAGTACGTAATAGCTCAGGCGCTCGGCGCCGGGCCAGAAGTTATCGGCGAGAAAGCCACGCAGGCGCAGGAAAGTACCCAGGGCAATCAGCAGGATGATCGGCAGCAGGGTAGTCAGCAGCAAGTGGAGCATGATCGACGTTCCGTGGTCGGGTACGGGGCACAGACTACTGGTGCGGATCGATCTGCAAAAACGTTGTTTTCTGCACTGACCATTGAGGAAAAATGCATGGTTGAAGTCGACACTGGCTCTTGTAGGAGCGGCCTTGTGTCGCGAAAGGGGAGCGAAGCGCCCCCAGGATATCGGCATCGCTACAAAATTGCCGGGGCCGCTTCGCGGCCCTTTCGCGACACAAGGCCGCTCCTACAAGGCCCTGCGAACCTTCACGCCTCCAGCGCAGTCTTCAGCACCGCGCTCAAATGCCGCCGCTGGCTCTTCTCATGCTCCAGCAACACCACGCGCCGGGTCAGCTGCGGTTCGCCAAATGGCAGGCAGGTAGCCGGTGGCAAGCGTTGCAGGTCGTCATCGGCCATGGGGATGAGTGCCACGCCCAGGCCCATCACCGCCATGCGCGCCAGCGCTTCCTGGCTGTCCAGCTCCATCTGCTCGCTCACCTGCAGATGCTGGCGGCGCAGCTCCTGCTCGATCTGCCGCCCGGCCCAGGCACGCTTGTCGAAGCGCAGGAACGGCTGGCTGGCCAGCAACTGCGGCACGCTTAGCCCGGCCAGGTCGGGGCTGGCGATCGCCCAGAAGCGGTCTTCGAACAACGGCGTGAAGTCCAGGCTTTGCGGGTAGGGGCTGACCGGCTCGGTGGTGATTGCCGCATCGAGCTCGCCGTCTTCAACCCGTCGCGCCAGTTCCGCCGACATGCCGGAGGCCACGCTGACATGCAGCTGCGGATGGTGCGCCTTGATCCACACCAGCGCTTTGGGCAGGCGCCGCGCCAGCACGGTGTGGATCGCCCCCAGGCGCAGGCGGCCGCGCAGGCTCGGGCCGCTGGCCAGGGCGTCGGCCAGTTCGTCATAGCTAGCCAGGATGGTCTCGGCGCGGGCCACCGCCAACTGGCCGGCTTCGGTCAGCGACACCTGCCTGCGGCTGCGGTCGAACAAGGTCACCTGCAGTTCGTCTTCGAGGGTCTTGATGTGCAGGCTTACCGCCGAAGGGGTGAGGCTGAGCAGGTCGGCGGCACGGGCGAAGGTGCCGTGGCGGGCGATGGTCACCAGGGTGCGCAGGGCTTTGAGGGACATGCGGGTGTGGTCCGGTTTCAAGCTGACAGAGATGCATTGTCAGGCCCGGCCCTTTCGCAGCACAAGGCTGCTCCTACAGCGAGTCAAGACTGGTAGAGGCAGTATTTCTCAGCGCCCACTACGCCCATAGGCCTGGCTGATCCGATCGATCACCATGGCCAGGGCGACGATCGCCAGCCCGGCCTCGACGCCTTGGCCGACATTCAGCGTCTGGATCCCCGACAGCACGTCCTCGCCCAGCCCGCGGGCGCCAATCATCGAAGCCACCACCACCATCGACAGGGCCATCATCACCGACTGGTTGAGCCCGGCCATGATGCTCGGCAGCGCCAGCGGCAGGGCGATGCGCCGCAACCGCTGCCAGCGGCTGGCCCCCAGGCCATGGGCGGCTTGCAGCAGCGAAGGGTCGATCTGGCTCAGGCCCAGTTCGGTCAGCCGCACCAGCGGTGGCAGGGCATAGATCAGTGTGGCGAACACGGCGGGCACCTTGCCCAGGCCGAACAGCATCAGCACCGGGATCAGGTAAACGAAGGCCGGCAAGGTCTGCATCACATCCAGTACCGGCAACAGCAAGCGCTTCGCCAGTGGCCGGGCAGCCAGCAGGATGCCCAGCGGCACGCCCACCAGCACGCAGAGGCCGGTACTGACCAGCACCAACGCCATGGTCTGCAGCAGTTTGTCCCACAACCCGAGCATGCCGATCAGGGCCAGCAGCGCCACCAGTACCGCGCTGCGCAGCACGCTGCGGCAGGCATGCCAGGCCAGCAGGCCGATCAGCAACAGCAACAGCCACCACGGCAGCAGGCGCAGCAGGGTTTCCAGGCCGACCAGCAGTTGCAGCAACTGGTCCGAGACGCTGCGCAGGTGATCGCCGTAATGCAGTACCAGCCAGTCGACCAGGCGGTTGACGCTGTCGGCAAAGGAGAATTGCAGGGCCTCGGGGAAGCCGCCGCTCACAGGCTGGCCTCGACCTTGGTGGCAATGTCCGCAGGCAACCAGGCTTTCCACACCTCGCGGTTATCGCGCAGGAAGGTGAGGGCAGCGTCGCGGGGCGGCGTTCGCTTTTCGCTCATGTCGGCCAGTGCCTTGTTCAGTCGGTCGATGGGCAGGTCGACCCGCTCGAACATGCTCACCAGTTCCGGGTAGCCCTCGCGAAAGGCCTTGGACACGCCAATCGACAATTTGGCCGGCAGCGAGCTGCTGCCCTTGGGCTCGGGGTTGCCGGCATCGGTGAGGGTGGCCCAGGCCTGGGCATCGAACGGCGGCTCTTGCAGGCGTATGAGCTTGTAACGCCCCATCAAAGGGGTCGGGTTCCAGTAGTAGAACAGCACCGGCTGGCCACGGCGGATGGCCGAGCCGATTTCGGCATCCATTGCAGCCCCGGAGCCACTGCGGAAGTTGGTATAGAGATCATTCAGCCCGTAGGCCTTGAGTTTCTGGCTGTTGACGGTTTCGGATGTCCAACCGCTGGGGCTATTCAGAAAGCGCCCTTTACCGGGTGACTCGGGGTCGCGGAACACCTGCGGGTAACGTTTCAGGTCCTCGACGCTGCGCAATTGCGGCGCCACGGGTTTCAGCTTGCGCGCGGCATCGCCTTCGATCACGTAGGCCGGCACCCACCAGCCTTCTTCGGCGTTCTTGACCGTGTCGCCCAAGGCAAACACCTGGCCGGCCTGTTCTGCCTTGACCCAGGCAGGGCTGCGCCCGGCCCATTCCTCGGCGATTACCTGCAGGTCGTTGCGCGCCAGGGCCACTTCCATGCTGACGGTGCTGCCGGGCAGGGTGTCGGTGGTGTAGCCGTAGCCACGCTCCACGATCAGCCGCAGGATCTCGGTGGTGAGGGCACCGCTTTCCCAGCCGATGGCGCCAAAGCGGATGGGCGTGGTGCGTTCTGCGGAGGCGGCGCTGTCGGTGCTGGCCAGGCCGACGGCGAGCAGCAGGCCGGCCAGCAACGTCGGAATCTTTTTCATGGGGCCTCTTGGAGTGGCGCTACTGAGTTGCCGCAAGTGTAGACGACCGGCTCCAGGCCCGGCAGGAAGGCCGCTGCACGCGATTGGCAGCGGCCTGCAAGTGACTCAGACGCGGAACTGGTCCATCAGCGCCTGTTGCTGGTTGGCCAGGCTGTTCAGCGACTGGCTTACCCGCGCCGACTCGTTGGCCTGCCCCGACAGCGATTCGGTGACATCACGGATGGTTGCCACGTTGCTGTTGATTTCCTCGGCCACTGCGCTTTGCTCCTCGGCGGCCGAGGCGATCTGCAGGTTCATGTCGGTGATCACCGTCACTGCCTGGCCGATGCGCTGCAGCGCGGTGACTGCCTGGCCAACCTGCTGCACGCCGCTCTGGGCCTGGCGGTGGCTGTTGTCCATGGCCCCGACCACCTCGCGAGTGCCGTTCTGCAAGGCCTCGATCACCTGGCGCGTTTCTTCCACCGATTCCTGGGTACGCTGGGCCAGGTTGCGTACCTCGTCCGCGACCACGGCAAAGCCACGGCCGGCTTCCCCGGCGCGGGCCGCCTCGATGGCGGCGTTGAGCGCCAGCAAGTTGGTCTGTTCGGCGATCGAGCGGATCACCTCCAGCACCGAACCGATCTTCTCGCTGTTCTGCGCCAGGCCCTCCACTTCGCTCATGGCGTTGCTCATGTCGGCAGCCAGGGCATCGATGCTGTGGGTGGTGCGGTCGATCACCGCCAGGCCTTCGCGGGTGGCCTGGTCGGCATCGCGGGCGGCCTGCGCGGCCTGGGCGGCGCTGCGGGCGACGTCCTGGGCGGTGGCACTCATCTCGTGCGAGGCAGTGGCCACCTGGTCGACCTGGCGGTACTGCTGCTCCATGCCGGCGCTGGTCTGGGTGGCAATTGCCGAAGACTGGTCGGCGGTGCCACGGGCGGCCTGCACCGAGCGTTTGACCTCGGCGATGGTCGGCTGCAGCTTGTCGAGGAAGCGGTTGAACCAGCCGGCCAGTTCGCCCAGTTCGTCCTGCTTCTGGTAGGTCAGGCGGCGGGTCAGGTCACCTTCGCCGCTGGCAATGTCCTTGAGCATGCTTGCCACGCCGAGGATCGGCCGGGTAACGCCCCGGGCCATCAGCCACACCATCAGCAGGCCGGCAATCGCCGCCGCCAGGCCCAGGCCAAGTTCCAGCAGGGTGCCGCTGGTGTTCAGCGCGTCCAGTTCCTGTTTCAGCGCTTCGGCCGGCCCGGTCAGGGCGTTTTCCGGCACATCCAGCAGCACGCCCCAAGGCTGGGCATCCGGAATCGGCTGGAAGGCGGCCAGCACCTTCAGGCGCTGCTGGTCGTGCACGATGGTCATCTTGCCGTCGGCCAGCTTGCGCACCAGTTCAGCACCCTTGGCGGTGTCGACCTGGTCGAAGCGCTGGGCCAGCTTGCTGGCGTCGGCGCTGTAGCCGGCCAGCAGGCCGACCGGGCTGAGGATGCCGACCGTGGTGCGGCCTTCGTACAGGCTGCGGCTGGCCTCCTGGCTCAGGGCCTGCAGGCTGTTGAGGTTGATGTCGATGGACAGGGTGGCGATCACCTTGCCGTCGACTGCCAGCGGGAAGACGATGCTGGTCATCAGCACCTGCTGGCCATCGATGTCGTAGAAGTAGGGCTCCACCACGCACACCTTGCCGGATGTGCGCGGGCACACCCACCAGGTATTGGCTGGCTGGCCGCTGGGGCCGATCTCGGTGTTGGCCATGTCATGTTCGGGCAGGGCCATGGCCGTCAGCTGGCCGACACGCGGCTGCGACCAGTACAGGGCGAAGCGCCCGGTTTCGTTGCTGCCCAGTTCTGCCTTGCCGGCGAACAGGCTGTCCTTGTTGTCCAGGGCGTTGGGCTCGAATACCAGCGACAGGCCGAGCAGCTCAGGGTTGGCCTGCAGGGCGGCGCGCACCTGGCGGGTCATGTCCTCGCGCAGGTCGAAGGCATCGAGAAAGCGCTTTTCCGCCTGCTCGCGCAGGAACAGCACCTGGCGGGCGAAACCGGCGCCGTATTGGTAGGCGTCCATGAACTGGCGGCGGATGTTCAGCGCCTGCACCTCGCCCTGCGACTCGATGCGCGACTGGGCCGATTCGGTCAGCATCTGCATGCTGCTGGCCTTGACCAGGTCCGAGCTGTGGTCCATGCGATACAGCGACAGGCCGACGAGCAGGGTGACGATGCCGGCCAGGCAGAGACCGGCGAGCAGGGTGATCTTCCACTGGATGGAAAGTTGTCGCAAAGGCATGGGGCGTATCCCTTTTTTTGGACAGTAAGGGTTATGGCTTTGGGGCTGGGCGGGGTTGAGAGGTGCCTGGCTGGAGATATGTGTCGTCTGTGAGATCGAGCGCCGCCCGCGCGGCGCTTCGCAGCACAAGGCTGCTCCTACATCAGTTTCGGGCCAGTAACGCCTGCGCCAGCGCGTGCGACCGCCTTGTTTGTCCGACACGATATCGAGATGGACGCCAAGGGGCCGCGCGCCTCCACCTCAGGAATAACTGGCCCGAAACAAATGTAGGAGCAGCCTTGTGCTGCGAAGCGCCGCGCGGGCGGCGCTCGATCTCACAGGCGACAGAAATCTCCAGCCAGGCATCTCCCAGCCTTCCCACCATATCGGCCCATCCCATTTTTTCTTTATTCAAACATTCAATTTAAATTTCAGTCCTCCGTGTAATCCGCCGCAACATGGCGCTTTTGACATCTGCTGCCCACTGCTTCAGAGTGCGCGCTTTTTTTCTGTCGCAATGAGGTAAGCCAACCATGAATGCAGTGATCGCCGCGGTCGGCATCATGCTGATACTCAGCCTGTCCCGCGTGCACGTGGTCATCGCCCTGATCGTCGGGGCCCTGGCCGGTGGACTGGTGGGGGGGCTGGGCATCGAAGGTACGCTCAAGGCCTTCAACGGCGGTCTCGGCGGCGGGGCCACGGTAGCCCTGTCCTATGCACTGCTGGGCGCCTTTGCCGTGGCCATCGCCAAGTCCGGCCTGGCCCATGCCCTGGCCGACCGCGCCCTGGCCATGATCGACCGCCAGGGCCATGCCAGTGGCGGCAAGGTCAAATGGTTGCTGGTCGGCCTGATGCTGGTGGTGGCGGTGTCGTCGCAGAACATCCTGCCTATCCACATCGCCTTCATCCCCTTGCTGGTGCCGCCGCTGCTGTACGTGCTGACCCGCCTGCGCATCGACCGCCGGCTGATCGCCTGCGTGATCACCTTCGGCCTGATCACCCCGTACATGTTCCTGCCGGTGGGCTTTGGCAACATCTTCCTCAACGAAATCCTGCTGGCCAACGTTGCCCGCGCGGGTGTCGACGTGAGTGGCGTGAATGTCACCCACGCCATGGCCATCCCGGCAGCCGGCATGCTGGCTGGCCTGTTGCTGGCGGTATTCATCAGTTACCGCAAGAAGCGTGACTACGACCTGGCGCGCATCGAGCAGGTGGAGCAGGTGAGCGTGCAGTACAACCCGCTGACCCTGCTGGTGGCCGGGCTGGCGATTGCCTCGGCGTTCATCGTCCAGTTGTGGCTGGACTCGATGATCATCGGCGCCATGGTCGGCTTCCTGATCTTCTCGCTGTCGGGCATCGTGCGCTGGAAGGACACTGACGACCTGTTCACCGAAGGCATGAAGATGATGGCCATGATCGGCTTCATCATGATTGCCGCCTCAGGCTTTGCCGACGTGATGAAGGCCACCGGTGAGGTGAAGAGCCTGGTGGAAACCTCGGCGCAGTGGATCGACCACAGCAAGGGCGTCGGTGCCTTGCTGATGCTGCTGGTGGGCCTGCTGGTGACCATGGGCATCGGCTCGTCGTTCTCCACCGTGCCGATCCTGGCCGCGATCTTCGTGCCGCTGTGCGTGCAGCTGGGCTTCGACCCGCTGGCCACCGTGTGCATCGTTGGTACCGCCGGTGCCCTGGGCGACGCGGGCTCGCCTGCCTCGGACTCGACCCTGGGCCCGACCTCGGGGTTGAACGTGGATGGCCAGCACCACCATATCTGGGACACCGTGGTGCCTACCTTCATCCACTACAACCTGCCACTGCTGGCGTTCGGCTGGTTGGCGGCGATGACGCTGTAAGACGGGGAGGGCGTCAGCCCTTGTCGGGCGGCGGCGAGATGCGGTTGAGCACGGTGCTGCCGTCCTTGCTCCGGGTCAGGTAGACCGGCAGCACCTTGGGCAGGTTGTTGACCAGGCGCCCCACCTCACGGGTGTTGTAGATACCGCTGATGCGGATGCGGCCGGTGCTGGCGTCGGCCAGCAGCAGCGGTGCGTCGAGGTAGCGGTTGATTATCGGCAGGGCCTGTTCCAGGCTCAGGTTGTCGAGCACCAGCTTGCCGTCGCGCCAGGCCAGGCTGTTGCCGTAGTCCTCGCTCTGCTCCAGTTGCGGCTCGAAGTCGCCCTTGTGATAGCTGGCCTGCATACCCGGGCCCAGGCGGTAGCCACCGGTGCTGCCGTCGCTGGATACCAGTACCGAACCTTCCACCAGGGTGACCTTGACCTGGTCCTGGTACTTCCACACGTTGAACTGGGTGCCGGTGACGCGGGTCTGGCCACGACCGGCATGCACGATGAACGGGTGGCTGCTGTCGTGCTGCACCTTGAAGAACGCCTCGCCACGCTTGAGTGTGACCTGGCGCTGGTCCTTGTAGTTGAGGTAGGTGAGCTCGGTGTTGAGGTTGAGCTGCACCGTGCTGCCGTCGCTCAGCTGCACGGTCTGCATGTGCGCGCCGGCTTCGAAGTGCTGGTAGCGATTGGGCAGCCAGCCTTGTTCCCAGCCCACCCAGCCGGCCAGCGGCAGCACTGCCAGGGCGATCGCGGCGGCGGATGCCAGCGGCCGCCAGTTGCGCTGGCGCGCGGCCTTTTGCAGCGGCGGGTTGAAGTCGATGACGGCGGCATTGCGCGGCAGCAGGTCGGCGGTTTGCCAGATTTCCAGCATCGCCTGGTATTCCTCGGCATGCCGCGGGTCGGCCGCCAGCCAGCGGGCGAACGCCTCGCGCTCGGCCACCGAGCAATCTTCGGCGTGCAGGCGCATGCACCAGTGCGCGGCGGCGTCGGTGATGGCATCGTCTGGGCTGGAATTGAGGCGGTCGTGGTTCATTGCGGCTCCGGGTTTTGCGCATTCTACCCTTGCGGGAGGGCTCCCGAGAACCGAGGTAATGGCGAATGACTATCAGTTGTGCCGGTTTTCGTCGGATTGGTGATGGTTTTTCAGCGTTTGAGAACCCTTCGCGCAGGTAAATTCAGGCTGAAATCGTTGGGGCTGCCTTGCAGCCCATCGCGACACAAGGCCGCTCCTACATGGAATCGCGTTCCCCTGTAGGAGCGGCCTTGTGTCGCGATGGGGCGCAAAGCGCCCCCATGGTCTCTCAGAACTGCGCCGCCTCCAAACCATAAAGGCTGCCACTACCCGCCCGGATACTGGCCTCCAGCCCCAACCCGCGCGGCAAGACCCGCTGGAAGAAGAACTCCGCACACGCAAGCTTGGCCCCATGAAACGCGGCATCCTCGTCACGCCTGACCAACGCCACCGCCGCCATCCGCGCCCACATGTAGGCGTACGCAGTCAGCCCGAACAGCTGCAGGTATTCCACCGCCACCGCGCTGACCAGGTTGGCATCCTCGCCGGCCCGCGCCCGCAGCCAGGCGCTGGTGGCCTCCAGCCGCGCCAGGCTCGCTTGCAGGGCTTCACGGTGCAGCGGCGCATCAACGCTGAAGGCCCGCACCTCGGCGGCAAAGCCGGCCAGCGCCTGGCCATCGTCGGCCAGCACCTTGCGCCCGAGCAGGTCGAGGGCCTGGATGCCGTTGGTGCCTTCATAGATCTGCGCAATGCGCACGTCGCGCACCCGCTGCTCCTGGCCCCATTCGCGGATGTAGCCATGGCCGCCATACACCTGCTGGCCGAGCACGCAGCTTTCCAGGCCGTTGTCGGTGAAGAACGCCTTGGCCACCGGCGTCAGCAGCGCCACCAGGCGCTGCGCATGCTCGCGCTCGCCGGTGTCTTCGGCGTAGCGCGCCAGGTCCAGCTGCTGGCCGACGTAGGCGGCAAACGCCCGGCCACCTTCGGTGAGGGTGCGCATGGTCAGCAACATGCGCCGCACATCGCCATGGTGGATGATCGGGTCGGCAACCTTGTCCTGTGCCTGCGGGCCGCTGGCGGCGCGGCTTTGCAGGCGCTCGTTGGCGTAGCGGGCGGCGCTCTGGTAGGACGCCTCGGCACAACCGATGCCCTGGATGCCGATGGACAGGCGCTCGTAGTTCATCATGGTGAACATCGCCGCCAGGCCCTTGTTCGGCTCGCCGACCAGGTAGCCGACGGCATCATCGAAGTTCATCACACAGGTGGCCGAGGCCTTGATGCCCATCTTGTGTTCGATCGAGCCGCAATGGGCGGCGTTGCGCGCCCCCAGGCGGCCATCGGCCTCGACCAGGTACTTGGGCACCAGGAACAGCGAGATGCCCTTGGCGCCGGTGGGCGCATCCGGCAGCTTGGCCAGCACCAGGTGGACGATGTTCTCGGTCAGGTCCTGTTCGCCGCCGGTAATGAAGATCTTGCTGCCGCTGATGCGATAGCTGCCGTCGGCCTGGGGCTCGGCGCGGCTGCGGATCAGCCCAAGGTCGGTGCCGGCATGGGGTTCGGTGAGGCACATGGTGCCAGCCCAGCGGCCTTCGTACAGGGGCGGCAGGTAGGTGGCCTTGAGTGTTTCGCTGGCGTGGGCATCGATCGCCAGGCAGCTGCCGGCGCTCAATGCCGAATACAGGCTGAAGCTGCAGTCGGCGGCGTAGAGCATTTCTTCGAACAGCACACCGAGCATTTTCGGCATGCCCATGCCGCCATGTTCAGGATTGCCGCCCAGGCCGACCCAACCGCCTTCACGGTAGGTGTGCCAGGCTTCGCGGAAGCCGTCAGGGGTAGTGACTTCACCAGCGGCGAAGCGCACGCCTTGCTCGTCACCGTTGCGGCTGAGCGGGGCAATCAGCTGGCCGGTGACTTTGGCTGCTTCCTCGAGGATGGCATCGGCGGTATCGGCGTCGATGCGCTCGGCCAGGGCGGGCAGGCGGGCCCACAGGGCCGGGGCGTTGAACACGTCATGCAGGACGAAGCGCATGTCGCGCAGGGGGGCTGTGTAGGTGGTCATCGGTAGCTCTTGAGAAGTGGGAAATCTGGGCTGGCCTCTTCGCGGGTAAACCCGCTCCCACAGGGATCGCGCCAAACCTGAGCACATTGCTGTACCTGTGGGAGCGGGTTTATCCGCGAAGAGGCCGCTACGGGTTCAGAGGGCTTTGGCCCGGTCGCGCAGCACGTACTTCTGGATCTTGCCGGTGGAGGTCTTGGGCAGTTCGCCGAACACCACGGTCTTCGGCACCTTGAATCCGGCCAGGTGCTCGCGGCACCAGCTGGTGATGTCGGCTTCGCGGGTGTCTTCGCGGCCCGGTTTGAGGGCAACGAAGGCGCACGGGGTTTCCCCCCATTTTTCATCCGGGCGTGCCACCACCGCGGCCTCCAGCACCGCCGGGTGCTTGTACAGGGCGTCTTCGACCTCGATGGTGGAAATGTTCTCGCCACCGGAAATGATGATGTCCTTGAGCCGGTCCTTGATCTCGACATAGCCGTCGGTATGCCACACGGCCAGGTCACCGGTATGGAACCAGCCGCCACGGAAGGCTTCGGCGGTAGCCTCGGGGTTCTTCAGGTAGCCCTTCATCACCGTGTTGCCACGCATGAAGATCTCGCCCAGGGTGTTGCCGTCGCGCGGTACCGGCTCGAGGGTTTGCGGGTCGGCGACCATCAGGCCGTCGAGGGTCGGGTAGCGCACGCCCTGGCGGGACTTGATCCGTGCCCGCTCTTCCAGCGACAGGTCATCCCATTCGTCATGCCAGGCACACACGGTCACCGGGCCGTAGACTTCGGTCAGGCCGTAGGTGTGGGTGACCTGTATGCCCATCTCTTCCACTGCGCCGATGACCTTGGCGGGTGGCGCGGCGCCGGCGACCATGGCCTGCACCGGGTGCTCGATGGCCGCCTTGGCCGCCTCGGGCATGTTGACCAGGGCGTTGAGCACGATCGGCGCGCCGCACAGGTGGCTGACCCGGTGCTCGCGGATCAGGGTCAGGATCTTCTGCGGGTCGACCCGGCGCAGGAACACATGGGTGCCGGCCAGCGCGGTGATGGTCCATGGGTAGCACCAGCCATTGCAGTGGAACATCGGCAGGGTCCACAGGTACACCGGGCGATGGCCCATGCCCCAGACCATCTGGTTGCCCAGGGCGTTCAGGTAAGCGCCACGGTGGTGGTAGACCACGCCCTTGGGGTTGCCGGTGGTGCCGGAGGTGTAGTTGAGCGAGATCGCCTGCCACTCGTCATCGGGCCATTCCCAGGCAAAGTCCGGGTCGCCTTCGGCGAGGAACGCTTCATAATCCAGTTCGCTGACCGCACGGCCTTCGCCGTACTCCGGGTCATCCACATCCACCACCAATGGCGGGTGCTCGAGCAAGGCCAGGGCAGCCTCGATGACCGTGTGGAACTCGCGGTCGGTGATCAGCACCTTGGCCTCGCCATGCTGCAGCATGAAGGCGATGGCCTCGGCGTCCAGGCGTACGTTCAGGGTATTGAGCACGGCACCGGTCATGGGCACGCCAAAATGGGCTTCGAGCATGGCCGGAATGTTGGGCAACATCACCGCCACGGTGTCGCCACGGCCGATACCCCGGCCCACCAGGGCGCTGGCCAGGCGCCGACAGCGTTGGTAGGTCTGCTGCCAGTTACGGCGGATGGCACCGTGGATCACCGCCGGATAATCGCCATATACGGCAGCGGTGCGTTCGATGAAACTCAGCGGGGTGAGGGCGACATGGTTGACGGCAGCGGGCATCAGGCCCTGGGCATAGATCGACATGCGGTAATCCTGTAGAGGAGGCAGGCACAACCTGTGCGCTTGACCCCCGGTGGCTGATTGTTAGCTCTGTTCAGGGTGCAGGGAGGCGGACGGTGGGCCGCTCCCCTTGTCGCAGTTTTACGCGAGTCGCTATGGTATTAGGAATATCGACTATAGCAATATAGTAAAACTACTATAACAACGAGCCGCCTACCGTGGACAACACTGCCTATCCCTTGCTCGCCAAGGACCCACAACCCAGCCTGATGCTGGCCGGCGACGCCAGGCCGCTGGCACTCAACCCGGCGCTGCAGGCCTGGGTCGATGAAGGCCCGGCATTGGCCAGCTGGCTGCCGGGCAACTGCGCCGCCCTGGTGCGCGCCTGCCTGCGCCAGCGCCGGGCGATCGCCGATGTCGAGGTGCAGGTCGGTGAACGCATCGTGCTGTGGAGCTTCATCCCTGACGACCAGGGCCAGCAGGTGCTGGCGCGTGGCCGCGACGCCAGCGACGAGCGCCATGGCGCACGCGAGGCCAGCCGCGCCCGGCGCCTGTACCGGCTGATCATCGAGAACACCACCGACCTGATCTCCCGGCATAGCCCCGATGGCCGTTTCCTCGATGCTTCGCCGGCAGCATTCCGCCTGCTTGGCCTGTGGCCCGAGCAGCTGCGCGGCATGGCCGTGCATACCCTGCTGCACCCGCGCGAGCGCCGCCAGGTGCTGCGCCAGGCCGCCGCCGCCCTGGACCAGGACGGCTACCACACCATGACCTGCCGGGTGCGCCAGGCCGCAGGTGGCTACCGCTGGTTCGAGATCGCCAGCCGGGCCATCCGCGAAACCTACACCGGCGCGGTGGTGGAGGTGGTCAGCGTGTCTCGCGACATCACCCTGCGCATCGAGGCCCAGGAAAGCCTGGCGCACAGTGCCCGGCTGGCCACCTTGGGCGAGCTGGCTTCGGGCATTGCCCACGAGATCAACCAGCCGTTGGCCGCGGTGGTCAACTATGCCAACGCCAGCCAGCGTTACCTGCAGGGCCTGGAGCGCGACCCGCAGGCCCGAGAGCGGGTAGGGCAGGGCCTGCAGCGCATCAGCGAACAGGCCACCCATGCCGCCGAAGTGATCCGCCGCCTGCGCGCCTTCCTGCGCAAGGGGCCGCGCCGCCTGCAGGCTCTGGACGTGGCCGAGGTGGCCGGCGAAGCCATGCGCCTGTGCGCCTGGGAAGCCGCGCGTGACCAGGTGGTGGTCGAGTTGCGCATGAGCGCGCAGCTGCCCTTGGTATATGCCGACCGGGTACTGCTGGAGCAGGTGCTGTTGAACCTGTTGCGCAACGCCATCGATGCCAACCGCGAGCAGCATGGCGAGCGGCCGTCACGTATCCTGCTGGGCGCTGCGCGCGATGGTGATGGCGTGCTGGTCGAGGTGGCCGACCAGGGCCCGGGCGTGGCGCCCGAGCGCCTGGATGAAATCTTCACGCCGTTCACCACCAGCAAGGCCGACGGCCTGGGCCTTGGCCTGAGCATGAGCCGCAGCCTGATCGAGGGCTTTGGTGGCAGCCTGTGGGCGCGAGCCGGTGACAATGGCGGTCTGGTACTGTGCTGCCGCCTGGCGGTCAGCAGGGGATAAGGGGAGATGGCGGTGCAAGCGAAAGTGTATGTGGTCGATGACGACCAGGGTATGCGGGACTCGACGGTGTGGCTGTTGCAGTCGGTGGGTTTGCAGGCATTGCCGTTCGCCGGCGGGCAGGCGTTTCTCGACGCCTGCGTCGACGATGGGCCGGCCTGTGTGCTGCTGGATGTGCGCATGCCGGGGCTGGGCGGGTTGGCGGTGCAGCAGGCGATGCGCGAGCGTGGCCTGGGTTTGCCGGTGATCTTCGTCAGCGGGCATGCCGATGTGCCGATCGTGGTGCGGGCATTCAAGGCCGGCGCCTGCGACTTCATCGAGAAACCCTACAACGACCAGTTGCTGCTCGACAGTGTGCAGGCCGCGTTGGAAAGCGCCGGGCGGGCACGCCAGGACGACCAGGCGCTGGCCCGGGTGCAGGCGCGCATCGATGGCCTGACCCCGCGCGAGCGCGACGTGTTCGTGCCGTTGGCCCAAGGGTTGAGCAACCGCGAGATTGCCGAACGGCTGGGCGTCAGCGTGAAGACGGTGGACCTGTACCGGGGGCGGGTGATGAAGCGGTTGCAGGCCGATAGCCTGGCGGAGTTGGTGGGTATGGCCATTGCCTGCGGGGCGGTGGAGGCACTGGGCCTGCGAACACCGTAGCAGGCCTGACGCATGGCCCTGTAGGAGCGGCCTTGCGTCGCGATGGGCCGCGAAGCGGCCCCAGGTTTTGTGCCCCAGCAGAAATTGCCGGGGCCGCTTTGCGGCCCATCGCGACGTAAGGCCGCTCCTACAGGGGGCTGCGCAAGGGGCAGAAATCATGAAATTTTCCATAGCAACCTAATCAAAGCTTTGACATTCACTGCCTAGGCAGTAATATTTCTACACAATTACCCGAGCAGCCTCCGATGGCCCATTTCTCTCCCGAAAACTTCCAGACCTGCGCCATCGGCATGCTGCTTGGCCGGGCGGCGATCCTGAAGGACCGCATTCTCGACTGGCACCTCGAATCCGAAGGCGTCACCGCCGCGCAGTTCAAGGTGCTGATCATCGTCACCCAGTACCAGGTGGACACCCCGGCCGAGCTGTGCCGGTACCTGGGCCTGGACAGCGGATCGATGACCCGCATGCTCGACCGCCTCGAGCAGAAGGAACTGATCGTGCGCAATCGTTGCGCCGACGACCGTCGCCAGGTGCGCCTGGCGCTTACCGCCGATGGCCAGCGCCTGGCTGACCGCCTGCCGGAAATCGGCGCGGCGGCCATGAACGAGCTGTGCGGCGCGCTGGCACCCGAAGAGCTCGCGACCCTGGAAGGCCTGCTGGCCAAGGTCCTGCTCGCTGCCGGCGACCCGTTGACGATCCGCCGCTTCGGCGATCGTTGATCCCTGTCACGAATTATCCAAGGTATTGCCATGGCCACTCCCGCAGACACCCCGACTCCCTCCGCCGCGCCCGAACCGTCGCGCAAGCGCAAGGCCTGGCTGCTTGGCCTGGTGTTGCTGCTGATTCTTGCCGGCGTCGGAGCCTGGGCCTGGTACAGCCTGGTCGGGCGCTGGCACGAAAGCACCGACGATGCCTACGTCAACGGCAACGTGGTAGAGATCACCCCGCTGGTCACCGGCACCGTCACCAGCATCGGTGCCGATGACGGCGACCTGGTCCACGCCGGCCAGGTATTGCTGCAATTCGACCCGGCCGACAGCCAGGTGGCCTTGCAGGCCGCCGAAGCCAGGCTGGCGCGCAGCGTGCGCCAGGTGCGCGGGTTGTACAGCAACGTCGACGCGCTCAAGGCCCAGCTGGAAACTCGCCAGGCCGAGCTGCGCAAGGCCCGCCAGGACTTCAACCGGCGCAAGGTACTGGCCGACAGCG
Source organism: Pseudomonas sp. ABFPK (assembly GCF_001586765.1). Lineage (NCBI taxonomy): Bacteria > Pseudomonadati > Pseudomonadota > Gammaproteobacteria > Pseudomonadales > Pseudomonadaceae > Pseudomonas > Pseudomonas sp. ABFPK. The sequence goes on along the minus strand of NZ_LQXW01000023.1, from coordinate 54,613 downwards.
GCGCGATAGCTGCGGAAGAATTGTCCCATGCCCGCGACGACCTGAGCGTGGCCGAGGCCGCCGTCAACAGTGCACGCCAGCAGCTCAGCACCAGCAGCGCGCTGGTCGACGACACCGTGGTGTCCTCGCACCCCGAGGTGATGGCCGCCGCCGCCGACCTGCGCCAGGCCTACCTCGACCATGCCCGCACCACCTTGGTGGCACCGGTAACCGGCTACGTTGCCAAGCGTACCGTGCAGCTGGGCCAGCGCCTGCAACCGGGTACCGCGACCATGGCGGTGATCCCGCTGGACCAGGTGTGGATCGATGCCAACTTCAAGGAAACCCAGCTGCGCGACATGCGTATCGGCCAGCCGGTGCAGATCAGCGCCGACCTGTACGGCAGCGAGGTCAGGTACAGCGGCACGGTCGACAGCCTTGGCGCTGGTACCGGCAGCGCCTTCGCCCTGTTGCCGGCGCAGAATGCCACCGGTAACTGGATCAAGATCGTCCAGCGCGTGCCGGTACGCATCCATCTCAGCCCCGACCAGCTCAAGGACCACCCGCTGCGTATCGGGCTGTCCACCGTGGTCGAGGTCGACCTGCACGACCAGAGCGGCCCGACCTTGGCCCAGCAGCCACCGCAGCAGGCCAGCTATACCACCCAGGTGTATGACCGCCAGCTGGTCGAAGCTGACAACCTGATCGCCCGGCTGATCCACGAAAACAGCGCAACCGGCAAGACGGCCCAGCGATGAGCAACAACGCTGCTGCCCAGTTCACGCCGCCGAGCCTGCTGCTGACCACCATCGGCCTGTCGCTGGCGACGTTCATGCAGGTGCTCGACACCACCATCGCCAACGTGGCCTTGCCGACCATTTCCGGCAACCTGGGGGTGAGCTACGAACAGGGCACCTGGGTCATCACCTCGTTCGCGGTGAGCAACGCCATCGCCTTGCCGCTCACCGGTTGGCTCAGCCGACGGTTTGGCGAGGTGAAGCTGTTCATCTGGGCCACGCTGCTGTTCGTGCTGGCCTCGTTCCTGTGCGGTATTGCCCAGTCGATGCCGGAGCTGGTCGGTTTTCGCGTGTTGCAGGGTGTGGTGGCCGGGCCGTTGTACCCGATGACCCAGACTTTGCTGATCGCCGTTTACCCGCCGGCCAAGCGCGGCATGGCCCTGGCGCTGCTGGCGATGGTCACGGTGGTGGCGCCGATTGCCGGGCCGATTCTCGGCGGCTGGATAACCGACAGCTACAGCTGGCCGTGGATCTTCTTCATCAACGTGCCCATTGGCCTGTTCGCCGCCGCCGTGGTCCGCCAGCAAATGCGTTCCCGGCCGGTGGTCACCAGCCGCCAGCCGATGGACTACATCGGCCTGCTGACGCTGGTCATCGGCGTTGGCGCCTTGCAGGTGGTGCTGGACAAAGGCAACGACCTGGACTGGTTCGAATCGTCGTTCATCATTGCCGGAAGCCTGGTCTCGCTGGTGTTCCTGGCGGTGTTCGTGATCTGGGAACTGACCGACCGTCACCCGGTGGTCAACCTGCGCCTGTTCGCGCACCGCAACTTCCGCGTGGGCACCATCGTGCTGGTAGGGGGCTATGCCGGGTTCTTCGGCATCAACCTGATCCTGCCTCAGTGGCTGCAGACGCAGATGAGCTATACCGCTACCTGGGCCGGCCTGGCGGTGGCGCCGATCGGCCTGTTGCCGGTGCTGATGTCGCCGTTCGTGGGTAAGTACGCCCACCGCTTCGACCTGCGTGTGCTGGCCGGGCTGGCGTTCCTGGCGATCGGCAGCAGCTGCTACATGCGTGCCGGGTTCACCAGCGAGGTGGACTTCCAGCATGTGGCGCTGGTGCAGTTGTTCATGGGTATTGGCGTTGCGCTGTTCTTCATGCCGACCTTGAGCATCCTGCTGTCCGACCTGCCACCGCAGCAGATCGCCGATGGCTCGGGCCTGGCGACCTTCCTGCGTACCTTGGGCGGCAGTTTCGCGGCGTCGCTGACCACCTGGATCTGGATTCGCCGGGCGGACCAGCACCATGCCTACCTGAGCGAGCACATCAGCCAGTTCGACCCGGCCACGCGGCATACCCTGGAGCAGCTGGGCGGGGCCAGCCCGCAGAACTATGCGCAGCTGGAGCAGATACTCAACGGGCAGGCGTACATGATGTCGACGGTGGACTACTTCACCCTGATGACCTGGGTGTTTGCCGGGTTGATCCTGCTGGTGTGGTTCGCCAAACCGCCCTTTACCGCCAAGGCGGGGCCGGCGTCGGCAGGGCACTGAGCCGGGCCAGAACAAGGCCCAGGCTCTTTGCCAAATGCCATGTCAGGCACTCGCTGCTGCGTACCAGGGCCGCTGCATGCGCAGCACCAACCGGTCGATCTGCGGCACCAGCAGGTTGCCGGCCAGCACAGCGAAGCAGAGGCCATCGGCGTAAAGCCCGAACTCGCGAATCAGCTCGGTCAGCGTGCCGACGGTCACGCCGAAGAGGATGCGACCGGCGCGGGTATCGGGGCTGGTGACCGGATCGGTGGCGATGAAGAAGGCGGTGAAGAGATAGCCGCCGAGGCTGAGGTTGTAAACGGCTTCCTGCAGGCTGTGGCCGGCAGCCATGCACAGCAATACTGTGCTCGCGATCATCGCCAGCGGAATCTCGATGCGGATCACCCGCAGCGAAGCCAGCAGCAAACCGCCGGCAATGTAGCCGAACCCCGACAGATTGTGGGTGACATGGGTGAACTGGTTCTGCGCCAGTTGCGTGGCGCCGGCGAACGCATCGAGCTCCAGGCGCGGCACCAACTGTAGCTGTTGGAGCAGAACCGCCTTGGCGTCCAGGGTTGCGGTCCAGGGGGCATGGTTCGATGGCGCGGGGTACAGCTGCTGATAGAAGCAGATGGCAACGACCCCCAGGCCAACCATGGCAGGGTTGAGACGGTTGCGACCAAGGCCTCCACTGGCGTGCTTGCATAGTGCCAGAGCAGCAAAACTGGCCAGGGCGATCATCCACAACGGCACCATCAGCGGCAATGCCCGAGCCAGTATCAGGCCCAGCACCAGCCAGCTGAGGTCGCTCAAACCCTTGCGTACGTCATGCCCGCGCAGGCGCAGCAGGGCGGCTTCGAAGCCCAGGGCAAACAGCACGCACCAGAACACCTGCAACCAGACCACGACGCCGAATTGCCAGGCATACAGGGCGGTGCCCGGCAGCAGGCACAGGACGACCAGCAGCATCACCGTGCGCAGCCGTTGCGGGATGGGGTGGCGTATCAGGCTCATGCGCGGACCTCCGTCTTGCTTTGGCGGAAGCGTTCGCGCAGCGGGATATTGCTTGGGCAGATGCTGCTGCAGCTGCCGCATTCGATGCAGGCGTCCAGGCGCAGTTCCTGCAGGCTGGCCTTGTCCAGGCGCTCGGCGGCAGCGTAGAGGTCCAGCGGCCGCAGCGACATCGGGCAGACATCCACACAGCGCGTGCAGCGAATGCAACTGCTGGCGGGGCGAGCAGCCGGCAGGTAGCGCTCGGCGCCGAAAATCAGGCAACTGCTGGTCTTGCTGACGAAGGCGTTGGCGTCCGGTAGCGGCTGCCCCATCATCGGGCCACCGACCTGGGTCAACTGCCCTGTGGGGGACGCGCCAGCAATCGCGCGCAGTTCGCTGACCGGGTAACCCACCGGCACCCGCACATTGCCGGGGCGCTCGCAGTCACCGGTCAGCGTCAGCACGCGGCTGGTCAGTGGTTCGTCCTGGAAGACGGCCCGGCCCAGCGCGTAGAGCGTTGCGACATTCAGGGCGAGGACGCCGATATCGGCGGGGCGGCTCCCCGGGGCCAGGTTGCGGCCACTGAGGCTCTTGATCATCAACGGCTGCCCACCTGCCGGGTAACGCTCCGGAAGTGGACAAATCTCGACCCGGGTGCGCGCCTGGCGTGCGGCGGCACGTAACGTGGCCATCGCCTCCGGTTTGTTGGTTTCGATGCCGAAACGGGTTGCCGTTATTCCCAGCAGCGCGGCGACATAGTCGGTGGCCTCGATCAACGCTTCGGCATTTTCACGCATGAGGCGGTCATCGCAGGTAAGGAAGGGCTCGCATTCGGCACCGTTGATCAGCAGCAGGTCGGGCTGCTGTGCGTCGGCCAGCTTGAGGGCCGTGGGGAAACCCGCACCACCAAGGCCGACTATGCCCATCTGCAATGCGCGCTCGACCAGCGCCTCTGGCGTTTGCGGCAGGCCCGGTGCCGGGCGTTCGAGCCACTCGTCCAGGCCATCTGCGTTCAGGATGACGGCCATGACTGGCTCGGCCGAGTCGGCCGCGAAGACGTGATCGATCCGGTCCACGATGCCGGAGGTACTGGCATGCACCCAAGCGGTGGTGTTGTCGCCAATACCGATCACTTCGCCCTTGCGCACATGCTGCCCCGGCTGCACGCAAGGCTGGACAAACCGACGACCCCGCCCGAGGGGAATCGCCAGCTGGATTTTACCGACCACGACCGGGGCAACCGGCGTAGCGTTGGATAGTTCCTTGTATCCCCTGAGCTCGATCCCTCCGTGCCAACTACGCTGAGAGGATGAGGCGATGGCCAGCAGACGGCGCCAGAAAGGTTTCTGTTGCGGCTGACGCTGGGCGCGGATGCGGCTCTGCAGGCGTTCGACGCTCTGCAACGAATGGCTAGACATGTAATGTCCTCCAATTTTTGGGCAAAGAACGCCCCTGTGCGCTTATGCACATGGTTGTTTTATTGCTTCCGGGACGTTAAGCGGAAAGGGAGGGGGATGAATGATCACCCGCGCAGATCAGAGTGTTCGACGAGGAGTTTGTTCGGTTTTTGACCAGGTTTGCTGATGAACGGTAGGCCGATTGCCATCTCGCAACTCTGGTGAAATAGCCTGCGCCGCGAACGGGCGGCCAGAGTCTGCGAGGTGTCCAATGATGCGCGCAAGCCTGCTGGTGATGCTGGTGACGTTGCTGTATGGCTGCGGCGACAGGATTGAACGCTTTGGCGGGCCGACCATGGGGAGTACGTATTCGATCCAGTACATACCCACTGCACAGACGCCCGATTCGCGACAAGTAAAGGCCGAAGTCGAGCTTGTTCTCCAGGCCCTCGACAAGCAGTTCTCCAACTGGCGCGGCGATTCCGTGGTTTCCCGCTTCAACAACCTGCCGGCCGGCGCCTGTCAGGCAGTGCCGCAAGAGATGCAGCAATTGCTGGCGTACGGTGTTTCTCTGTTCCGCGAGAGTGGCGGGGCTTTCGACCTGACGGTCTTGCCATTGATGAACCTCTGGGGCTTCGGCCCGCAGTCACGCGGTAGGCAGGTGCCGGACGCCAGCACGCTGGCACGGGAGCAGGCACGGGTAGGGCTGCAGCACTTGCACCTGGATGGAGAAAAGCTGTGCAAGGATGTGGCGGCGCAGCTGGATTTCGACAGCATGCTCGCCGGTTATGCAGTGGATCGGGTGGGCGACAGGCTTGCGGCCCTGGGTATCCAGGCCTATCTGGTCGAGATCACCGGTGAACTCAAGGGCGTCGGCCGCAAGCCGGATGGCTCGCCCTGGCGCATCGCCCTCGAGGTACCGAGTGGTGGGGGCGAACAGCAAGTGGAGCGCGCCATCGCCCTGGATGGCTACGGCGTTGCCACCGCCGGCGATTACCGCAACTATTTCGAGGAAGGTGGCCAGCGTTATTCGCACACCTTCGATCCCCGGGTCGGCAGGCCGGTCAAGCACGCGCTGGCGGCAGTGTCGGTGGTCGACCCTTCGGTGTTGCGTGCCGATGCCCTGGACACACTGTTGATGGTGCTGGGCCCGGAGGAAGGCTATGCCTTCGCCGAGCGGAATGAAATCGCTGCCTACTTCATCATGCACCAGGGGCTGGGTTTCGTTGCGCGGGCGACGCCGCGGTTCGAGACGTTGTTTCCCGGGCAAGGCAAACCCACGCAGTAGCAGAAGGAAAGGTCATTCCCACGCGCTGCCTTTTCCCCTATTGTCGATGCTCCCTTTCCAAACGATTGGCAGACCCATGGAGCAAGTCATAGTCATCACCGGTGCCAGCCGCGGCATCGGCGCCGCCACGGCGCTGCTGGCCGCCCGTCAGGGCTACCGCATCTGCATCAACTACCACGCCGACGACCAGGCCGCCGAAGACATCCTCGGCCAGGTCCGAGCCCTGGGCGCCAAGGCCATCACCGTGCGCGCCGACGCCAGTGTCGAGGATGAGGTCATCCAGCTGTTCCAGCGCGTTGACGAAGAACTCGGCCCGGTCACCGCGCTGGTCAACAACGCAGGCACCATTGGCCAGCAAAGCCGGGTCGAGGACATGTCCGAGTTCCGCCTGCTCAAGGTCATGAAGACCAACGTTGTCGGCCCCATGCTCTGCGCCAAGCACGCACTGAAGCGCATGGCACGCCGGCACGGCGGGCCGGGCGGGGCCATCGTCAACGTGTCGTCGGTGGCCGCCCGCCTGGGCTCGCCCAACGAATACGTGGACTATGCCGCTTCCAAGGGCGCCCTCGACACCTTCACCATTGGCCTGGCAAAGGAAGTGGCAGGCGAGGGCGTGCGGGTAAATGGTGTGCGGCCAGGCTACATCCATACCGGGTTCCACGCGCTGTCGGGCGACCCCGACCGGGTCAGCAAGCTCGAGCTCGGCTTGCCCATGGGCCGCGGCGGGCGCCCGGAGGAGGTGGCCGAGGCCATCCTCTGGCTGCTCTCGGACAAAGCCTCGTACTCCACCGGCAGCTTCATCGACCTGGGCGGCGGGCGCTGAACGCGCCGGTCAATCCTCCAACAGCGTGCGTACCCGTTCGGCCAGCACTGCCAGCTCGAACGGCTTGGTCAGCACCTCAGTGCCTTGCAGCAACTGGCCGTCACTGAGCGCCGCGCTTTCGTCGTAGCCAGTGATGAACAGCACCCTGAGGTCGGGGTGGCGCTCGCGGCAACGTTCAGCCAACTGGCGGCCATTCAGGCCGCCGGGCAGGCCGATATCGCTCAACAGCAGGTCTGGCCGCTCGCCAGCTTGCAGATGGGCGAGGGCGGCCGGGCCGTTCTCGAATGCATCGACCCGATAACCCAGTTCTTCCAGCACCTCGCAGACGACCACGCGCAAGGCGGCCTGGTCTTCGACCAGCAGGATACGCTGCGTGGCGCCGCTGCTTTTTTCCAGCAGTGTGCGCAGTGGCCTGGGTGCCGGGGCTTCGGGGTGCTGGTGGTGGCGGGGAAGCAGCAGCTCGATGCGGGTGCCTTCGCCCAGTGTCGACAACACCCGTAGCTGCCCGCCCGACTGGCGCACGAAACCATAGGTCATCGACAAGCCCAGCCCAGTACCCTGGCCCATGGGCTTGGTGGTGAAGAACGGGTCGACGGCGCGCTCGGCCACCTCCGCCGACATGCCCTTGCCGTTGTCGCTGATGCTCAGCCGTACGTATTCGCCAGCTGGCAGTTCCAGTGCACGGGCTTGCTGGTCGTCGAGCAGCAGGTTGTCACCGAGGATATCGATCACGCCGCCGGCAGGCATGGCATCGCGGGCATTGAGGCACACGTTGAGCAGGGCGCTTTCCAGTTGCGGCGGGTCGATGAAGGTCGGCCACAGCTGGCAGGGGAATTGGCTGGTCAGGGTGATGGAGGGGCCGATGGTGCGGCGCAGCAGCTCTTCCATGCCGCCCACCAGCGTGGCCACCTGCGTGGAGCAGGGCTGCAGGGTCTGCTGACGGGAAAATGCCAGCAGCCGGTGTACCAGCGAAGAGGCCCGCTGCGCCGAGCCGTTGGACAGCTTCAGCAATGGCTCCAGGGCGTCGAAACGGGATTGCTCCAGGCGCTGGCGCATCAGCTCCTGGGCACTGAGGATGCCGCCCAGCAGGTTGTTGAAGTCGTGGGCGATGCCGCCACTGAGCTGGCCGACCGCTTCCATCTTCTGTGCCTGGCGCAGGGCTTCCTCGGCCTTGGCCTGTTCTGCCAGTGCCGCATTCACCCGTTGTTCCAGTTCCTCGTTCAGGCGCTGCAGGGCCTGCTCTGCCCGTCGGCGTGCAGTGACGTCCTTGAACAGTACCGCCACCTGGCGCTTTTCGGCAGGCTCTACGCGGAAGGTGGTCACCGACAACACATGGCCGGTGGCGACCAGTTCCTGCTCGAAATGCAGCGGCTCGCCCGTGCGCAGCACCGCGCCATAACGGGCGACCCAATCGTCGGCCTCATCGGGCACCATCTCGCGCAGTTTCTGCCCGACCACGTTGGGGATGCCGGCGTGCTTGGCATAGGCCGCATTGGCCAGCACATGCACATAGTCGCTCAGTGGGCCGTGCGGGCCGTCGAAGAACTCGATGATGCAGAAGCCTTCGTCCATGGTGTCGAAGAGCGAGCGGTAGAAGTCCTGATCGTGTTGCTGATGGCTTGCCAGGCGGGCTTCCAGCAGCGCGTTCTGTTGCTGCAGGGCTTCGACTTGTTGGCGCAGTGAAAGCAGGTCGCGGGAGGGCATGCCGACGTCCGACAGTGGATGAAGCCCAGACTTTAGCGCGTTCGGCAACAGGCGAATAGCCAGTCAACGCGGGTGTGACGCAATGCCCAGCAGCCGCTCGATCCGTTCGCCGAGGGTGTTCAGGTCGAGGGGTTTGTGCAGCAGTTCGGTGCGCCTGCCGGGCCGGGCACAGTGCACCGTTTCGGCAGTCTCGTAGCCGGTAATCAGCAATACCGGGGCATCCGCCACAAGGTCCTGGCAGGCCTCTGCAAGCTGGTAACCGTCGAGTCGCCCAGGCAGGCCGACATCGGTGATCAGCAGGTCCGGTGGCGGCCCTTTCTGCAACGATTCCAGAGCCCGGTGGCCACTCTCGAAAGCCTGCACCTGATAGCCCAGTTCCGTCAGCACTTCGACCAGTACCAGGCGCAGGGCCGGTTGGTCCGCCACCAGCATGATCCGGTGCATCCGCGGCTGCACCGTCGCGGTGGCGGATGTGGCTGGCTCGCCGTGGCCGGTTGCGCAAGCGCTCTGGTCACGGGGCAGGTACAGGTGAACGCAAGTGCCTTGCCCGGTGACGCTGTCGATCAGCAATTGCCCCCCGGACTGGCGAACAAAGCCATAGGCCATGGACAATCCCAAGCCAGTGCCCTGGCCCAGCGGCTTGGTGGTGAAGAAGGGCTCGAGAGCGTGTTGCAGCACCTCACTGGGCATGCCCACGCCGGTGTCCTCGACACGAATGTGCAGATAGTGCCCCGTCGGCAGGTCCAGGCGCTTGGCCTCGGCCGCTGCGAGATCGGCGTTTTCACAACCGATGCGCAAGGTGCCGCCCAGCGGCATGGCGTCACGGGCATTGATGCACAGGTTGAGCAGGGTGTTCTCCAGCTGTTGCGGGTCGATGCGGATCGACCATTGCGCGGCCCGCGTCCGGTCCTGGTAGTCAATGTGCGGGCCGGTCGAGCTGCGGATCAGGTCATGCATGTCGGCGACCAGGCGTTGCACATCCACCGCTTGTGGCATCAGCGTCTGTTGGCGCGAAAAAGCCAGCAACCGCTGCACCAGGGCTGTGGCGCGCATTGCGTTGCTGCGGCCGAGCCCGAGCATGCGGGCGGTGTCGGCAAGGCGTTGCTCGCCCAGGCGCTGCTCTGCAAGCTCCAGCGCGCCAAGCAGGCTACCCAGCAAGTTGTTGAAGTCGTGGGCGATGCCGCCGGTCAACTGGCCGACCGCCTCCATTTTCTGCGACTTGCGCAGGGCCTCTTCGGCCTGGCGCAGGCGTTCCTGCTCGGCCATGCGCTCGGTGATGTCATAGGCGAACAGGTACCCGCCCTGGACTTGCTGTTGCGCATCGAGCAATGGGTGATAGCGGATTTCGTAATGGCGGGGGGCGTCGGAGGGGCCGAGTGAGATAGTGTCGATGAAGGCTTCGCCGGCCAGCACGCGTGGCCACACCGGTGCCAGGCGGCCCATGATGTCAGGCTGGTTGAGCAGAATTTGTGGCACGTAATCGCCGATCTGCGGCACGAAGCCCCGGTAATGCTCGAAGGTTTCCCGGGCCGTGCGGTTGATCGCGACCAGGCGCATCTCGCTGTCGGCGGCAAACACGTTGGCCAGGCTGTTGTCGAGCAGTTCGCCCAGTAGCTGGATATGGGCCTGTGCAGTATCGTCGCGCTCTGCCAGGCGAGCTTCCAGTTCTGCGACACGCGCTTGCAGTTGTGCCAATAACGGGAGCGAGTCTGCTTGCATGGCGAGGGCCCGGTGAGCGGATCAAGCAACTATAGCCGCCTGCCGGGGCGCCAGTCATCAGAACGAGCGGATGATCCACCCCAGGGTTTCCATGGCCCGTTCGGCATCCTCATGCCAGGGGCTGCCGTAGTTCAGGCGGATGCAGTTGCCGAAGCGCCGGGTGGGCGAGAAGATCGGCCCGGGGGCGATGCTGATGCCTTGGGCCAAGGCCATGTGGAACAGCTTGAGGGCGTCCATCTGTTCGGGCAGCTCCAGCCACAGGAAGTAGCCGCCGGACGGTTGGCTGACCCGCGTCTGCGCCGGAAAGTGCCGGGCGATGGCCGCCAGCATGTTGGCCTGCTGGCCTTCCAGGGCATAGCGCAGCTTGCGCAGGTGGCGGTCGTAGCCGCCGTGCTGCAGGTAGTCGGCGATGGCCGCCTGGGCCGGCATCGAGGCGCACAGCGAGGTCATCAGCTTGAGCCGCTCGATCTTCTGTGCAAAGCGCCCGGCTGCTACCCAGCCGATACGGTAGCCAGGTGCCAGGCTCTTGGCGAACGAGCCGCAGTGCATCACCAGCCCCTGGGTGTCGAAGGCCTTGGCCGGTTTGGGTGCCTGTTGCGCGTAGTACAGTTCGGCGTAAACGTCGTCTTCGATCAATGGCACCTGATGACGCGCCAGCAGCTCCACCAGTGCCTGCTTTTTCGCCTCCGGCATGCTGGCGCCCACGGGGTTCTGGAAGTTGGTCATGCACCACACGGCCTTGACCGGGTGCTTTTCCAGCGTCTGTGCCAGCACGCCCAGGTCCATGCCTTCGCGCGGGTGCACAGGAATTTCCACGGCCTTGAGCTTGAGACGCTCCAGTACCTGCAGGCAGGCATAGAAGGCGGGGGCTTCGATGGCCACCAGGTCACCGGGCTGGGTGACGGCCTGCAGGCACAGGTTCAGGGCTTCCAGCGCGCCGTTGGTGATCAGCAACTCCTCCATTGGCAGCATCAGCCCGCCAACCATGTAGCGCAGGGCAATCTGCCGGCGCAGCTGCGGGTTGCCGGGTGACAGGTCGGTCACCACCATGCGCGGGTCCATGCTGCGGCTGGCGCTGGCCAGCGAGCGCGACAGGCGTTGCAGCGGAAACAGCTCGGGGCTGGGGAAGGCCGAGCCGAACGGCACGGTGTTGGGGTCCTTGATCGAGTCGAGAATCGAGAACACCAGCGCGCTGACGTCGACATCGGTGGACTCGCTGACCGGCTGCAATGCCTGCGGCTCGCTGAACTGGCGCGGGGCGTGGGCGTTGACGAAATAGCCCGAGCGCGGTCGGGCGCGGATCAGCCCGCGCCGCTCCAGCAGGTAGTAGGCCTGGAACACGGTGGACGGGCTGACCCCGTGGGTCTGGCTGGCATAGCGCACCGAGGGCACGCGCTGGCCGGGGCCCAGCACCCCAGAGCGGATCAGTTCGGCGATGTCGTCGGCAAAGCGTTCGTAGCGTTTCATTCTGGCCTTCTGTCGAAGCCTGGCAGGCAAGGTGGAATCAGTGTAAGGGATCAACGGTTCATCGGCGCGACGAAGCGGCTGTGGGCCACGCTGCGGATGGCGGGGTCGTCGCGCTCGCTGATTTCGAAGCTCAGCGTCTGCGAGCTGCTGGCCGGGCGCTCGGCGAGCATCGCCACCGACACCGGCAGTTCACTCATTTCACCGGCCGGGATCACGAAGGAGGTCTTGCCCTGCAGGCTGAAGCCGTCGGCGTCCAGCAGGCGCAGCTCATAGTGCCGGGTGCTTTCGGTCTTGTTGATGACCTTGAGCAGGTAGATGTTCTCGATCTGGCCCTGGGCATTCTCGCGGAACAGGCCGCGGTCCTTGATCACGTCCAGCGACACCATCGGGCGCAGCTGCAAGGCCACCACCAGTGCCGCGATCATCACCCCAAGCGCGGCGGCGTAGCCCAGCAGGCGTGGGCGCAGCCAATGGGTGGTGCCACCTTGCAGGCTGCGTTCGGACTTGTAGCCGATCAGGCCACGGGCGTAGCCCATCTTGTCCATTACCCCGTCACAGGCATCGATGCACGCCGCACAACCGATGCACGCCATTTGCAGGCCGTCGCGGATATCGATGCCGGTGGGGCACACCTGCACGCACAAGGTGCAGTCGATGCAGTCGCCCAGGCCCTGGGCGCGGAGGTCACTGCCTTTCTTGCGTGGGCCACGGGCTTCGCCGCGACGCGGGTCATAGGCGACCGCCAGGGTGTCCTTGTCGAACATCACGCTCTGGAAGCGTGCATAGGGGCACATGTGCAGGCACACCGCTTCGCGCAGCAAGCCGGCATTGATGTAGGTGGCGGCGGTGAAGAACAGCACCCAGAACAGCGCGACGCCGCCCAGTTGCAAGGTGAACAGTTCCGCGGCCAGTGGGCGGATCGGGGTGAAGTAGCCGACGAAGGTCAACCCGGTGAGCACGCCAATGGCCAGCCACAGGCTGTGCTTCAGCGTGCGCCGGGCCAGTTTGTTCAGGCTCCAGGGCGCGGCGGCCAGCTTGATGCGCTGGTTGCGGTCGCCCTCGGTGACCTTTTCACACCACATGAACAGCCAGGTCCAGGTGCTTTGCGGGCAGCTGTAGCCGCACCACACGCGGCCGGCATACACGGTGATGGCGAACAGGCCGAAGGCGCAGATGATCAGCAGCGCCGACAGCAGGATGAAGTCCTGCGGCCAGAAGGTGGCGCCGAAGATGTGGAATTTGCTGTTGCCCAGGTCCCACAGCACGGCCTGGCGGCCGTTCCAGTTCAGCCAGGCGGTGCCGAAGAACAGCACGAACAGGGTGCCGGCGAAGCCGATGCGCAGGTTGCGGTACAGCCCGGTGAAGCTGCGGGTATGGATGCCATTGTCGGCGCGGCGTGGCTGGGGGCTGGCTGGGGCGGTGGCGATCTCTGTAAAAGGGATTCTATCGTTCATGGCTCGGTGCTCATCAGGCCTCGATCAGGCATGAGCACTATGGCCCTGAGGCTGTTATCAGCACAGGCTCAGATTTTGCGATAAAAACCGTATCAGATTTCCCGGCAGGCCCCGCCAGGCCTCAGATTACCGAGCCTGGCGTGCTGGCCTTCAGATGCCTGCGGCTATCCACCGCACCCGCCACGGTCAGTGCATCGGCCTCGGCTTCGGTGATGGGCACACGCTGGCCGGCGAGCAGGGCCACGGACATGCGCAGCTGTTCGTCGGTGACGATTTCGATGGACGGGCCATCACCCTCGAGGCGCAGGTCTTCGGCGATCAGGGTGCAGCGGCGGGTGGTTTCGTCGATTTCAATGGGCATGGAGTGGTCCTCCTGGGGGTTACAGGGGTGGACCACAGGGCGGGGCGGGTTGCTGCATCCGGAAGCTGAGCGGCACTTTGTCATTTACCCGGAGGTCAACCCTTGCAGATGGCAGGCCCGGCCTCTTCGCGGGTAAACCCGCTCCTACAGGTACTGCACTGCATTGAAACCTGTGCAAACCCTGTGGGAGCGGTTTTACCCGCGAAGAGGCCGGGCCTGACAACACAATGCTCAGCATGGGAAGAAAGCAATGGACCTCATCTGGCAAGCAATTCAGGCCGAATTCGCCGATATCACTGACGAGCGCGAGGTCACGCAAATCCTCGTACGCCTGCTGATGGCAGCCCTGCTTGGCGCTGTGCTGGGCTTCGAGCGCGAGCACAAGGGCAAGGCCGCCGGGGTGCGTACGCATATGCTGGTTTCGCTGGGCGCCGCGCTGTTCGTGCTGGCACCGAGCATGGCCGGGGCCGACGAGCAAGCGCTGAGTCGCGTTATCCAAGGTATTGTTGCCGGTATCGGTTTTCTGGGTGCCGGCACCATTCTCAAGGGTAACGGCCAGGACGCCAGCCATGTGAAGGGCCTGACCACTGCCGCCGGGTTGTGGATGACCGCCGCCATCGGTACGGCAGCCGGCATGGGCCGCGAAGCCACGGCGTTGATCAGCACGATACTGGCCCTGCTGGTGCTGGGCACGATGCCGTTGCTGGTGGACAAGCTCGAAGGGCAGGATGAGGGAAAGCAGGAGGAGGAAGAGGGCAGGAAGCACTGAGGGGAGCCGAAGCTCCCCTCAAAGCGTTGTTGCCTGCTCTTTTTTTATTATTGGGACCGGCCTGTTGTTGTTTTTGTCAGCCTGTCCTGGTGTTGCGGGCGACCCCCATGCGGGGTCAAGAGCAAACGTATTTTTTTGAGCGCTGACCTGCCTTCATCATTGCTGATCCGAACCTGGCTGCCGCTACCTGGAGGTAGTTTTATTGTTCTGTGCCAGACCGCGGGGCGTACCCCTGAAAAGCGTGTCGACTCCAAAAAAATCTGCTTGCTACGCCTCTGCCGTGTTGTTCTTGTTATGTCAGAGCCGTTACCTGTTGTTTTTATTGGGTGTCACATTCTTTTTGTTGTTGTGCCAGAGATATAGCAGGGTGCGTGCCAACTTTTGAAAAACCTTTAAAATCAAGCACTTGGCGATTTCAGTCGAAATCGAACGGCCTGAAATTCTGCCGATTTGTTTCCCTGTTACCCGATTTTTTGCTGCAAAACGTGGGGGCGGTAACACTTCACCCACACCAATGTGACACCCGTATGACTTATTGCGCGCTGCGCGCCCGCGCTACCCGCGACCCGTTGTCGCGGCCCAGCACGCTGCTGATGCGGCGGCCGGCGGCGATCAGCAGGTCCAGGTCGATGCCGGTTTCAATGCCCAGCCCCTGCAGCAGGTACACCACGTCTTCACTGGCGATATTGCCGGTAGCGCCTTTGGCATAGGGGCAGCCGCCCAGCCCGGCCACCGAGCTGTCGAACACGCTGATGCCTTCGAGCAGGCTGGCATACACGTTGGCCAGGGCCTGGCCATAGGTATCGTGGAAGTGCCCGGCCAGTTGCTCGCGCGGTACCTGCGCCGCGACCACCTCGAACAGGCGCCGGGTTTCGCCGGCGGTGCCGGTGCCGATGGTGTCGCCCAGCGATACCTCGTAGCAGCCCATGTCGTGCAGGGCACGGGCCACCGGGGCGACCTGCTCGGCGCTGACCTTGCCTTCATAGGGGCAGCCGAGCACGCACGACACATAGCCGCGCACGCGCACACCGTGGTTGCGCGCGGCTTCCATGATCGGCTCGAAGCGCTTGAGGCTGTCGCTGATCGAGCAGTTGATGTTGCGTTGCGAGAAGGCTTCGGAGGCGGCCGCGAACACCGCCACTTCCTTCACGCCGGCGGCCAGGGCGTCCTCGAAACCGCGCAGGTTGGGGGCCAGCGCCGCATAGGTGACACCCGGGCGCTGCTGGATGCCGGCGAACACTTCGGCGGAGCCGGCCATCTGTGGTACCCACTTGGGCGAGACGAAACTGCCCACTTCGATATAGGCCAGGCCCGCTTCGGTGAGGTCGTCCACCAGGCGCACCTTGTCGGCGACGCTGATGGGCTGGGCTTCGTTCTGCAGGCCGTCGCGGGGGCCTACTTCGACCAGGCGGACGTGTTTGGGCAAGGACATGGCGGGTTTCCTGTGGCGTTCAGCGGTTGTCTTTGTTGTTCAGGGTGGCGGCCAGGGCTTGTTCGCAGCGCTCCTGGGCGGTGTCCAGCTCCAGCTGCATCTGGTGGATGTCGAGCATCTGCTGTTCCAGCTGGGCGCGGCGCTCGGCGATTTTCGCCAGCATGCTGTTGAGCTGCTTGAGGTTGCCGCTGGAGGGATCGTACAGCTCGATCAGCTCGCGGCATTCGGCCAGCGAAAAGCCGATGCGCTTGCCGCGCAGGATGAGCTTCAGGCTGACCTTGTCACGCGCTGAATAGATACGCTCCAGGCCACGGCGCTCGGGGCTCAGCAGGCCCTGTTCCTCATAGAAGCGGATGGCGCGGGTGGTGATGTCCAGTTCGCGGGACAGGTCGGAGATGCTGTAGGTCTGGGTGCTCATGCTGGGGCTCGGCGTGGTGTATGCGGGTATCCTGAGGGCAGGTTGACGTATACGTCAAGCAAGAGGCGCGGAATGTGTGTTGCCTGTGCAGGCCTCTTCGCGGGTAAACCCGCTCCCCTGTAGGAGCGGGTTTACCCGCGAAGAGGCCTGCACAGGCGAAAAAATTACTCAGACAACCCCGACCTGCGATACCCATTCGGCGTCTGCCCAGTCAACCGCTTGAACCACCGGGCAAAATACGTCGGGTCGGTAAACCCCAGGCTATCCGACAACTGCCCGATGCTCATCCGCGTATAGATCAGGTTGCGCCGAGCCTCCAGCAGCAACCGCTGGTGCACCACCTGCAGCGCGGTCTGCCCACTCAGTGCCCGGCACAGCTGGTTCAACTGCAAACTCGGAATATTCAACCGCGCGGCAAAATCCTCCACCGACAGGTGCTCACGGTAATGCGCCTCGACCAGGCGCAGGTACTGCCCCAGCAACTGGCGGTCACGTTCATCGCGGTTGCGCGGTACCTGCACCAGCTGCTGGCGGCGGCTGATCCACACCATCAGCGCCGTCACCAGTGCTTCGAGCAAGGCCGCCCGCGCCGGGGCGTTGCCCTGGTACTCCTGCTGCAGGGTGTCGATCAGGCTGCGCAGATGCACCCGGTCCCGGCCCAGCGGGTAACACGCCGCCTTCGCCAGTACCGCCAGCGGCGCGCCCAGGCGCTGCTCCAGGTTTGCCACCAGTGCCGTGCCAAAGGTCAGCACATGCCCCTGGATATCGGCGCTGAAGCGAAAGCCGTGCACGGTCATCGGCGGTACCACCTGGATTGCCGCTTCGCTGATGGCGCTGCGCACCCCCTCGATCTCCACCTCGGCCCGGCCGCGTTGCACATACAGCAACTGGAACAGCTCGGCGTGCTGGTGCGGCTTGATTTCCCAGTGATGCAAACGGCTACGCGCCGGGATCGACTCGCAATGCAGCAGGTCGGTGCCGGGCCAGGCCTGGTTTTCGCCATACAGCTTGAACAAGGGGACGCCGGGGAGGGTGGATTTCATGCGTGCAGGCCTGTCCGTTAATCGAACGTTTTTTGTAAAAGTGCAGGTTATGCATGGAATAGCACACTTCAATGGCTGTTTTTGCCAGTAAAAATGCAAAGGCAAACCATAACAGCAGATGCCGCCCCACTGCCAGTCCAGGGCCGGCATCGTCCGCACAGAGACAACAACAATGAAAACTCAGGTCGCAATTATTGGTGCAGGTCCGTCTGGCCTGCTGCTGGGCCAACTGCTGCACAAGGCCGGTATCGATACCGTCATCGTCGAACGCCAGACGCCCGAATACGTGCTTGGCCGCATCCGTGCCGGGGTACTGGAGCAAGGCACGGTCGACCTGCTGCGTGAAGCCGGTGTGGCCGAGCGCATGGACCGTGAAGGCCTGGTACACGAGGGTGTCGAACTGCTGGTCGGCGGGCGCCGCCAACGCCTGGACCTCAAGGCCCTGACCGGTGGCAAGACGGTGATGGTATACGGCCAGACCGAAGTCACCCGTGACCTGATGCAAGCACGTGAAGCCAGCGGCGCGCCGATCATCTATTCGGCAAGCAATGTCCAGCCGCACGAACTCAAGGGCGAACAGCCCTACCTGACCTACGAAAAAGACGGCCAGATGCACCGCGTGGACTGCGACTACATTGCCGGTTGTGACGGCTTCCACGGTGTCTCGCGGCAAAGCATCCCCGAGGGCATCCTCAAGCAGTACGAGCGGGTCTACCCGTTTGGCTGGCTGGGCATGCTGTCAGACACGCCACCGGTCAACCACGAACTTATTTACGCCCACCACGAACGCGGTTTCGTGCTGTGCAGCCAGCGTTCGCACACCCGTAGCCGCTACTACCTGCAGGTGCCGCTGGACGAGCAGGTGGAGGCGTGGCCCGACGAGCGCTTCTGGGCGGAGCTGAAGGCACGCTTGCCCGAAGACGTGGCTGCGCGCCTGGTCACCGGCCCGGCCCTGGAAAAGAGCATCGCGCCGCTGCGCAGCCTGGTGGTCGAGCCGATGCAGTATGGCCACCTGTTCCTGGTCGGTGACGCCGCACATATCGTCCCGCCGACCGGCGCCAAGGGCCTGAACCTGGCGGCATCGGATGTCAACTACCTGTACCGGATCCTGGTCAAGGTGTATCGCGAAGGGCGCACCGACCTGTTGCAGCAGTATTCGCCGCTGGCCCTGCGCCGAGTGTGGAAAGGCGAGCGCTTCAGCTGGTTCATGACCCAGCTGCTGCATGACTTCGGCAGCCACAAGGACGCCTGGGACCAGAAGATGCAGGAGGCCGACCGCGAGTACTTCCTGACCTCGCCGGCGGGGCTGGTGAACATTGCCGAGAACTATGTAGGGCTGCCGTTCGAAGAAGTGGCCTGAGTTCCAGGGACCGCGCAACGCTTGAGGTCGATGCGGTCGAGGTGGGAGCTGGCTTGCCGGCGATCACGGGCGTAGCCCGTGCCATGCACCCTTGCCAAACGCGCCAGGGCTTGAGTTAAGTCTGCGCATGACTGACAGTGCCTTGCTGAACAGGTAGTGGCAGGAAGCACGACGATGAAATTCTCCACCCCCCTGATGGGCGCCTTGTGCCTGGTAGCTGCCAGTGGCTGGGCCTGTGCCGACCAGGTGCTGCCCGCGCCACCGGAACTGGCCTCCGGCTACCGCACTGGCCTGCAGCCGGTGCATGCCAGCCGGCACATGGCCGCAGCTGCCAACCCGCTGGCCAGCGAAGCGGGGCGGGCGATGCTGCGTGCCGGTGGCAGCGCCATCGACGCGGCCATCGCCATGCAGATGGTGCTGACCCTGGTCGAACCGCAATCCAGCGGTATTGGCGGCGGGGCGTTCATCCTCTACTGGGACGGCCAGCGCGTGCAGGCCTTCGATGGCCGCGAGGCAGCCCCGGCGGCGGTAACGGAAAACCTGTTCCTGCAAGCCGATGGTTCACCGATGCCGTTCAGGACGGCGCAGATCGGCGGGCGCTCGGTGGGCGTACCAGGGGTTCTGCGTGTCCTGAAGCTGGCCCATGAGCAGCACGGCAAGCTGCCCTGGCGCGACCTGTTCGCCCCGGCCATTGCGCTGGCGCGCAACGGTTTCGCGGTTTCCGAACGCCTTCACACCCTGGTGGCGGGCGACCCGTTCATTGCCCGCTCACCCGCCATGGCCCGTTACTTCCTGGATGAACAGGGCAAGCCACTGGCGGTGGGGACTACCTTGCGCAACCCCGAGCTTGCGCAAACCTTCGAGCAGATTGCCGAGCAAGGCCCCGAGGTGTTCTACAGCGGCGAGATCGCCGAAGCCATCGTCGCCAAGGTGCGCAGCCATGCCAATGCCGGCTACCTGTCGCTGCAGGATATGCAGCAGTACCGAGCCAAAGTGCGCGAGCCGCTGTGTGGCCCCTACAAGGCCTGGCGCATCTGTGGCATGCCACCGCCATCGTCGGGCGGGGTGACGGTGCTGCAGACCCTGGGCATCCTGGAGGCACTGCAGCGGGCTTCGCCACAGCGCGACCTTGCCGCCATGCGGCCGCTGCGCACTTCGACCGTTGCCGGGCTGGAAGCCCCGCCGCTGGCCGTGCATCTAGTTGCCGAGGCCGAGCGCCTGGCCTATGCCGACCGCGCCCAGTACCTGGCCGACAGCGATTACGTGCCGGTGCCGCTCAAGGCCCTGACCGACTCCACATACCTGGCCAGCCGCGCGGCGCAGGTCGGCGAGTACAGCATGAAACGCGCCCGCCCGGGCCAGCCGCAGGGGGCCGACCTGGCCCTGGCGCCTGACCGCTCGCCGCTGCGCATTTCCACCTCGCACCTCAGCGCGGTGGATGACCGCGGCCAGGCCCTGGCCATGACCACTTCGGTGGAAGCAGCGTTCGGCTCGCACCTGATGGTCAAGGGCTTCTTGCTCAACAACCACCTGACCGACTTCTCGTTCATCCCCCGGGAACAAGGCAAGCCCGTGGCCAACCGGGTGCAACCGGGCAAGCGGCCGCTGTCGGCCATGGCGCCGACCCTGGTGTTCTCGCAAGCTTCCGGAGAGCTGGTGGCCAGCCTGGGCTCGCCCGGCGGCTCGCAGATCATCGGCTACGTGAACAAGGCGCTGATCGGCCTGCTGGATTGGCAGCTCGACCCGCAGCAGGCCGCCGGCCTGCCCAACTTCGGCAGCCGCAATGCCGGCACCGAAGTAGAGGCGGGTTTGGCCAGCCCTGCACTGATCCGGCAGTTGGCAGCCTGGGGGCATGAGGTGACGCCGATGATCATGACCAGTGGCATGCAGATCATCCAGCGCAGTGGCGAGGGTTGGTCGGGTGGTGCCGACCCTCGGCGCGAAGGCGTGGCAGTCGGCGACTAGCGGTGTGCGTTGCGGTGCAGCAGGTGGCGTGATAGAAGTCAGTCTAGCCATTCAAAAGTTGAATACCAAGATGTCAATCAGCGTGAAATCGAATAGGGCCCTGTTCGACCTCGACCTGCTGCGTGCCATTGTCGTGGTGGCCGATTGCGGCAGCTTCACCACGGCTGCTGCGCGCCTGCACTCCACCCAATCGACCATCAGCCAGAAGGTGCGCCGCCTGGAGGATATGGTTGGCCACCGGCTGCTGGTGCGTGGCAATCGCGACGTGCTGCCGACCGACGCCGGGCAGACCCTGCTCGGCTATGCCCGGCACATGCTGGCCCTCAACGACCAGATGCTCGAAGCCTTGGCCGGGGCGATGGTTGGTATGACCGTGCGCCTTGGCGTGCCCGAGGACTTCGTGGGTGGGCGTACCACCAATGCGTTGTCGGCGTTCAGCCGGCTGCACCCGCAGGTGAAGCTGGAAGTGACCAGCGGCCTGTGCCGCGACCTCAGCCAGGCCTACGACAACGGTGAGCTCGACCTGGTGTTGCTCAAGCAGCGGCGCAACAGCCGCGAAGGCGTGGCCTGCTGGCCCGAGCGCCTGCAGTGGATCGACAGCGCGCGCACGCCCGCCTTCGAACTGGACCCGATCCCGCTGGTGACCTTCCCGCCCCGCGGCCTGTACCGCGACGACATGATTACCGCCATCGAAGGCATGGGCCGGCGTTGGCGCATCAGCTTCACCAGTTCCAGCCTCAGCGGCATCCAGGCAGCGGTCGCCGATGGTATGGGCATCAGCCTGCTGCCGCCACGGGCGGCGACCGGCGAGCATCGGGTGCTCGGTGCGGAGCAGGGGCTACCTGAGGTCGACAGCTATGAAATCGTCATCGTCCACCGGCCGACGGCGGATGTGATGGTCAAGGCGCTGGCCGAGGTGATGACGCAATTGCTTGCGGGTGGCGGGATCTGACAGGGTTGAGGCCGGTGCAGGTTTTCAATGCCCTCTAGGGCTGGCGCTCGGCCACCGCTCGCAGGGTCCGCAACGTCACCACTGGCGCATCCACCACAAACCGGTTGGCCAGCCACCCCGGCACATCCCCGGCAGGGTCGGCTTGCAGCTGGTAAGTCACCTCGGTCCTGCGCTCACCCAGCGGTTTCATCCGCCACTCGCCGTTGAGCTGCTGCACACGGATCAGCCCATCTACCTTGGGGATCCTGTCTGGCTCGGCGCTCAGGTGGCGCAGCATCGTGCCGTCGTCCAGGCGTTCGGTGGTGACCTTCAGCACGATGTCCCGCGGCATCGTCGGCCACGGCAGGTTGGTGGTCAGGTACACCCAGGTGTTTTCGCCCTGCACATCCAGCAAGCGCATCTCGGCACAGGCGTACAGCCACTTGCAGGCCACCCGCAGGTTCTCCTGCAGGTCGGTGAGCGTGCGAACGCTGGCTTTCATGGTGCTGACACCACGGAATTGCTGGTAGGGCGAGTCGGGGGCGGCGCTCAGGTAAACGCGGATGCCTTCGCGGTCGTAGGCCAGGTTCCAGTCATCGGCGGCTGGGGCGGGGGTGCAGAACAGCAGGGCGGTGAGCAGCAGGCAGCGGTTCATGGCTGGTACCGCACGGGGGCAGGATTTTCAGTATGCGGCTACTGGGGCTGCCTTGCAGCCCTTTCGCGACACAAGGCCGCTGCCACAGGGTTCGGGGTACACCGTACTTTTGTGGGAGCGGCCTTGTGTCGCGAAAGGGGCGCAGAGCGCCCCCAATGCATCAACGCTTAGGGTTGAGCGTCAGGTGCACATGACGGTTCACGTCCTTGTACAGCAGGTAGCTGAACTTGCCTGGGCCGCCGGCGTAGCAGGCTTGCGGGCAGAAGGCGCGCAGCCACATGAAGTCGCCGGCTTCCACTTCGACCCAGTCCTGGTTCAGGCGGTACACCGCCTTGCCTTCCAGCACGTACAGGCCGTGTTCCATCACGTGGGTCTCGGCGAACGGGATCACGCCGCCCGGCTGGAAGGTGACGATGTTCACGTGCATGTCGTGGCGCATGTCGGCCATGTCGACGAAGCGGGTGGTGACCCAGCGGCCTTCGGTGCCCGGCATCTCGATGACGGTGGCGTTGTCACGGTGGGTGACGAACGA
This sequence comes from Pseudomonas sp. ABFPK, assembly GCF_001586765.1. Classification (NCBI taxonomy): domain Bacteria; kingdom Pseudomonadati; phylum Pseudomonadota; class Gammaproteobacteria; order Pseudomonadales; family Pseudomonadaceae; genus Pseudomonas; species Pseudomonas sp. ABFPK. Next base: position 32,054 of record NZ_LQXW01000023.1, on the reverse strand, counting down.
CTCGGGAACGTCCAGGCCTTCGACCTTCTGGTAGTGCTTGCGCAGCCAGTGGAAGGTGACGTTGGACTTGCTGTTGTTGCGCAGGCTCCACTCGGCGCCCGGGGCCAGGAAGGCGTAGCCGCCCGGTACCAGGGTGTGGTGCTTGCCTTCGACGGTGATGTCCAGTTCGCCTTCGACGATGAACACCACGGCTTCAGCGTTCGGGTCCAGCTCAGGGCGTTCGCTGCCGCCTTCCGGGGCCACTTCGACGATGTACTGGGAGAAGGTTTCGGCAAAACCGGTCAGCGGGCGGGCGATGACCCACATGCGCATCTTGTCCCAGAACGGCAGGTGGCTGGTGACGATGTCACGCATCACGCCCTTGGGGATGACGGCATAGGCTTCGGTGAACATGGCACGGTCAGTCAGCAGCTCGGTCTGAGCCGGGTGCCCACCGTGGGGGGCGAAGTACGAATGGTTCGACATGGACGATCTCGACTTGTTGTTCTCTCCCCATGCCGTGAACCGCACCGGCCGGTGCGGCGCAGGGGATGTGGCGACAGAATAGGGTCGAGTGCGTGCCATCCACAAATTAAATGTTGGAATACCCGGTATTTGCAGGCTGAATGCGAATCTGCCGGCCAGCGTGCCCTTCCGGCAAGCGGTCGCCCTGGCCGAACAGCTTGTGGCGCAAGGTGCCTTCGGCATAACTCAGCGGGTAGCGGCCACGGCGTTGCAACTCCGGCACCAGCAGCTCGACCACATTTGCCAGGTCGTCTGGTTGCACTGCGTAGGTCAGGTTGAAGCCATCGATGCCGGTCTGGTCCAGCCAGCTTTCCAGCTGGTCGGCCACCTCGCTGGCAGCACCCACCAGCACCGGGCCACGGCCGCCCAGGCCGACGAACTCGGCAGCCTCGCGCACGGTCCAGCGGCGGTTCGGGTCGGCGGCGGTAAAGGCGGCCAGGGCTGCGCGGCCGGCATCGTTCTCGACGTATTCGATGGGCGCATCGGGGTCGAGGCCGGCAAAGTCGATGCCGGTCCAGCCCGACAGCAGTGCCAGGGCGGCGTCCAGGTCGACATAACGGCGGTATTCGGCGAAGCGCGCTTCGGCCTCCTCCCGGGTGGGGGCGACGATCAACAGCGCCTGGGCGTAGATCAGCACCTCGTCCCGGCCACGCCCGGCCACCTCGCTGGCCTGGCGGATGCCGTCGGCGTAGCGGCGCAGTACTGTGGGCGTCGGCCCGCTGATGAACACGCATTCGGCGTGCCGCGCCGCGAACTGCTGGCCGCGTGCCGAAGCACCGGCCTGGAACAGCACAGGCGTGCGTTGCGGCGAAGGTTGGCACAGGTGCATCCCCGGCACCTGGAAGTGCTCGCCCACATGGTTGATGGAGTGCACCCGGGCGGGTTCGATATAGCGCCCGCTGTCACGCTCCAGCAGCACCGCATCGTCGTCCCAGCTTTTCTCCCATAGCTTGTACAGCACCTGCAGGTATTCCTCGGCCAGGTCATAGCGCTGGTCGTGGCCCAACTGGCGCGCCAGGCCCAGGTTGCGCGCGGCGCTGTCGAGGTAGCCGGTGACGATGTTCCAGCCGACCCGGCCATTGCTCAGGTGGTCGAGCGTCGACATGCGCCGGGCGAACGGGTAGGGGTGTTCGTAGGTGAGCGAGAAGGTGACGCCGAAGCCCAGGTGCTCGGTAACCCCGGCCATGGCCGGCACCAGCAGCAGCGGGTCGTTGACCGGCACCTGCACGCCACCGCGCAGGGCGGCTTCGGGGCCGCCCTGGTAGACGTCGTAGATGCCCAGCACATCGGCGATGAACAGGGCATCGAACAAGCCGCGTTCGAGCAGGCGGGCCAGGTCGGTCCAGTAGCCCAGGCGGTTGAAGGCCACGCTGGTGTTGCGCGGGTGGCGCCACAGGCCGGGGGACTGGTGGCTGGCGGCATTCATGCTGAAGGCGTTGAAGCGAATCGGGCGGGGCATGGTGGGCGCGCTCCGCTCAAGGCAATACGGAAGCCGGGTAGACCGCGTCGGCCACCTGCAGCTTGCGTGGAATCAGGCCCAGGCCCTGGAAGGTGTCGGCCAGCTTTTGTTGCTCGGCAACGATCTCTGGGGTGATGGCCACGGCATTGTAGTTGCGCCGCTCGCTGGCCGCTTGCAGCACGTTGGCGTTGATCCCGAGTTGCGGGGCCAGCAGTGCGGCGACTTCCGCAGGCTTGGCGTTGGCCCATTGGCTGACCTTGGCCAGCTCTGCGAAGAAGGTCTTCAGCAAGGCGCGATGCTGGTCGGCGAAGCTGGCGGTGGACAGGTAGAAGGTGCGGTTGTTGGACAGGCCGCTGCCGTCGCGCAGGTTCTTCAGGCCCGGCTGGCTTTCTGCCGCGGCGAGGAACGGGTCCCACAGGGTCACGGCCTGGACACTGCCCGATTGCAGGGCAGCCACGGCATCGGCGGCGTTGTTGACGTAGGCCGGGGTGATGTCCTGGTAGCTGAGGCCGGCCTGTTCCAGGGCAACGGCCAGCAGGTACTGGGCGTTCCAGCCGCGGCCGGTGGCCACGCGCTTGCCCTTGAGGTCTTGCACGCTGGCCAGGTTGTCCTGCTCACGTACCACCAGGCCGATGCCACGTGGGTAGGGCTGCTCGGCGGCCAGGTACACCACCGGCTTGCCTGCGGCCTGGGCGAACACCGAGGGTGCGTCGGCGGCATGGCCGAGGTCGATGGCGCCGGTGCTCAAGGCTTCGAGCAACTGCGGGCCGGCGGCGAACTCGTGCCAGCTGACTTTCACGCCTTGCGGCGCCAGGGCCTTCTCCAGGGCACCGCTGCCCTTGAGGATGTTGATGCTGTTGAACTTCTGGTAACCGATGCGCAGGGTCCTGGCCTCGTCGGCAAGGGCTTGGGACCAGGGCAACAGGGTACTGGCGACACTGGCCAGCAAGCCGCCGATCAACAGGCGGCGCAGGGGGGAAAAGACACGGGCGGGCATGGGCATTGCTCCTTGAACGGGGAGGGAAGCGATGCGCCCAGACTAGGGAGGTGGCGTTTGGCATTCAATTTTTATATCTCTTTTTGTTAGATTGTTTTGTTATTTTTATATCCTTTTGTTTTTTCACGTCTGGTCCATTTCACATTCACTTGCCAGGCTCCCGGCAGGCCATTCGATGACGAGAGCGTGGAGGGCCTTCGCACTCCGACGTTCCTGTTCTGCGACCAACAGCGCGCTTCCCTGCATGGCCGCGCTCGCGGATAATCCCCCTCATTCCAATAAACAGCCTGTGAGTGGGTATGAGTGATTCCGTAGTCAGCCTCGGCCAGCCTGAAACCGAAGGGGGGCGCAAGACGCGCAAGAACAACCCCGAGAAAACGCGCGAGGACATCCTCCAGGCCGCCATCAACGAGTTCGTCCAGCAAGGGCTGGCCGGTGCCCGCGTCGACGCCATCGCCGAGCGCACCGCCACCTCCAAGCGCATGATCTACTACTACTTCGGCAGCAAGGAGCAGCTGTACTGCGAGTGCCTGATCAAGCTGTACGGCGACATCCGCAAGACCGAGCAAAGCCTGGACCTTGAGTCGCTGCCGGCCGAGCAGGCGATCCGCCGGCTGGTGGAGTTCACCTTCGATCACCACGACCGCAACGTCGATTTCGTGCGGATCATCTGCACCGAAAACATCCACTATGGCGAGTACGTCAAGCAGTCGCCGGCGATTCGCGAAATGAGTAGCCTGGTGCTCGAGGCTCTGGGCAATACCTTGCGCCGTGGGGTGCAGGAAGGTGTGTTCCGCACCGGCATCGAGGTCATCGACCTGCACATGCTGATGAGCTCGTTCTGCTTCTACCGGGTTTCGAACCGGCACACCTTTGGCGAGATCTTCCAGATCGACCTGTCCGATGAGCAGGTCAAGCTGCGTCACAAGGCCATGATCTGTGATGCTGTGTTGCGGTATATCCAGACCGAGCACCGCCCCTGAAAATTCTCCAGCGGCTGGGCCGGCTCCTTTGCCGGCAAGCCAGCCCACGGGTGCAAGAACTGGCTTGCCGGCGATGGGCCGCGTAGCAGCCCCCGGCGATCAGCTCAATTCCAGCCAGATCGGCGCATGGTCCGACGGCTTTTCCATCCCGCGCAGTTCGTAGTCCACACCTGCATCCTTGATCCGCGGCACCAGGTGCTGGGAGGCCATGATCAGGTCGATGCGCAGGCCGCGCTTGGGCTCGTCCTCGAAACCGCGGCTGCGGTAGTCGAACCAGCTGAAGCGGTCGGCCACTTCCGGGTAAAGGTGGCGGAAACTGTCCACCAGGCCCCAGCCCTTCAAGCGTTCCATCCACTCGCGCTCTTCCGGCAGGAAACTGCACTTGCCAGTCTTGAGCCAGCGCTTGGCATTGTCCGGGCCGATGCCGATGTCGCAGTCCTGCGGCGAGATATTCATGTCGCCCATCACCAGCAGTGGCTGGTCGTTGCGGAACTGGCCCTCCAGCAGCGCCTGCAGGTCGCTGTAGAAGCGCTGCTTGGCCGGGAACTTGGTGGGGTGGTCGCGGCTTTCACCCTGAGGGAAATAGCCGTTCATGATGGTGATCGGGTTGCCATCGGCATCGGCGAAGGTGCCCCAGATGAAGCGGCGCTGAGCGTCTTCCTCATCGCTGGCAAAACCCTTGTGCAGGCTCAGCGGTGCCTGGCGGGACAGCAGGGCCACGCCATAGTGGCCTTTCTGGCCGTGGTAATGCACGTGGTAGCCCAGCGCCTGCACGTCGGCCAGCGGGAACTGATCGTCGCTGACCTTGGTTTCCTGCAGGCCGATCACGTCCGGCTGGTGCTTTTCGATCAGCGCCGCCAGCTGGTGCGGGCGGGCCCGCAGGCCGTTGATGTTGAAACAGACGATCTTCATGGAAAGATGATCCCGGTAAAAGGCGCGATGCTAGCCGACATCGCTTGCCATCACCAGCATGGCGGCTTCGGCAGCCTGCTGCTAACGTCCTTTCCAAGGCACCCATGAGCCCATTCCAGGAGGACTGCCCGCAATGCCCGAAACCACTGCCGCTCCGGCCCGTGTCTGCCTGCTCGATGACGGCTACAGCCGTGAGGCGCGTTCGCTTCTGTACAACGCCTACCGTCACGAACCTACCTTCGCCTATATCTTCGAGGCTCAGCGCCCAGGCTACGAGCGGCGTCTGCGGGTGATGGTGCGCGAGTGGGTACGCCAGCACTTCTACCTGCAACTGCCCGCCATCGGCCTGCTGGTGGAAGACCGCCTGATCGCCATGGCCCTGATCGTGCCGCCGATGCGCCGGCTGGGCGTGGCCGACAGCTGGGCCTGGCGCCTGCGCATGATAATGGGCACCGGCCTGCGCTGTACGCGCCGCTACATGGACTACCAGGCCGCCCTGGCCACCTGCCTGCCCACCGACGAGGTGCATGTGCTGCCGCTGCTGGGCGTGCACCCGCAGTTCCAGGGCAAGCACTACGGCGAGCAATTGTTACAAGCTGTGCATGACTGGTGTGCAGACGACCCTGGTACGCAGGGAGTGGTGCTGGACACCGGCAACGAGCATTACCTGGCCTTTTACCAGCGCCAGGGCTATGAGGAAATTGGCGAGGTGGCTGTAGGACCAATCCGTGAGAGGGTGTTCTTCCATCCCAACCCGGTCTCTTCCAATTCTGCTTTTGCCTGAGCGGACCGCGCGACGGCTCCCTTGAGCGCCCGGCTCTGGTAGCATGCGCCGCATGACGTATTCAGGAAGATTGACCTGGGGCCTGGTTATCTGGGTCGCCAGTTTCGCAGCATGGGGCCAGAGTGAGTTGCTGGTGAAGGTCAAACCGGCCAACAAGGCGCTCAAGGCCAATGTCGAAGGCTATATCGGTACCCTTGGCGACCGCGATGAAGAAGCGCTGCTGCGCTTCAGTCGCGGCGCCCAGGAGCAGGCGCGCAAAGCCGCGCAGGCACTTGGCTACTACCAGGCGCAGATCGACACAGAGGTCAAGCCCGCCAGCGAGGCTGACCGTTCCCCGCAACTGATCATCACCATCGACCCTGGCGAGCCGATTCGCCTGCGCAACGTGACCATACGCATCGAAGGCCCCGCCAGTGAGATGAAGGCTTTCCGCGTGCCCGACAGCAAGGCCCTGCGCGCGGGTGAACAACTCAACCACGGCCATTACGAAGATGCCAAGCGGCTGATCCAGAACCAGGCGTCGCGCTACGGCTTCTTCAGTGGGCGCTTCAGCCGCCAGCGCCTGGCGGTAGACCCCCAGGCCGGTGTGGCCGATATCGAACTGGTCTACCAGAGCGGCCCGCGCTATCACCTGGGCGCGGTCACCTTCGGTGGCGACACACCGCTGGACGACGACCTGCTGCAGCGTATGGTCTCGTTCAAGCCGGGTACACCTTACGACTCGGAACTGATCGCCGAGCTGAACAATGACCTGCAATCGAGCGGCTACTTCGAAGGCGTGCGCGTGGATGCGGCGCCCACCGCCGCCGTGGGCGAAGAAATCCCCGTGGATGTCCGCCTGCAAACCCGCAAACCGCGCACCATGGGCCTGGGCCTGGGCTTCTCGACCGACGTCGGGCCCCGCGGCAAGGCCAACTGGACCCGCCACTGGGTCAACCCGCAAGGCCATAGCTACGGCTGGGAAACCGAACTGTCGGCACCCCGGCAGAACGTCGGCCTTTGGTACGACATCCCCCTCGACCCGCCGCTGACCGACAAGTTGCGCTTTGCCGGTGGCTACCAGAACGAAGAGATTGCCGGCACCGACACCCTCAGCAAACTGCTGACGGTGGGCCCCGAGTGGCACAGCAAGCTGCCAAGCGGCTGGCAGCGGGTGATTTCCCTCAAGTACCAGCGCGAGGAGTACCGTCTGGGTGATGACTCCGGGCTGAGCAACCTGTTGATGCCGGGGGTGAGTTACTCCTTCCTGCGCAGTGACAACCGCATCGACCCGCATAACGGCTACCGCCTGCAGTTCGATGTACAGGTAGCCAAGGAAGGGCTGGTCTCGGACACCAACCTGCTGCATGGCAACGTGCTGCTCAAGGGCCTGACCACGCTTGGCCATGACCATCGCTTGCTCGGCCGGGTGCAGTTCGGTGGCAGCGCGACCAATGGCTTCAAGAACAACATCCCGCCGTCGCTGCGCTTCTTCGCCGGTGGCGACCAGAGCGTGCGTGGCTATGACTACCAGACCTTGTCGCCGAAGAACAGCGACGGCGACCGCATTGGCGGGCGCTATCTGGTCGCCGGCAGTGTCGAGTACCAGTATTCACTGACCGAGAAGTGGCGGCTGGCAACCTTCGTCGACCAGGGCAACTCGTTCAACGACCTGGAGCTGCCAAGCCTCAAGACCGGTGTCGGTTTTGGCGTGCGCTGGGTGTCGCCGGTCGGGCCGCTGCGCCTGGACCTGGCCAAGGCGCTGGATGATGAAGGGGGAATTCGCCTGCACTTTTCCATGGGGCCTGAGCTGTGAAACGCGTGATCAAGTACATTCTGGCGGGCCTGCTGGGGGTAACCGCAAGCCTGGGCCTGGTACTCGGCCTGTTGCTGGGGACCGAAGCCGGCAGCCGCTGGGTGCTGGGCAAGGTGCCCGGGCTTGAGGTGGCTGATTTCCAGGGCCGCCTGGCCGGTAGCTGGCAAGCCAGCCGGCTTATCTGGGCCGATGCCGGCAGCACGGTAGATGTGCAGGCACCGCTGCTGGCCTGGTCGCCGGCATGCCTGCTGCGCTCTACCTTGTGCATTGACCAGTTGCAGGCGCAACGTATCGACATGGCCTTTGCGCCCAGCGCCGAATCGGCCGACAGTGGCCCGCTGCAGTTGCCGGCCTTGCGCTTGCCGCTGGCCATTGAACTGGGTGATGTCAAGGTTGGCCAGTTGCGCCTGGATGGCAGTGACCTGCTTGGCGACTTGCAACTGGCGGCGCGCTGGACCAATGCCGGGCTGCGCATCGACAGCCTGCAGCTGAAGCGTGACGACCTGCAATTGAGCCTGCAGGGCGACCTGCAGCCCGAAGCTGACTGGCCGGTACAACTCCAGGCGCAGTTGCAACTGCCAACGGTAGACGGCAAACCCTGGCAGCTGGCATTGACCGCCACCGGCGAGTTGCAGAAAACCCTGAAACTCGCCGGCACCAGCAGCGGTTACCTCGACGCCACGCTGAACGGGCAATTGCAGGCGTTGGCCGAGCACCTGCCGGCGACCTTGCAGATCCGCTCCGAGGCATTCAAGCCGGCCGCCTCGTTGCCCGACACCGTGCAGTTCAACCAGCTCAAGCTCGACGCCCGGGGCGACCTGCTCAAGGGCTATCAACTGTCAGGGTCGGCCAGCCTGCCGGCCGAGCAGTCGCCGATCGCCTTGCTGTTGTCCGGGCTGGTCGACAGCAAAGGCGCCAGGCTTGATGCCCTGGACCTGAGCGCCAGCGATACCCAGCGGGTCAAGATGCAAGCCACGGCTGACTGGCAGCAAGGCCTGGTCGCCGACGCCCAGTTGGACTGGCAGGACTTTCCGTGGCTGCGCCTGTACCCGCTGGAGACGCCCCCTGAGGTCACCCTCAAGCGGCTCGTGGCCCAGGTGCATTATCGCGATGGCATCTACCAGGGCACCTTCAATGGCGACCTGGATGGCCCGGCTGGCGCGTTCAGCCTGGCCAGCCCCTTCGAAGGTGACCTGAGTCAGGTGAAGCTGCCGCAGTTGGCGCTGACCGCCGGGCAAGGCAAGGCTGCCGGCAGTGTCGCTGTGCGCTTTGCCGACACCTTGGCATGGGATGTCGACCTGCAGTTGTCGGCGCTCGACCCAGCTTATTGGCTGGCCGAGCTGCCGGGTAACCTGGCGGGTCCGCTGCGCAGCAAAGGCGAGATGAAAGGCGACGCCTTGAGCCTCGATGCCCGGCTAGACCTGAAAGGCCGCCTGCGCGGCCAACCGGCAGTGCTTAAGGTCGAGGCCCAGGGGGCAGGGCAGAGCTGGACCTTGGGTACCTTGGCAGTCCAGCTGGGGGATAACCGCATCAATGGCAGTGGCAGCCTGCAGCAACGCCTGGCCGGGCGGCTCGACCTCGACCTGCCGCGCCTGGGCCAGTTGTGGCCAAGGTTGCAGGGCCAGGTCAAGGGCCGGCTTGACGTCGCCGGCACCTTGCAGGCCCCGCAAGGTACGCTGGCCCTGCAGGGCCAGCGGCTTGCCCAGGCGGAAAACCGCGTGCAGCAGCTGGGCCTGGATGCCCGCCTGGACAACGCCCAGCGTGGCGTGATCGAACTGAAGGCCAGCGGCATTCACCTGGGTGACACGGCATTGGGCACCTTGCAGGCCAACGGCAAAGGCGACATTCGCCAGCAAGCCTTGACCCTGGCGCTGGACGGCCCGCAGCTCAAACTCGACCTCGGCCTGGATGGCCAGTTGAACAAGGGTGACTGGCGCGGGCGCCTGGCCAGTGGGCGGATCCAGGCCGGTGGCCAGGACTGGCGGCTGCAGGCACCGGCGCGCCTGCAGCGGCTGGCCAGCGGCCAGCTGGACTTTGCTGCGCACTGCTGGCGCTCCGGCCAGGCCAGCTTGTGCGGCGACGACCAGCGTCTGGCCCCCGAGCCACGCTTGCGCTACCACCTCAAGCAGTTCCCGCTGGACAGCCTGGCCCAGTGGCTGCCGAAGGACTTCGCCTGGCAGGGCCTGCTCAATGCCGACATCAATCTGGACATCCCGGCCAGCGGCCCCAAGGGCAACATCGTCGTCGACGCCAGTGGCGGTACCCTGCGCGTGCGCGACAAGGACCGCTGGGTCGACTTCCCGTACCAGGCCCTGCGCCTGGACAGCACGCTGGCGCCAAGGCGCATCGATACCCGCCTGGCGTTCCGCGGCGAGCGCCTGGGCGAGCTGAACGTCAACACCCGCCTGGATCCACTGGGCAACAACAAACCGCTGTCGGGTGATTTCCAGCTGGCAGGCCTCGACCTTTCGGTGGCACGCCCGTTCGTGCCGATGGTCGAGCGTCTGGCCGGGCAGCTCAATGGCAGTGGCAGGTTGTCGGGCACCTTGCTGGCGCCGCAGGTCAACGGCAACCTGATGCTCAGTGGCGGCGAAGTCAGTGGTGCCGAGCTGCCGGTCAGTCTCGAGGACCTGTCATTGCAGGCGTTGATTGCCGGCGAGCAGGTACAGCTCAACGGCGGCTGGCGCAGTGGCGAGGCGGGGCGTGGCCAGCTCAATGGCAACCTGACCTGGGGCCAGGCACTGGGCATGGACCTGCGTCTGCAGGGCCAGCAACTGCCCGTCACGGTCGAGCCCTATGCGACGCTGGAGGTTGCCCCGGACCTGACCTTGCGCCTGATCGACGACAAGCTGGCGGTGACCGGCAAGGTACAGGTGCCCAAGGGTGCGATCACTGTGCGCGAGCTGCCACCGTCCACCGTCAAGGTCTCGGATGACACGGTGATCGTCGGCCACCAGACCGAAGAGGGCAAACCGCCCATGGCGATGGCCATGGACATTGATGTCGAAGTGGGCCGCGACAAGCTTTCGTTCAGCGGCTTTGGTCTCACGGCCAACCTGCTCGGCCATGTGCACATCGGCGACAACCTCGACACCCGTGGCGAGCTGAACCTGGCCGATGGCCGCTACCGCGCCTACGGCCAGCGCCTGACCATCCGCCGTGCGCGGTTGTTGTTCGCAGGCCCGATCGACCAGCCATACCTGGACATTGAAGCGATCCGCAAGGTCGACGATGTGATTGCCGGTATCCGCCTGAGCGGCAGTGCCGAGCAGCCCACAAGCAAGGTGTTCTCGGAACCGGCCATGAGCCAGGAGCAGGCGCTGTCGTACCTGGTACTGGGGCGGCCGCTGGGCACGTCCGGTGAAGACAACAACATGCTCGCCGAGGCGGCCTTGGGCCTGGGCCTGGCGGGTAGCGCCGGCATCACCGGCAGCCTGGCCTCGAGCCTGGGCATCGACGACTTCCAGCTGGATACCGAAGGTTCGGGTAATACCACCAGCGTGGTCGCCAGCGGCAACCTCACCGAGAAACTGAGCCTGCGCTACGGGGTGGGGGTGTTCGAGCCCGCCAACACCATTGCATTGCGCTACAAGCTGAGCAAGAAGGTGTACCTCGAAGCTGCCAGCGGGCTGGCCAGTTCACTGGACATCTTCTACAAGCGTGACTTCTGAGCTGGCGCGGGGCGGCCGTCAACGGACAGTGGCCGCTTCGATGAACTCATTGGTATCGGGCGATGGCGGCGGGCTGGGGGCGCGAACCGGGATGATCAGGCTGGTGTATTCCTCGATCAACCGGTTGAGGGCTTCCGGCGGTTCGCTGGCCTGGAACTGCATGCGGATCTGCACTTCATCGGGGTCACGGCTGTCGCCCTGACGGCTTTGGCCGCCGATGGTGACCTTGAAGCTGGCCGCCTTGTTTTCGCCTGCAGTCAGCAGTGCCTGCTGTGCTTCGGTGCCTTTGACCCTTACCGAAAGGTCGACCTGCATGCGCTCGAGGGCCAGGCCTTTTGGCGACACCAGCGCGAACAGCGGTACGCGCATGATGTGCTGGCCGTCCATGGCCACTTCGACCATTTTGGCTTTCATGGGCGCGCCCAACGCTTCGGTGTCGCATTCGAAGAACTGGTCGAACAGGTCGATGTACTGCTGCGCGATCAGGCTGTTGGTAGCACTGGCGGCTTCCTGCAGGCCACGGGTGATTTCGCGCAGGTCGATGGAAGTCATGGGGGCGGGGGATTTATCCAATGCTTCGACTCCTCAGGCCAGGTGGTGCCCCCCTGTTGCTGGTCAGGGGGGGCTGTTCGGGGCAGGGAGATGCGTCTCAAGAGGTGGCGGCGGCGAGGGCCGGAGCGCCGTCGGCGGCAGGGTTCAAGGTATCGGCCTGGGAAATCAAGTCCTGGCTTTCCAGTGTGGCGGTTTTGACCACGGTCGGCTTTGTCGCGGCGTCGGTCAGGAAGTCGATCACCCGCATCATCGCTTCAGGCGGGTCCTGGCGCTTCAAGGTCGTGTTGAAGGCGTAGCGGGCGCGGGTGTCAGTCTTGCGGGTTTGCGTGGACTTGTGGCTGACGCTGCCTTTCACGTTGAGCCTGAACGGCCCCCAGCCCAGCGAACCGCTTGCCTCGGCGCTCATGTCCTTGCTGGAAACGTCTTCCGACATCTGGTTGATGACCAGCTCGAACTCGACATTACCTTCTTCGATGGAAATGTTCGGGTGGGTGATGGCTGCCACCAGCGGCACTTTCATGGTCTTGCTGACCACGCCCTTGTACTCGCCTTGTTCGTCGACGATGGTTTCGTCGTAGTCGAACTGGATGGCCACGGCCTTGCCGTCCTGGACGCACACCTGCATCAGGAAGTCGGCGTAGGATTTGCTGGCGGTGACCTGGGCCTGGACCATGGCCTGCAGTGGGCCTGCGATCATGCGGTCCATCGGCAAGGCATTGATTACGGAACCGATGAGGCTGTTATCTATCGACATTGCTGGGTTCTCTTCTGGTTGGGTTCAAAACGTGGCCGTCAGTGGTGGTGACGATGCCGAGGCGTCAGCGCGCGCAATGTTCCTGCCGGCGGATGTTGCCAATCTGGCGTAGGCTCAGGCCGTACTTGTCGGCGAGCAGGCTGCGCGACAGGCCGCTGGCGCTTTCCTTCTGGATCTGCAGGTTGCGCAACTGGCGCATGAAATGGTCAGCCTTGGGGATTTCCAGGGCGACACCGGCAAAGCGCTTGATCAGCGCGTCGAGCGCTTCGGCCGGCAGCACGTCGGCAAGCTTGGTGCGCTCGCGGTGCTTGGGGATGTACTTGGGCCTGCCGCCGTAGGCGCAGGTCAGCTGGTAGGCGTTGTCGATGCCGATGCAGTCGATCAGGGCCTGCAGCGAGTGGGGCAGTTGGCTGATATCGATGTGGCTCAAGTCTGGCGTTTGCATATGGCGCTCCTTCGGGACGGATGGGCTGTGCTACCCGATCACCAGCGGCGTTATGTCGAAGGTGTGACTGGATTTTCTGTGACAGCCGAGGCATGTCGCTAGGCGGCATATGGGTTGGGGGTTGTAGCTTCCGTGAACAGGTTTTGCAGGCAGCGATATCCGGCGTTGTAGGACATGGCTTCAACATCTGGCTGTAGCGGGTGATTTCCCATCACCTCACTTCTTGTGTTGCGCGATGGGTGTGATAACCATCAATCACACGGATAGCTGCTCAACAAGCTGGCGCTGCGCAGGTAGGCCTGAGGGGAGTCGCGCATGCCTTGTGGCAGCGTGCGCCAATCGACCAGCAGGCACAGGGCATGCAGCGGCTGCCCGTCACGCTGGCCGATGACCTGGTCGGCAAAGCTGCGGCGATACAGTGCCTGGGTCTGCTGTTGCGCTTGTACCCGGTCGGCCTGGGCCAGGGTTTGCCGGGCCAACTCTGGCAGTTGCGCCTGGGGGGCAGTGAAATGCACCGACGCACCTTTTGCCTGCAGGTAACCGGCCTGGCGCACGCGCTGCCACAGTTGTTGCCATTGGCTGGCGCCGGCGTGGGCAGCCAGTTCGCGGCCCAGTTCGAGCAGTTGCTCGGCCGAGGTCTGGCGGGTGTCCAGCGCATGAAGGGAAAAGGGGGTCAGCAATAGCGACGCGAACAGAAGGGGTTTGTACATGGTGCCTCCGGCATGGGTGCTTGGGAGCCCCATGCTTTCAGGCAGGCGCCGCCCCACCCAGCAGGAAATGCAGCGCCGGGGCCGGTGGCCGTTGTATCATTGCTGCGGCTCGTTGCGAGCCATTTGCCCCTGATGTTGCAAGGAACCTTCGATGACACACGTGCAGCGCCTCAAATATTCCCTTCTGATCATCCTGGTGGTACTGGGCCTGATGCTGGGCCTGTCCCACCTGCAGAAGCAGGGCACGATCAGTGAGCAGACCTTCCAGATGCTGGCCATCGCCATCGCCGTGGTGGTCGTGGTGATCAACGGCATCCTGCGGCGCAAGGTCAAACCCTGACTTTGGCGGGCCGGCCAGGTATGGCCGGCCATGCGCTCAGCGCAAAGGCGTTCGTTCCAGCACGGCGCGCGCCTGGGGGTCGAGGCTGTAGCATTTGTCGCTGCCCAGCTGGATGACGCCCTCGCTGCACAGCCGCTTGAGCACTTCGCGCACGCTGAGGAACGACAGCGGGATATCCAGCTGTTCCAGCTGCGCGTGCACGCCGCGCACGCCAATGCTGCGGCCATTGCGGTCGGCGGCGTGCAAGGCATCGATGACCTTGAGGCGGATCAGGCTGGTACGCAGGCCGAAACTGCGCAACAGCTCGCGGATCTGTTCGTTGCCGATGCGTTCGTCAGCAAAAACGTCCTGTTCCCTGGGCGCTTTGCCTGGGACGCGCCCAGCCTGGATCGAGGGTTGCGGGTTGTACATGTGAATGCTCCTTTTCGTGGACGAACCCGAAATTTGGGTGCCTCACTTACTAGGACGAATGAGAACGGAAAAACTGCAGCCCACTCGCAAAAAAAAATCTGGTTCTGTTCAAGACGTTCCATTGCCTTGTAATACGTAAAATTTTCATTTGGCCATTCGTCTGATCGGGATGATCCCCGAAGCCGAGGAGTGCCTGTGTTTCCACTTTCCCGTCCCATGACTTGCGCTGGCCTGGCCGCCGCACTGGTAGCCTTCAGCGTTGGCGCAGTGCCGGTGCAGTCCGCCGCAGCCGATGCCAGTGCGCAGATTCGCCGAACCACTTACGGTGTGCCGCACATCGTGGCCAAGGACGAGCGCGGCCTGGGTTATGGCATCGGCTACGCCTACGCCCAGGACAACTTGTGCCTGCTGGCCAATGAAGTGCTGACCGTGAGTGGCGAGCGCTCACGCTACTTCGGTGCCAAGGGCAAGACCCTTGAGCAGCGTGACAATCTGGCCAGCGACGTGTTCTTCACGTGGCTCAACACTCCGGCGGCAGTCGATGCGTTCTTGCAGGCGCAGCCGGCGCCTGTACGGGCGCTGCTGGCAGGCTATGCCAGCGGGTTCAACCGGGCGCTGGCCGAGCGCCGCAGCCAGGGGTTGCCCGCCGAATGTGGCACCGGCGAGTGGCTGCGGCCGATAAGCAGCGAGGACCTGGTCAGGCTGACCCGTCGGCTGCTCGCCGAAGGCGGTGTCGGGCAGTTCGTCGAAGCGCTGGCCGGGGCGCAACCGCCAACGCAGGCCAGCCAGCCGGCGCCGGCAGGGTTTGCCGCGGCGCTGGCCAGGCAACAGCGTTTTGCCACGGAGCGCGGTAGCAATGCGGTGGCTGTCGGGGCCCGGCGTTCGGCCAATGGCCGTGGTCTGTTGCTGGCCAACCCGCACTTCCCGTGGATGGGCGGCATGCGTTTCTATCAGATGCAACTGACCATTCCCGGCCAGCTCGATGTGATGGGGGCGGCATTGCCGGGCCTGCCGGTGGTCAACATCGGCTTCAACCAGCATCTGGCCTGGACGCACACCGTCGATACGTCGAATCACTTCACCCTGTACCGCCTGCAACTCGACCCCAAGGACCCGACCCGCTACCTGCTCGATGGCAAGTCGCTGCCGCTGGCCCGGCAAACCGTCAGTGTTGCGGTAAAGGCCGAGGATGGCAGCCTGAGCCAGGTGCAGCGCCAGGTCTACAGCTCGCAATTCGGCCCGGTGGTGCAATGGCCGGGGCGCCTGGACTGGGATGCACATGCTGCCTACAGCCTGCGCGACGCCAACCTTGAGAACACCCGGGTGTTGCAGCAGTGGTACCAGATCAACCATGCCGACAGCCTGGTGGCGTTGAAAGGCTCGATCGAACAGCTGCAGGGCATCCCCTGGGTCAACACACTGTCGGTGGACCAGGCTGGCAAGGCCCTGTACCTGAACCAGTCAGTGGTGCCTTATGTGGATCAGCAACTGCTGAGCACGTGCAGCAACCCGCAGGCACAAGGGCGCCTGGTAGTACTGGATGGCTCCCGCAGCGCGTGCCAGTGGAAGGTCGATGCGCAGGCCGCACAGCCGGGGATTTTCCCTGCGCGGCTTCTGCCGAGCCTGGAACGCGAAGATTTCGTGCAGAACTCCAACGACCCGGCCTGGATGGCCAACCCGGCGCAGCCGCTGACCGGTTATTCGCCGCTGGTCAGCCGCAGTGACCAGCCGCTGGGCATGCGTGGCCGCTTTGCCCTGCAACGCCTGCAGGGTACGGCCCGCCTGGGCGCTGACGACCTGCAGCGCATGGTGACCGATGACGAGGTCTACCTGGCCAGCCTGCTACTGCCTGACCTGCTGCAGTGGTGCAAGGGCGCCGACGCGGATGTGCGGGCCGTATGCAGCAGCCTGGCGGCCTGGAATGGCAAGGCTGACCTGGACAGTGGCATTGGGCTGATACATTTCCAGAACCTGTACGATGCCCTGGCCGAGCACCCGCAAAGCTGGCGGGTGGCCTTTGACCCTGCCGATCCGCAGCACACCCCGCGCGGGTTGGCAGTCGAGCAGGCGGCCGTGCGCAAGCTGTTGCATCAGGCCGCATTGGCGTCGCTCGAGCAGGTGCGTGACAGCGGTATGGCAGGGGAGGTGCGCTGGGGGCAGGTGCAACAGGCGGGCGATGGTACGCCGGTGCCGGGTGGCCCGCAGGCGTTGGGCGTGTACAACGCGATCTACAGTGTGCCGCATGGGCAGGGTAAGCGGTTGGTGGTCAGTGGTACCAGCTACCTGCAACTGGTCAGTTTTACCGACCAGGGGCCAGAGGCCCGCGGGCTGCTGGCGTTTTCCCAGTCCAGTGAAGCGGCTTCGGTGCATGCCAGTGACCAGACCAAGGCGTTTGCAGCTGGTCAACTGGCGGTGATTCCGTTTACCGAGGCGCAGATCAAGGCTGACCCGGAGTACCGGGAAGTGGTGATCAGTGAGGGGGACAAGGGGGCGGTGGTCAGCAGGCCTTGAGGCGTTAGCCTGTGCCTGCCTCTTCGCGGGTAAACCCGCTCCCACAGGTACTGCACCAGGGCTGCAAGCGGCACGATACCTGTGGGAGCGGGTTTACCCGCGAAGAAGGCGCCTTGGTCGGTCAGGAAAACTCGAACGGCGCTAGCTGAAAGCCTTGCTCGTCAACCTGCAAGGCCCAGCCACGGCGGTCCCAGTCGCCCAGCACGATACGCCGTGCCGGTTGCCCGTCGACCACCAGCTTGTGTATCGCCGGCCGATGGGTATGCCCATGCACCAAGGTACGTACAGCATGCGCTGCCATTACCTTCGGCACTTCCTCTGGCGTGACATCGACGATCTCGGTGGACTTCATCCGCGTTTGCGAGCGGCTTTCGCTGCGTAGCTTGCGTGCCAGCTTGTAGCGGGCCGACAGCGGCAGGTGCCGCAACACCCACAGGCTCAGCGGGTTGCGCAGCAAGCGGCGCATTTTCATGTAGGCCAGGTCGCGGGTGCACAAGGTATCGCCATGCATCAGCAGCACCTGCTCGCCACCCAGCTCGATCACGCTGGGGTCGTGCAGCAACGTGCAACCCGCAGCGTCGCAGAAGGCTTGGCCGATCAGGAAATCACGGTTGCCATGCATCAGATAGATGGCCGTGCCGCTGTCGCTCAGCCGACGCATGGCCTGGCAGACCGACTGCTGGAAGGGCGTCATGGCATCGTCGCCGATCCAGGCTTCGAAAAAGTCGCCAAGGATGTACAACGCCTTGGCGTGGCGGGCACGGCCATCGAGCAGATCAAGAAACGCCCGGGTAATGTCCGGGCGTTCTTCTTGCAAGTGCAGATCGGAGATCAGCAGGATCACTCAACGATCTCGGCTTTCTCGATGATCACGTCGTCCTTCGGCACGTCCTGGTGGCCAGCCTTGGAACCGGTGGCGACCTTTTCGATGGCGTCGACGATTTCACGGCCTTCGATCACTTCGCCGAATACCGCGTAGCCCCAGCCCTGAACGTTCTTGCCGCTGTGGTTGAGGAAGTCGTTGTCGGACGAGTTGATGAAGAACTGCGCCGAGGCGGAGTGCGGCTCCATGGTACGGGCCATGGCGATGCTGTACTTCTTGTTCTTCAGGCCGTTGTCGGCTTCGTTCTGGATGCTGGCGCGGGTCTTCTTCTGGCTCATGCCAGGCTCGAAGCCGCCGCCCTGGATCATGAAGCCCTTGATCACGCGGTGGAACACGGTGCCATTGTAGTGGCCGTCCTTGACGTACTGAACGAAGTTTTCGGTAGTCAGCGGCGCTTTCTCGGCGTCCAGTTGCAGGACGATGTCGCCGTGGTTGGTGCTCAGTTTGACTTTGGACATGCTGAAACTCGCTCTTTCAAGGCAATCGGAATTAGGGTGCGCAGGGCGCGGGTCATCACCTGACGCAGGATCAGGCGATCGCGACACATGGCGCGCACTGGCCATTTTGCCAGGCTGCGGCAAAAAGCCGTGATAAATCACGCCAGTTTGTCCGGGCCCGACTGTCAGCAGCTTGACTGCTTCGGCTATGATAGGCCCTTTGATTCAATCGGCCTACCCAGGCCGGACACGTGCATTCAAGGATCCTATGAGCAAGCCCACTGCCGACAACGCGCCCAACGCCGCTGCCAAAGGCGCCCCCGCTGTCCCTGCGAATTTCCTGCGGCCGATCATCCAGGCCGACCTGGACTCGGGCAAGCACAGCAGCATCGTCACCCGTTTCCCGCCGGAGCCCAATGGCTACCTGCACATCGGTCACGCCAAGTCGATCTGCGTCAACTTCGGCCTGGCCAAGGAATTCGGGGGCGTCTGCCACCTGCGTTTCGACGATACCAACCCGGCCAAGGAAGACCAGGAGTACATCGACGCCATCCAGAGCGATGTCAAGTGGCTGGGCTTCGACTGGGCCGGCGATGTGCGCTACGCCTCCGACTACTTCGACCAGTTGCACGACTGGGCGGTCGAGCTGATCAAGCGTGGCAAGGCCTACGTCTGCGACCTTACCCCCGAGCAGGCCAAGGAATACCGTGGCAACCTCAAGGAGCCGGGCAAGAACAGCCCGTTCCGCGAGCGCAGCGTTGACGAGAACCTCGACCTGTTCGCGCGCATGAAGGCCGGCGAGTTCAAGGATGGCGAGCGCGTGCTGCGGGCCAAGATCGACATGGCCTCGCCGAACATGAACCTGCGCGACCCGATCCTGTACCGTATCCGCCATGCCCACCACCACCAGACCGGTGACAAGTGGTGCATCTACCCGAACTACGACTTCACCCACGGCCAGTCGGACGCCATCGAGGGCATCACCCATTCGATCTGCACCCTGGAGTTCGAAGGCCATCGTCCGCTGTACGACTGGTTCCTCGACAACCTGCCGGTGCCAGCGCACCCGCGCCAGTACGAGTTCAGCCGCCTGAACCTGAACTACACCATCACGTCCAAGCGCAAGCTCAAGCAGCTGGTCGACGAAAAGCACGTCGAAGGCTGGGACGACCCACGCATGTCGACCCTGTCCGGCTTCCGTCGCCGTGGCTACACCCCGGCTTCGATCCGCAACTTCTGCGAAATGATCGGCACCAACCGTTCCGACGGCGTGGTCGACATGTCGATGCTCGAGTTCAGCATCCGTGACGACCTGGACCGCACCGCACCGCGCGCCATGTGCGTGCTGCGCCCGCTGAAAGTGGTCATCACTAACTATCCGGAAGGCCAGGTCGAGCAGCTCGAACTGCCGCGCCACCCCAAGGAAGACATGGGCGTGCGCGTGCTGCCGTTCGCCCGCGAGCTGTACATCGACCGTGACGACTTCATGGAAGAGCCGCCGAAGGGCTACAAGCGCCTGGAACCGGCCGGTGAAGTGCGCCTGCGCGGCAGCTACGTGATCCGCGCCGACGAGGCGATCAAGGATGCCGACGGCAACATCGTCGAGCTGCGCTGCTCGTACGACCCGGACACCCTGGGCAAGAACCCGGAAGGCCGCAAGGTCAAGGGCGTGATCCACTGGGTGCCGGCCGAGGGCAGCGTCGAGTGCGAAGTGCGCCTGTACGACCGCCTGTTCCGCTCGCCGAACCCGGAAAAGACCGAGGAGGGCGGCAGCTTCCTGGACAACATCAACCCAGGCTCGCTGCAGGTGCTCAGCGGCTGCCGCGCCGAGCCGTCGCTGGCCCAGGCGCAGCCCGAGGACCGTTTCCAGTTCGAACGCGAAGGCTACTTCTGCGCCGACCTTAAGGACAGCCAGCCGGGCCGCCCGGTGTTCAACCGCACTGTCACCCTGCGTGACTCCTGGGGCAGCTGAGGAACCGCCGTGCTTACCATCTACAACACGCTGAGCAAAACGAAGGAAACCTTCAAGCCGCTGGATGGCAACAAGGTGCGCATGTACGTGTGCGGCATGACCGTGTACGACTACTGCCACCTGGGCCATGGCCGCAGCATGGTGGCCTTCGACCTGGTCACCCGCTGGCTGCGCAAGAGCGGCTACGAGCTGACCTATGTGCGCAACATCACCGACATCGATGACAAGATCATCAACCGGGCCAACGAGAACGGCGAAAGCTTCGATGCCCTGACCGCCCGCATGATCGACGCGATGCACGAAGACGAGCGCCGCCTGAACATCCTGCCGCCGGACCAGGAGCCGCGTGCCACCGACCATATCGCCGGCATGCACGCGATGATCCAGACCCTGATCGACAAGGGTTATGCCTATGCCCCGGGCAATGGTGACGTGTACTACCGCGTCGGCAAGTTCGTCGGCTACGGCAAGCTGTCGCGCAAGAAGATCGAAGACCTGCGCATCGGTGCCCGTATCGAGGTCGACGAAGCCAAGCAGGACCCGCTGGACTTCGTGCTGTGGAAGGGCGTCAAGCCGGGCGAGCCGAGCTGGGACTCGCCATGGGGCCCGGGGCGTCCGGGCTGGCACATCGAGTGCTCGGTGATGTCCACCTGCTGCCTGGGTGAAAGCTTCGACATCCACGGCGGCGGCAGCGACCTGGAGTTCCCGCACCACGAGAACGAGATCGCCCAGAGCGAGGCGGCCACCGGCAAGCAGTACGCAAACGCCTGGATGCACTGCGGCATGATTCGTATCAATGGCGAGAAGATGTCCAAGTCGTTGAACAACTTCTTCACCATTCGCGACGTGCTCGAGAAGTATCACCCGGAAGTGGTGCGCTACCTGCTGGTGGCCAGCCACTACCGCAGTGCGATCAACTACTCGGAAGACAGCCTGCGCGATGCCAAGGGCGCGCTGGAGCGCTTCTACCACGCCCTGCGTGGCTTGCCACGGGTAGCGGCCAAGGGTGGCGAAGAGTTTGTCGAGCGCTTCAGCGTGGCCATGAACGACGACTTCGGCACCCCCGAAGCCTGCGCCGTGCTGTTCGACCTGGTACGCGAGATCAACCGCCTGCGCGAAAGCGACGTGGAGGCTGCTGCCGGCTTGGCCGGTCGCCTGCGCGAGCTGGGTGATGTGCTGGGTGTGCTGCAGCTGGAAGCCGATGACTTCCTGCGTGCCGGTGCCGAAGGCAAGGTGGATGCCGCTGAGGTCGAGGGCTTGATCCAGGCGCGCCTGCAGGCGCGTGCGGACAAGAATTGGGCCGAGTCCGACCGCATTCGCGACCAGCTGACCGCCATGGGTGTGGTGCTGGAAGACAGCAAGGGTGGGACTACCTGGCGTCTGGCCGACTGATCGGTGCAGTTGGGGCTGCTTTGCAGCCCATTCGCAGCCCAAGGCTGCTCCTACAAAGGGAACGCGTATCCTTGTAGGAGCAGCCTTGTGCTGCGAATGGGCCGCATGGCGGCCCCCGGCCTTTACTTGACCAGGCCCGCAAGAGGGCAGTGCAACACCAACCTGGCCCCACCCAGCTCGCTTTCCCCCACCTCCAGCCCGAACCCATGCAGGTCGACGATCGCCGCAACGATCGACAACCCCAGCCCGAATCCCGCATGGCGGTGGCCTTCATCGCTACGGTAGAAGCGCTTCAGCACTGCCGCCCGTTCCTCTTCCGGAATACCCGGCCCGCTGTCCTCGATGGCCAGGTGCAGGCCGTTGTCGTCCTGCGTCGCCGTTATCCGCACCAGCCCACCCTCGGGCGTGAACTTGATGCCGTTGCCCACCAGGTTGGCCAGTGCCTCGAACAGCAGTTCGCGGTCACCATGCAATGCCGGCAGTTCGGCCGGCTGCTGAAGTTCCAGGCGGATGCCGCCATCTTCTGCCAACGGCAGGTAGAAGTCGTGCAGCTCGACCAGCAACTCGTGCGGGTCAAGCTGGACGAAACCGGCCCGCCGCTGGCGGTCTTCCAGTTCGCTGATGCGCAACAATCCGCGAAAACGCGCCATCAGGGTGTCGGTTTCGCTGATGGCCTGGTCCAGTGCCTCGGCCTGGGTGGAGTCAGCGTCACTTTGCTGGCGAATGCGGTACAGCTGGGCGCGCAGGCGCGTGAGCGGGGTGCGCAGGTCGTGGGCGATGTTGTCACACACGCCCTTGACCTCGTGCATCAGCCGCTCGATGCGGTCGAGCATGGCGTTGACGATGGCTGCCAGCATGTCCAGCTCGTCGCGCCGGGCCGACAGCGGCAGGCGGTGGGTAAGGTCACCGGCGACGATCAGTTCGGCCTGGGCCTGGATCGCGCGGATGCGCTTGAGTGGGCGACGCCTCAGCAGGTACCAACCGGCAAAGCCCGGGATCAGGGTCAGCGATATCCCCCAAAGCAGGGCATGCAGGATGATCCGGGTGACCACGAACAGCGAGCCGTTGTCGCGCACCAGCACCAGCCAGCGGCCATCCTGCACCTTGATCGCCACCGCGTCGCAGCTGTCACGCGGCATGTGCGGGTCGTCGGCGTCCAGGCAGCGCTTGAGTTCGTGAACCTTGCCGTCCAGCCCCAGCTCTGGCGGGATGGCGCGAATGCGCCCGCCGATCGGGTTGAGCTGGTTGTCGAACAGGCCGTAGGCGTCGAAGCTGCGTTCCTCGAAGGCCTGGCTGGCGACCAGGGCGTCGTCCAGCTGTTTGCCGCTCATGTGCGCGAACAGGTGCTGGCGCTGCAGCATCGAATGGCGGGTGAGTTTGTTCAGGTAGCTGGACACCTCGAAGTACAGCACCCCCATGAGGATGCTGCTCCAGGCCACGAACAGAAAGCTGTACAGCGCCAGCAGGCGGCTGGTCGAGGAGCTCCAGCCCTTAGACGGGTTCAGCAATGGCATAGCCGGAGCCCCGTACCGTACGGATCAGCGGCGACTGGCCGGGCGAGTCGATTTTCTTGCGCAGGCGACCGATGTGTACGTCGATCAGGTTGGTGCCTGGGTCGAAGTGGTAGCCCCAGACTTCCTCGAAAATCATCATCCGTGTGATCACCTGGCCGCTATGGCGCATCAGGTACTCCAGCAGCTTGTACTCGGTGGGCAGCAGGTTGAGGGTCTGTTCGCCACGGCGGGCTTCGTGGCTGATCAGGTCCAGTTGCAGGTCGGCGACCTGCAGGCGGGTCTGGGTCATGGGTACGCTGTTGCGGCGCAGCAGCACTTCGACCCGCGCGGCCATCTCGTCGGAGGCGAACGGTTTGGTCAGGTAGTCGTCACCCCCGGCACGCAGGCCGCGCACCCGCTCGTCGACGTCGGAGAGGGCGCTGATCATCAGGATGGGCGTGGCAATCTTGAGGTTGCGCAGCGTGGTGACGATGGTCAGGCCATCGACCTCGGGCAGCATGCGGTCCAGAGTGATCAGGTCGTAGCCGCCGGCAATGGCCTTGGCCAGGCCTTCACGGCCATTGTCGGCCCAATCCACCTCAAGGCCGTGGCTGGTAAGTTCGGCGACGATTTCCTGGCCGGTGACGGCGTCGTCTTCGATGGTCAGTACGCGAGGCATGCTGGTTCCCGGGCATCTAATGGAGACTTGATTGTGCCAAAGAATAGCCAAACGGCGATTTAAGAAAAATTCATCTGGCGTGTTTTGCCTGCACTGGCCTCTTCGCGGGTAAACCCGCTCCCACAGGTGCAGCGTCACCCCCAAGGGCGGTGACATCCCTGTGGGAGCGGGTTTACCCGCGAAGCAGGCGCCGCGGTCTTTCAACGTGCGCCAATACCCTCGGCATGCATGATCTGCGCAATGATCGGCACCGGAGTCATCAGGTGCGAGCGCATCATGGCGCTGGCGCGTTTGGCGTCCCGGGCCAGAATCACTTCCACCAGAGCCGCATGCTCCTGGCGCTTGAGCTCGAGGGCCTGTTCGGAAAACACCGTCTGGGTCAGCCACAGGTGCCGGTAGCGCTCGGCCTGGTCGAACAGGTAAGTGCGCGCCTGCAGCAGGTGCTTGGAGCCGCAGCCCGAGGCAATGGCCGTGTGGAATGCCTTGTGCCGTTCGTCCCACACATCCAGGCGCTGTTCGCGGGTCTTCACTTCCACCACCTTGGCCAGGGTATGCGAGTGGGCCAGTACCGACGCCTCCCAGGCGTCGTCGCCACGCTCGATGGCCAGGGTGATGATCATCGCCTCCAGGTTGGCGCGGGCATCGTAGATGTCGTTCATCTCGTCCAGCGACATGGGCGCCACACGGTAGCCCTTCTGGCTGATCGCGTTGACCAGGTGCTCGGCCACCAACTGCGACAGTGCTTCGCGCAGCGGGCCCACGCCCAGGTCGTAGCGCTCCTTCAGGGTGCTCATCAGCAGCTTTTCGCCGGGTTTGAACACGCCGCGGATGATGTCCTTCTTGAGCCTCTCATACCCGCTGAATGCTGAGTTTTGTCGGGGGGCGAGCGCTTCCAAGGTCCTGTTCCTCAAACGGTTTTGACGATCATACCGAAAGCGTTCGCCGGCGAAAAACAATGGACAAAAATGCATTCTGTCTTTGAAAAATAAAAATGTAGACATTTTGCGTTTATGGCGATAATTTTAGCTCGCCCGCACTGATCCAGGTCATGACCGGACGGCGCTACTCATTTTTTCTGCCAGGACACTGCCATGAACGCTTTTACGCAGATCGACGAACTTGTGATGCCACTGCCGCTCGAGCCGCGTGGTTACACCATCGCCCCTTCGAAACAGTCGCCGCGCCTGCTTGAGCTGACCTTTGCCCGCGAAACGGTCGAAGCGTTCGTCCAGGCTGTTGCCCAGTGGCCGGTGCAGGCGCTGGAGTACAAGTCGTTCCTGCGCTTCCGGGTTGGCGAGATCCTCGACGAGCTGTGCCAGGGCACCCTGCGGCCGGTGCTGCTCAATACCATCCTCAACCGCGCCAGCGGCGGCATGCTGATCACCCCGGTCGGCCTGGATGACGTGAGCCAGGCCGAGGACATGGTCAAGTTCACCACCGCCTGCGCACACCTGATCGGCCGCTCCAACTACGACGCCATGAGCGGCCAGTTCTATGCCCGCTTCGTGGTGGTCAACACCGACAACTCCGACAGCTACCTGCGCCAGCCGCACCGGGTCATGGAGCTGCACAACGACGGCACCTTCGTCAACCAGATCACCGACTATGTGCTGATGCTGAAGATTGACGAAAAGAACATGGAAGGCGGCAACTCGCTGCTGCTGCACCTGGACGACTGGGAGCAGTGCGACGAATTCTTCCGCCACCCGCTGGCCCGTCGCGAAATGCGCTGGACCGCACCGCCGAGCAAGAAGGTGTCCGAAGATGTGTTCCACTCGGTATTCGACACCGATGCCGAAGGCCGCCCGACCATGCGCTACATCGACCAGTTCGTGCAGCCGGAAAACTACGAGGAGGGCATCTGGCTGAACGCCTTGTCCGAATCGCTGGAAGGCAGCGAGAAGAAGCTTTCGGTACCGGTCGGTGTGGGTAGCTTCCTGCTGATCAACAACCTGTTCTGGCTGCATGGCCGCGACCGCTTCACGCCGCACGAAGGCCTGCGCCGCGAGCTGATGCGCCAGCGCGGTTACGTGGCCTTCCCCAAACCGCTGTACCAGCGCGGGCAATAATGACAGGGCGCGGGGCGGGCGCCCGCCCACGCGTCTTTGCACAAAACGATGCCACCAGGGCCCGCGCGGGCCTTGGTGAGCCAGTCAGGCAATGCCTGCGTGTGAGGTAAGGCTGTGTACGATTTCATCATCATTGGCGGTGGCATTGTGGGCATGTCCACGGCCATGCACCTGATCAAGGTCTACCCGGATGCGAAGATTCTCCTGCTGGAGAAAGAGTCCGGCCCGGCCCGCCACCAGACCGGCCACAACAGCGGCGTGATCCACGCCGGCGTGTATTACACCCCCGGCAGCCTCAAGGCGCGCTTCTGCCTGGAAGGCAACAAGGCCACCAAGGCTTTCTGCACCCAGCACGGTATCCGCTTCGATGAATGCGGCAAGCTGCTGGTGGCTACCAACGACCTGGAAATGCAGCGCATGAAGGCGCTGTGGGAGCGCACCGCGGCCAATGGCCTGGAGCGCTACTGGCTTTCGGCGGCCGAACTGCGCGAGCGCGAGCCCAATATCGTTGGCATGGGCGGCATCTTCGTGCCCTCCAGCGGTATCGTCAATTACGCCGAAGTGACTGCGGCCATGGGCGCCGAGTTCCAGCGCGCCGGCGGTGAGATCCGCTATGGCGCCGAGGTGGTCGGCCTGCAGGAGCTGGCCAGCGAAGTGGTCGTGCGCACGCGTGGCGACCATCATGACGATGAGTTGCGCAGCCGTTTCCTGGTGACCTGCTCGGGCCTGATGGCCGACCGCGTGGTGAGCATGCTGGGCCTGCGGACCGAGTTCGTCATCTGCCCGTTCCGTGGCGAGTACTACCTGCTGCCCAAGCAGCACAACCAGATCGTCAACCACCTGATCTACCCGATTCCCGACCCGTCCATGCCGTTCCTGGGTGTGCACCTGACTCGCATGATCGACGGCACCGTGACCGTTGGCCCCAATGCCGTGCTGGCAATGAAGCGCGAGGGCTACCGCAAGCGCGATGTCAGCCCAGCCGACCTGTTCCAGACCCTGACCACCCCCGGCATCCTCAAGGTGCTGGCGAAGAACTTCCGCCCAGGCCTTATCGAGATGAAGAACTCGCTGTTCAAGGGTGGCTACCTCAAGCAGGTCCAAAAATACTGCCCGAGCATCACCAAGGCCGACCTCACGCCTTATCCGGCCGGTGTGCGTGCCCAGGCCGTATCGCGTGACGGCAAGCTGATCGACGACTTCCTGTTCGTCAACACCGCTCGCAGCGTCAACGTGTGCAACGCACCGTCGCCGGCCGCCACCTCCGCCATCCCGATCGGCGCATACATCGTCGACAAGGTATGCGAGCAGGTCGGTCGCCAGGGCGGCAGTTTCCCCAAGGCCGACCTGGCGCCTCGTCAGCGGGCTGCCGGCTGACCTACCGGTAATACGCCCTGCGGTTTCGTTTTCCTCAACCCGTACTGCCCTACTCACCATCTGGGGCAGGGCGGGCTTTTTCGCGCCTGCGTCGGTGACGTGCAAGCCGGCGGCCCCAGCGTGGGCATGACAAAAACAACAAGGTAGCGCCATGCAAACCCACAAGAACAATTTGAGTCACGGATTGAAATCCCGGCATGTCACCATGCTGTCCATTGCCGGCGTGATCGGTGCCGGCCTGTTCGTCGGCTCCGGCCGTGCGATTGCCGAGGCAGGGCCCGCCACCATCCTGGCTTATATCCTGGCCGGCGCGCTGGTGGTGCTGGTGATGCGCATGCTGGCCGAAATGGCCGTTGCTTCACCGGACACCGGTTCGTTCTCTACCTATGCCGACCTCGCCATCGGCAAGTGGGCCGGCTACACCATCGGCTGGCTGTATTGGTGGTTCTGGGTACTGATCATCCCCATCGAGGCCAATATCGCCGCCACCATCATCAATTCCTGGGTCCCGCAGCTGGAGATCTGGGTCTTGTCGTTGGTGATTACCCTGTTGCTGACCGCCACCAACCTGTTCAGCGTGAAGAACTACGGTGAGTTCGAGTTCTGGCTGGCGTTGGTCAAGGTGGTGGCCATTGTCGGCTTCATCGCGCTGGGGGTATGCGCCATCTTCGGCTTGCTACCAGGCTCCGGTGTCAGCGGCGTGTCCCGCCTGTGGGACAGTGGCGGCTTCATGCCCAACGGTTTTGGTGCGGTGCTGAGCGCCATGCTGATTACCATGTTCTCGTTCCTCGGCGCCGAAGTGGTGACCATTGCCGCAGCCGAATCGGATGAAGCGGGCAAGCATATTTCCAAGGCCACCAACTCGGTGATCTGGCGGATCACGCTGTTCTATATCCTGTCGATCTTCATCGTCATCGCGCTGGTGCCGTGGACTGACCCGCGCCTGGCCACCGAAGGGTCCTATGTCACGGTGCTGGACACCCTGGGCGTGCCGAATGCCAAGGCCATCATCGACTTCGTGGTGCTGACGTCGGTGACCAGTTGCCTCAACTCGTCGCTGTATACCGCTTCGCGCATGGTCTACTCGCTGAGCCGCCGCGGTGATGCGCCGGCCTGTGCCCAGGTGACCAGTCGCAGCGGCACCCCCGTGGTGGCTGTGCTGCTGTCCACAGGCGCAGCTTTCCTGGCGGTGATTGCCAATTACCTGGTCCCGGCCAAGGTGTTCGGCTTCCTCATGGCAAGCTCCGGCGCCATTGCCCTGCTGGTGTACCTGGTGATCGCCGTTTCCCAGCTGCGCCTGCGTCAGCGCCTGACTGCACAGGGCAAGACGTTGGGCTACCGCATGTGGCTGTTCCCATGGCTGACCTGGGGCGTGATCCTGTTCATCAGCGGCGTGCTGGTACTGATGCTGTTCCGCCCGGATCACCGTCTGGAAGTAGTATCGACCATGGTGCTGGCGGTACTGGTGGTGTGTTCGGGCCTTCTGGTCACACGGCGCCGGGCGCGCGAGGCGGTGGTTGGCAGCGTAGGGCAGGGCGCTTGAGTCGCCCGGCCTGAAGACAGACGAGCAAGTCGCATCAGGCTGTGAGAGGATGTCCGCCATCACAGCCAGGACCCCGAACGCAGCCTGATGAAGACACCCAAAAGAATCGAACCCCTGATCGAAGACGGCCTGGTCGACGAAGTACTGCGGCCGTTGATGAGTGGCAAGGAAGCCGCCGTGTATGTGGTGCGCTGTGGCAGCCAGGTGCGCTGCGCCAAGGTTTATAAAGAAGCCAACAAGCGCAGTTTCCGCCAGGCTGCCGAGTACCAGGAGGGCCGCAAGGTTCGCAACAGCCGTCAGGCCCGGGCCATGGCCAAGGGCAGCAAGTACGGCCGCAAGGAAGCCGAAGACGCCTGGCAGAACGCCGAAGTGGCGGCGCTGTTCCGCCTGGCCGGCGCTGGCGTGAGGGTTCCCAGGCCCTACGATTTCCAGGACGGCGTGCTGTTGATGGAGCTGGTGACTGATGCCGACGGTGACGCGGCCCCGCGCCTGAACGACGTTCACCTCGAAGCCGAGGAAGCCCGGGCGTACCATGCCTTTGTCATTCGCCAGATCGTGCTGATGCTGTGTGCCGGGCTGGTGCACGGCGACCTGTCGGAGTTCAACGTGCTGCTTGGCCCGGACGGGCCGGTGATCATCGACTTGCCGCAAGCGGTGGATGCAGCGGCCAACAACCATGCCTTCAGCATGCTGCAGCGCGATGTGGCCAACATGGCCCATTATTTCGGGCGCTTTGCGCCGGAGCTGAAAAGTACCCGGTATGCGCAGGAAATGTGGGCCTTGTACGAGGCGGGCGAACTGCGCCCGGACAGCCCGCTGACGGGGTTGTTCGAGGATGACGAGCAGGCGGCTGACGTGGCCGGTGTGATGCGCGAAATCGATGCCGCCCGGCTGGATGATGCGCGCCGGCGCGCCGCGCGGGCCGAGGCTGAGCATGGGGCGGCCAGGGCAGAGGAGCCTGCGCCGCCCTGGCTGCAGTAAAATGTTGCCTTGAGGGCTGTACAGTTCTCTGTAGGAGCAGCCTTGTGCTGCGAAGAGGCCTGCAAGGCAACACATCACCTTCGGCTGTAATGGCCCCTTCGCAGCACAAGGCTGCTCCTACAGGACCTGCGCATGCCTTGAGGCAAGGCCAGGGCTTGCCAGCGATAGGGCCATTGCAGGCTTGTTGCTGTTGACGCAAGACAATATCTCGTCATCCGGCCTTTTCACTGGCGCGCGACAGGCATAAGGTATACGCCGTTCAAATTCCCTGGAGCTGTCATGTCCAACCAATTCCCGTCCGTTCGTCCACGCCGCCTGCGCCAGAACGAGTCCCTGCGCACGATCTTCCAGGAAACCGAGTTCCGCCTTGAAGACCTGATCCTGCCGATCTTCGTCGAAGAGGGTATCGATGACTTCGTGCCGATCACCAGCATGCCGGGCGTCAACCGCATTCCCGAGAAGCTGCTGGCCCAGGAAATCGAGCGCTATGCCCGCGCTGGTATCAAGTCGGTGATGACCTTTGGCGTTTCGCACAACCTGGACGCCGTCGGCAGCGACACCTGGAACGAAAACGGCCTGGTCGCGCGCATGTCACGCATCTGCAAGGACACCGTGCCGGAAATGGTGGTGATGTCCGACACCTGCTTCTGCGAATACACCAGCCACGGCCACTGCGGCGTACTGCACGACCACGGTGTGGACAACGACGCCACCCTGGCCAACCTGGGCAAGCAGGCGGTCATCGCCGCTGCTGCAGGTGCCGATTTCATTGCCCCGTCGGCGGCGATGGACGGCCAGGTCCAGGCCATCCGCAGCGCGCTGGATGGTGCCGGCTTCCACGACACCGCGATCATGGCCTATTCCACCAAGTTCGCCTCGTCG
Source organism: Pseudomonas sp. ABFPK (assembly GCF_001586765.1). NCBI lineage: Bacteria > Pseudomonadati > Pseudomonadota > Gammaproteobacteria > Pseudomonadales > Pseudomonadaceae > Pseudomonas > Pseudomonas sp. ABFPK. The sequence goes on along the minus strand of NZ_LQXW01000023.1, from coordinate 1,518 downwards.
CTGTATGGCCCGTTCCGTGAAGCCGGTGGTACCGCGCTGAAGGGCGACCGCAAGAGCTACCAGATGAACCCGATGAACCGCCGCGAAGCCGTGCGCGAGTCGCTGCTCGACGAGCAGGAAGGCGCCGATGTACTGATGGTCAAGCCGGCCGGTGCCTACCTCGACGTGATCGCCGATATCCGTGCAGCCTCGCGCCTGCCGCTGGCGGCGTACCAGGTGAGCGGCGAGTACGCGATGATCAAGTTCGGTGGCCTGGCTGGCGCCATCGATGAAGGCCGGGTGGTGCGTGAAAGCATTGGCGCGATCAAGCGTGCCGGTGCCGACCTGATCCTCACCTACTTCGCCATGGACCTGGCCCGCGAAGGCATCTGACCGCGAGCCGTTGCCCATGCAAGCCGCTGCCATCGCAGCGGCTTTTCTTTGCCTGCGCCGCAACCGGTGAGGAAAAATACAAAAAACCCGTAAGCGCTGAATTATTTAGTGTCCCGTCGTATCTCATCCCTTAGAGCATTCATCGACAGGGATACGGACATGAAACCTCGCAAGAAAAGCATCCAGCCAATCGGCCTGAAGGACATCACCATCGTCGACGACGGCAAGATGCGCAAGGCAATCACCGCGGCGGCACTGGGCAATGCCATGGAGTGGTTCGACTTCGGCGTCTACGGCTTCGTCGCCTACGCCCTGGGCAAGGTTTTCTTCCCCAATGCCGACCCAAGCGTGCAGATGATCGCGGCGTTGGCCACGTTCTCGGTGCCGTTTCTGATCAGGCCTCTGGGCGGGCTGTTCTTCGGTGCCTTGGGCGACCGGTTCGGGCGGCAGAAAATCCTCGCTGCGACCATCGTGATCATGTCGCTCAGCACCTTTGCCATCGGCCTGATACCGTCCTATGCCAGCATCGGTATCTGGGCGCCGATCCTGTTGCTGCTGGCCAAGATGGCCCAGGGCTTCTCGGTGGGGGGCGAGTACACCGGCGCGTCGATCTTCGTCGCCGAATATGCCCCGGACCGAAAACGGGGGTTTCTCGGCAGTTGGCTAGACTTCGGCTCGATTGCCGGGTTCGTGCTGGGTGCCGGTGTGGTGGTGTTGATCTCTACGGTGCTGGGTGAGGAAAAGTTCCTCGAATGGGGTTGGCGCCTGCCGTTCTTCCTCGCCTTGCCGCTGGGCATCATCGGCCTGTACCTGCGCCATGCCCTGGAGGAAACGCCGGCTTTCCAGCAGCATGTCGACAAACTGGAGCAGGGCGACCGCGAAGGCCTGGCATCCGGGCCCAAGGTGTCCTTCAAGGAGGTCGCCACCCAACACTGGCGCAGCCTGGTGACCTGTATCGGTGTAGTGATCGCCACCAACGTCACCTACTACATGCTGCTCACGTACATGCCCAGCTACCTGTCGCACAACCTGCACTACAGCGAAGACCATGGCGTGCTGATCATCATCGCGATCATGGTCGGCATGCTGTTCGTGCAACCGATGATCGGGCTGCTCAGTGACAAGTTCGGCCGCCGACCGTTCATC
>NZ_LQXW01000022.1:0-67493 GCF_001586765.1 Pseudomonas sp. ABFPK | reverse complement strand
CCGGCCCCTCCGCTACGCTACGGGGTTCCCTCGCGCCGGTCTTGCTCCCGGGAGTACGCGCTGCAGGCCCCATCCATGGGGCCTCAGCGCTTGACGGGCATCCATGCCCGTCACCTCCCTCCGCAAAACCTCTGCTCGGCCTCCTGAAGTCGCGAAGATCAAGATCAAGATCAAGATCAAGATCAAGACAAGAAAGAGCAAGAGCAAGAGCAAGAGCAAGAGCAAGAGCAAGAGCAAGAGCAAGAGCAAGAGCAAGAGCAAGAGCAAGAGCAAGAGCAAGAGCAAGAGCAAGAGCAAGAGCAAGAGCAAGATCAAGAGCAAGCTCAGGGCTTGTCTTCACAGGCGGTGCTTGGACCACGGCGCGCGATGCGCGACAATAGCGATCATTTGCGGAGTCCCCCATGACCGATTTCACCCCTGACGCCATCCTCGACGCCACCGGCCTGAACTGCCCGGAACCGGTAATGATGCTGCACCAGCACGTGCGCAACCTGGCCGCTGGCGGCCTGCTCAAGGTCATCGCCACCGACCCCTCGACCCGCCGCGATATCCCCAAGTTCTGCAACTTCCTCGGCCACGAACTGCTGCAGCAGCAGGAAGACGCCGGTACCTTCCTGTACTGGATCCGCAAGAAAGCCGACTGAACCGCTCTGGAACACGCCCGGCGTTGCGCCTACACTGCGTTCCCCAGACAGGAGAGCGCCATGCTGATAGTTGCCGACGAGAACATCCCGCTGCTCGATGCATTCTTCCAGGGTTTCGGCGAAATCCGCCGTTACCCCGGCCGAAGCCTCGATGCCGCCAGCGTAAGGGACGCCGACATTCTACTGGTGCGCTCGGTGACCAAGGTCGACCGCCAGTTGCTCGAAGGCAGCCGCGTGCGCTTCGTCGGCACCTGCACCATCGGCACCGACCACCTCGACCTGAACTACTTTGCCGAAGCCGGCATCCACTGGAGCAGCGCACCGGGCTGCAATGCCCGCGGCGTGGTCGATTACGTTCTGGGCAGCCTGCTGACCCTGGCAGAACTGGATGGCGTGGCACTGCCCGAGCGCGTGTATGGCGTGGTGGGCGCGGGTGAGGTGGGTGGCCGCCTGGTGCGGGTGCTGCACGGCCTTGGCTGGAAGGTACTGGTATGCGACCCGCTGCGCCAGGCCGCCGAGGGCGGTGACTACGTCAGCCTCGAGACCATCCTGCAACAGTGCGATGTCATCAGCCTGCACACCCCCTTGCAGCGTGGCGGCGAGCACCCGACCTGGCACCTGCTGGGCCAGGCGCAGCTGGCGCAGTTGCGCCCCGGTGCCTGGCTGGTCAACGCCAGCCGTGGCCCTGTAGTGGACAACGCCGCCCTGCGCGAACTGCTGCAGGACCGCGAAGACCTGCATGCGGTGCTGGATGTGTGGGAGGGTGAGCCGCAGGTCGACCTGCAACTGGCCGACCTGTGCACATTGGCTTCGCCGCACATTGCCGGCTACAGCCTCGACGGTCGCCAGCGTGGTACGGCGCAGATCTACCAGGCGCTGTGCCGCTTCCTCGGTGTGGATGAACAGGTGCAACTGGCCGACCTGCTGCCCCGGCCACCGCTGGCGCAGATCGAACTGGATGCCAGCACCGACCCGGCCTGGGCCTTGGCCACCCTTTGCCGCGCAGTGTACGACCCACGCCGCGACGATGCCGATTTCCGCCGCAGCCTCAGCGACGACCCGCAGCAGCAGCGTGCAGCGTTCGACCAGTTGCGCAAGCAGTACCCGCCACGGCGCGAGATCGAGGGGCTGGCGGTGCGCGTGCGCGGGGAGTCGCCGCAGTTGGCGCAGCTGGTCAGTGCCTTGGGTGGGGTGTTGGTCTGACAGCCTTTTGAAAGCTGTGCCGGCCTCTTCGCGGGTAAACCCGCTCCCACAGGTAGCCCGCTGACCTCAAGGCTTGTGTTGTCCCTGTGGGAGCGGGTTTACCCGCGAAAGGGCCGGCACAGGATTCAGGCAAATAAAAACCCGGCGCAAGCGCCGGGTTGCAAGGAATTCGCCGATCAACCTTTACGTACGCGCTCTACCCGGCTTTCTTCCAGGGCCTTGCAGGCCTGCTGGATCATCTGCTCGGTGATCGGTACTTCGCGCCCCTTCGCATCGATGATCGAACCGCACACCTGCGGAGGTGGTGTGGTCCGGGGCTTCTGGTTGTCGCTGCCATGCTGCAAGCTCATGTATTGTCTCCTCATCAGGTTCAAGCGCAGGTTAACCCTGTGCCGTGACTGGCCTGTGACAGTGCCTGCAGGGTCACGGCAGGCACAGTCCAACAGAAACGGCAGTAAAGCTCCATAGCCTGGTTAGACCGATAGGCTATAGCAACCCTGCAAGGGTTCCACAGGCGTGGATGAGTGGTAGGCTGCGGTTTCCCACCATTGTGGTCAGCGCCATGCCCGAATCGGTTTCCCCACGTCAACGCCGCGCCTTGCGCCTGGGTTGGCAGTTTGTCCGTCCTTACCGTCGCCAGATGCTGCTGGCCTTGCTGGCCCTGGTAGTCACCGCCGCCATCACCCTGTCCATGGGCCAGGGCATTCGCCTGCTGGTGGACCAGGGATTCATGACCCGCTCCGCGCATCAGCTCAACCAGACCATCGGCCTGTTCCTGCTGCTGGTGTTGGCCCTGGCGGTGGGTACCTTCAGCCGCTTCTACCTGGTGTCGTGGATCGGCGAGCGCTGCGTGGCCGATATCCGTCGAGCCGTGTTCGACCACCTGATCGGCTTGCATCCCGGGTTTTTCGAAGACAACCGCAGCTCCGAGATCCAGTCGCGCCTGACCGCCGACACCACCTTGCTGCAATCGGTAATCGGCTCTTCGCTGTCGATGTTCCTGCGCAACGCGCTGATGGTCATCGGTGGTGTGGTGTTGCTGTTTATCACCAATCCCAAGCTCACCAGCATTGTGGTGGTGGCCCTGCCGCTGGTGCTGGCGCCGATCCTGCTGTTTGGCCGCCGGGTACGCAGCCTGTCGCGGCAGAGCCAGGACCGGGTGGCCGATGTGGGCAGCTATGTGGCCGAGACCCTCGGGCAGATCAAGACCGTGCAGGCCTACAACCACCAGGCGCATGACCGCCAGCTGTTCGCCGGCACGGTCGAAGCGGCGTTTGCCGTGGCCCGGCAGCGGATTGCCCAACGTGCCTGGCTTATCACCCTGGTGATCGTGCTGGTACTGGGAGCGGTAGGGGTGATGTTGTGGGTTGGCGGCATGGACGTGATCGCCGGGCGCATTTCCGCGGGCGAACTGGCCGCCTTCGTGTTCTACAGCCTGATCGTAGGCAGCGCTTTCGGCACCCTCAGCGAGGTGATCGGCGAGTTGCAAAGGGCGGCGGGCGCCGCCGAGCGCATTGCCGAACTGTTGGCGGCGCGCAGTGCAATCCTGCCGCCCGCCGTGGCGCAGGTGCTGCCGCAGCAGCGGGCCAGTGGGCGTATCGAACTGCAGCAGTTGGTGTTCGCCTACCCGTCACGGCCCTCGGTGGCGGCTGTCGATGGCCTGAGCCTGACCATCGAGCCGGGGCAGACCGTGGCGCTGGTGGGCCCGTCGGGGGCGGGCAAGTCGACCTTGTTCGATTTGTTGCTGCGCTTCTACGACCCCCAGCAGGGGCGCATCCTGCTCGATGGCCGGGCGATCACCGAACTCGACCCCGATCACCTGCGCCAGCAGTTCGCCCTGGTGGCACAGAACCCCTCGTTGTTTCGCGGTACGGTCGAGGCCAACATCCGCTATGGCCGGCCCGAGGCGACCCTGGCCGAGGTCGAGGCAGCCGCCCGGGGTGCCCATGCCGACACATTCATCCGGCAATTGCCGCAGGGCTACCAGACGCCGCTGGGCGAGGGCGGCATCGGCTTGTCCGGCGGGCAGCGGCAGCGCCTGGCCATTGCCCGTGCGTTGCTGGTCGATGCGCCGATCCTGTTGCTGGACGAAGCCACCAGCGCACTCGACGCACAAAGCGAACACCTGATCCAGCAGGCGCTGCCCAGCCTGATGGCCGGGCGCACCACACTGGTGATCGCCCATCGTCTGGCTACGGTCCAGCATGCCGACCGTATCGCGGTCATCGACAAGGGCCGGCTGGTGGCGGTGGGGACGCATCGCCAGTTGATCGAAGAGAGCCCGCTGTATGCGCGGCTGGCGGCCTTGCAGTTCAACACGGGGTAGCTTGCAGTGGCCTTGTAACATTTCTGTAGTATTTGCCTGAGAGTATCTAGCTCAACTGTTGCGTAAGTGCTCGACCTGGCTGCCATTGCTTGATGGCAGCCTTTTTTTGGCCTGCCCGCAACCGGGCTGCGTTGCGCCTTGTTGCCAGCTTGCGCGGCCCTCCGGTCTTCCTCCTGCTTTCCGAGATCCAAGATGTTGCGTAAATCCCTCAGAGTGCAAATTCTCTCCCTGCTCGGCGGCAGTCTGGTGGCGATGTTGCTGATCGCCCTGGTGTGCTTCCAGTTCCTTTCGTCCAGCGTGCGCGGCTATGCCGAGTTGGTCGATGGGCCGCTGCGGACCTCGCAATTGATCGACGAAGCCAACCTGCAGTTCAAGATCCAGGTGCAGGAATGGAAGAATGTGCTGTTGCGCGGGCGCCAGCCGGCTGACATGGACAAGTACTGGCAGCAGTTCCAGGCTCGCGAGCAGCAGGTGCAGCAACTGCTCGGGCAATTGATCGACAGCAGCGACGCCAGGCTCAAGGCGCCGCTGCAGCAACTGCGTGACAGCCACCGGCAGTTGGGCCAGGCCTATGCGCAGGGTCGCCAGGCATTCCTGGCGGCGGGCGGCGACCCGGTGGCCGGCGACCAGGCGGTCAAGGGCGTGGACCGCGCCGTCAGCGAGCAGATGAGCGAACTGGTCGAGCAACTGCGTGCCGAAGCCCGTCAGCACGCCGCCAGCCTGAGTGCCGGTGCCGAGCGCACGGTATGGCTGGGTCTGCTGGTGATGCTGGCTTCGGCCGTGTTGGTGGGGCTGCTCAGCCTGTGGTTGGTCAACCGCAGCCTGGTCGAGCCGATCCGCCAGTTGATCGAATACGTCGCGCAGCTTAGCCAGGGCCGCTTTGCCGCCCGGGTAGATAGCCGCCGCGAGGACGAACTGGGCCGCCTGGCGCGGGCCGCCAACACCCTGCGCGATTTCCTCGCCGACACGGTCGGCCGGCTGCAGGACAACGCCCAGGAACTGGAAGGCGCCAGCGGCCAGCTGCGCAGCATCGCCGGCGACATGGCCCGTGGTACCCACGACCAGTTCCAGCGCACCGACCAGGTGGCCACGGCCATGCACGAGATGTCCGCCACTGCCCAGGAAGTCGCCCGCCACGCCGCGGAGGCCGCCCGCGCTGCGGACGATGCCGATCACAGTGCCCAGGCGGGCGAGCAGGTGATGCAACAGACCATCGACATCATCGGCGTGGTCAACCGCGAAATCGCTGGCACGGCGGCGGTGATTCGCGACCTTGAGCATGACAGCGCGCGCATTGGCAAAGTCCTTGAAGTGATCCGCGGCATTGCCGAGCAGACCAACCTGCTGGCGCTCAATGCGGCCATCGAAGCAGCCCGTGCCGGCGAGGCCGGGCGTGGTTTTGCAGTAGTTGCCGACGAGGTGCGCAGCCTGGCCCAGCGCACGGCGGCGTCGATCGCCGAGATCCACCAGATCATCGAGGCGGTGCAGTCGGGGGCGGTGGAGGCGGTCAAGGCCATCGAAAGCGGCCAGCAGCGCAGCGAGGAGGGTGCCGAGCAGGTGCAGCAGGCCGGGCAGATGCTGCAGCGCATCACCCTGGCAGTGGAAGCGATCCGCGACATGAACCGGCAGATCGCCACGGCGGCCGAAGAGCAGACCAGCGTGGCCGAGGACATCTCCTGCAACCTGATCGAAATCACCCGCATCGCCACGGCCAACCAGCAGGCGGTGCAGCATACCGAACAGGCGGGGCAGCGCCTGCATGGGTTGTCGGGGCAGCTGGGTGAAGTCACCTCCCGCCTCAGCGCCTGATGCCCTGTCATGCCTGACGCGGTCCCTGTAGGAGCGGCCTTGTGTCGCGATGGGCCGCAAGGCGGCCCCAATGTCTCGGCAACAGTGCTGATATCGCAGGGGGCTGCTTTGCAGCCCATCGCGACACAAGGCCGCTCCTACAAGGGCAGCGCAAGGCGGGGAAATCCGCCATTTCATTGCAGTGCATCCGGCCCCCCTGGCGGATTGTCGCCATGCTCCCCGTCGCCCGCCCCCTGTATTCACTGCTCCAGACCCAGTTGGCACGTTCCCTGCTCAAGGCGGCGCGCGTGTACACAACAACTGGATAACATCAATGAAGAAATTCCTGCTGACGTTCCTCTGCCTGGGCGTCATCGGCTGCTCCAAACCCGCGGAACCGGAAAAGACCGTCGACGTGCTGCTGATCGGCGGTGGCATCATGAGTGCCAGCCTGGGCACCTACCTCACCGAGCTGGAGCCCTCCTGGAAGATCGACGTCTACGAGCGCCTGGACCAGGTGGCCGAAGAAAGCTCCAATGCCTGGAACAACGCCGGCACCGGTCACTCCGCGTTCTGCGAGTTGAACTACACCAGTGTGGGCAAGGACGGCAATATCGATATCAGCAAGGCCGTGGGGGTCAACGAGCAGTTCGAGGTGTCCAAGCAGTTCTGGGCCTACCAGGTCGAGCAGGGCGTGCTGAGCAACCCGAAGTCGTTCATCAACAACGTGCCGCACATGAGCTTTGTCTGGGGTGACGACAACGTCGCCTTCCTGCACAAGCGCGTCGACGCCCTGCAGCACAGCTCGCTGTTCCGCGGCATGGAAATCTCCGAAGACCACGAGCAGATCCGCAAGTGGGCGCCGTTGGTGATGGAGGGCCGTGACCCGGGGCAGAAGGTCGCCGCCACGCGCATGGCCATCGGTACCGACGTGAACTTTGGCGAAATCACCCGCCAGTTGTTCGCCGCGATGACCCGCAACCCCAATGTGTCGCTGAACCTGCGCCATGAGGTACGTGACATCGTGCGCAACGACGACGGCACCTGGCATGTGCGGGTGGCCGATCTGGCCAACGGCGGCGAGGAAAAGGCCGTCAATGCCCGCTTCGTGTTCATCGGTGCCGGTGGTGGCGCGCTGAAGCTGCTGCAGAAGTCGGGCATCCCTGAAGCCGAAGGCTATGCCGGCTTCCCGGTCGGTGGTCAGTTCCTGATGACCGACAACCCCGACCTGGTCGCCCGCCACCAGGCCAAGCTGTACGGCAAGGCCTCGGTTGGCGCGCCGCCGATGTCGGTACCGCACCTGGACACGCGGATGATCGATGGCAAGCAGGTGCTGCTGTTCGGCCCGTTCGCCACCTTCTCCACCAAGTACCTCAAGCACGGCTCGCTGCTGGACATGTTCGCCTCGCTGAACAGCCACAACGTGCTGCCGATGGTCAATGCCGGTATCGACAACATCGACCTCAGCACCTACCTGATGGGGCAGCTGATGCTCAGTTTCGATGACCGCATGAACGCGCTGCGCGAGTACTTCCCCAACGCCAAGAACGAAGACTGGAAGCTGCTGCAGGCCGGCCAGCGGGTGCAGGTGATCAAGAAGGACCCGGTCCTGGGCGGTGTGCTGCAGTTCGGTACTGAAGTGGTGGCGGCGCAGGACGGCAGCATCGCTGCGTTGCTGGGAGCTTCGCCGGGGGCCTCGACAGCGGCGCCGATCATGCTGACCGTGCTGGAAAAGACCTTCAAGGACCGTATCCAGTCGCCAGCCTGGCAGGCCAGGCTCAAGGAAATCGTGCCGAGCTATGGGCAAAAGCTGAACAACAACCTGGCGCTGACCAACCAGACCCGGGCATGGAGCAGCGAGCGCCTGCAGTTGCTGTATGTGCCGGTGGAGGCCGAGGTGTCGCACTGACCTGCACAAGTTGTTGGGGGCTGCCTTGCAGCCCTTTCGCGACACCAGGCCGCTCCCACAAGGGGGGGCGCGCTGGGGCCGGGCACTTTTCAACGCACAACAAAAAGCCCGCACAAGGCGGGCTTTTTGATGAGGATTTGGTCGGAGAGACAGGATTCGAACCTGCGGCCTTCTCGTCCCGAACGAGACGCGCTACCTGGCTGCGCTACACTCCGATGAAGGAAATCCTACTGCATACTTTTTTTGCACGCAAGCCCTTGTTGTTAAAAGGGCCTTGGCAAAAAACAGGCTGCGATCAGAGCTCTTTGACGGTGCGGATCTGGTCCTTGTTCAGGCGCGTGCGCTTGCCGTCCAGCTGCTCGAATTCGTAGAAACCGGAGTCTTCATCGTACTTCGGTGTGTCGGTGGCCTGGATTTCGCGACCGTCGTTCAGGGTAATGACGGTTGGCGATGCGCAGCCAGCGAGGGCGCCCAGGCCCAGGGCGAGCAGGAAGGCGGGTAGGGTCCGTTGAATCATCGTGTTTCTCCAGTGCGATGGTGCTAGATGACATTAAGACGCAGGGCGTCCACGCAAGTTCCGTCTACAGTGCAGCATAGCGGCAAACCTGTGGCATTGATCGAGGGCAAGGGCCACGGGCGTCAAGCTGTGATGGGCGCGTGCTGTGTTATAACTGCGGCCATCCCATCTTCTTGTGACGGACCCCCATGAAAGCCAAGGCAGATACCCCCTTCGTGCCGCTGAACATCGCCGTGCTCACAGTCAGCGACACCCGCACCTTCGACACCGATACCTCCGGACAGATGTTCGTCGACCGCCTGAGCGCGGCTGGCCATCGCCTGGCCGAGCGCGTGCTGCTGAAAGACGACCTGTACAAGATTCGCGCCCAGGTCGCCACCTGGATTGCCGATGACAGCGTGCAGGTGGTGCTGATCACCGGCGGCACCGGCTTTACCGGCCGCGACAGCACGCCCGAGGCCGTCGCCTGCCTGCTGGACAAGCAGGTAGAAGGCTTTGGTGAGCTGTTCCGGCAGATTTCCGTGGCTGACATCGGCACCTCCACCGTTCAGTCGCGCGCCCTGGCCGGGCTGGCCAACGGTACCCTGGTGTGCTGCCTGCCGGGTTCGACCAACGCGGTGCGCACCGGTTGGGACGGTATCCTCGCCGAGCAGCTGGATGCCCGCCATCGCCCGTGCAACTTCGTGCCGCACCTGAAGCAGGCAGCGGCCTGCGACAGCCGTGGCTGAGGTTACCCAGGCCCGGCCGCTGATGCCGGTAGAGCAGGCCCTGGAGCAGTTGCTGGCATTGGCCGAAGCGGCACCGATCCGTGACACAGAGAACCTGCCACTGGCCGAGGCCGAAGGCCGTGTGCTGGCCACCCACCTGGTGGCCTCGCTCGACCTGCCGCCTTGGCCGAACAGCGCCATGGACGGTTACGCCCTGCGCCTGGCCGACTGGCAGGGCGAACCGCTGCCGGTCAGCCAGCGGATTTTCGCCGGCCATGCGCCGCAGCCGCTGCAGCCGGGTACCTGCGCACGCATCTTCACCGGGGCGCCGCTGCCCGGAGGTGCCGACTGCGTCGAAATGCAGGAAAACACCGAAGTGGCGGAGGATGGGCGGGTACGCTTTCTCGAAGCGCTGAAGACCGGGCAGAACATTCGTCCCCAGGGCCAGGAAACCCGCAAGGGCGAACAGGTGATGAGCGCCGGCACCCGGCTGGGGCCGATCGAGCTGGGCCTGGCCGCGACCTTGGGCCACGGCCGGCTGGATGTGGTGCGCAAGGTGCGGGTGGCGGTGTTGTCCACCGGTGACGAACTGGTCGAACCTGGCCTGCCGCTGGGGCCGGGGCAGATCTACAACAGTAACCGCCGACTGCTGGTCAGCTGGTTGCAGCGGCTGGGCTGCGAGGTGGTCGATGCGGGCATCCTGCCGGATGACCTGGCACGCACCCGCACCAGCCTGGCCGAACTGGGCGATGTCGACCTGATCCTGTCCACCGGCGGTGTCTCGGTGGGTGAGGCCGACTACCTCGGTGCCGCCCTGCGCGAAGCCGGCGAGCTGGCTTTGTGGAAGCTGGCGATCAAACCGGGCAAGCCGCTGACCTTCGGCCACTTCCAGGGCGTGCCGGTAATCGGCCTGCCGGGTAACCCGGCCTCGACCCTGGTCACCTTCGGCCTGCTCACCCGGCCGTACTTGTTGCGGCGTCAGGGCGTGACCGATGTCACGCCGTTGCGCTTTGACATGCCGGCCGGCTTTGACTGGCCCAAGGCCGGCACGCGCCGCGAGTACCTGCGCGCCCGCATCGAGCAAGGCCAAGTGCGTATCTACAAGAACCAGAGTTCGGGCGTACTGCGCAGTGCGGCCTGGGCCGAGGGGCTGGTAGAAGTGCGTGAAGGCAGTACACCGAAGCAGGGTGACAGCGTGCCCTTCATTCCCTTCAGCGAACTACTTGGCTGAACGGCCCAGCCAGGCACTGGCCAGCGGCGCGGCCTCGACCGGTGCCGCCAGGGCCAGGCGCATGTGCACGTTCTCCAGTTGCTGGGCGGCCACGCTCCAGTCGTGGCGCTGGCGGGCAAACTGGCGCCCGGCGTCGCTCAACTGGCTCATGCGCCAGGGCTGGTTGAGCAACTGGGTGATCAGCAGCGCCAACTGGTCGCCATCCTCACTGCCCAAGTAGTGCTCACCGTTGTTCGCGGCCAGGCCTGAAACGCCCTTGCCGGTGGTGATTACCGGCAAGCCGGCGGCCATCGCTTCGAGGATTTTCACCTTGGAGCCACCGGCATAGCGCAGTGGTGCGAAGAACAGTGCCGAGCGCCGCTGCAGTTCACGCAGGTCGGGGCGGTAGCCGAACCATTCGATGCGTGGGTCGTTCCAGTGCAGTTTCCAGCTCGCCGGCATGGCATGCCCGGCAATCGCCAGGCGTACCGCCGGGTTGCTCATCCATACCTGCGGCATGATGTCTTCCAGCGCCCATTCGATGGCCTCCAGGTTGGCGCCATACTCGAAGTTGCCAACGAACAGCAGGCGCTGGCTGTGCAGCGCCGGTTGCACGTGCTGGTAGAAATCACAGTCCACGCCATTGACCACCACGTTCACCGGGCGCCCGCTGATTTGCGTTATCAGCTCGGCATCGTGGGCGCTGACTGCCACCAGTTCGGTGGGTTGGTGCAATACCCGCTGTTCCCAGCGTCGATAACGCCAGCGGTCGAAGGCGTTGAGCGGGCGCAGCCACAGCGGCAGGCGATCGTGGTTGGCGCCCCCCATCACTGATTCCAGGGTGTGCTCGCTGAGCATGTACGGCAGCCCGCGTGCCTGCAGGGCTTTTTCGAAGGGCTGGAAACTGTAGCTGTGCTCGATCTGGATCACGTCCCAGGGCTCGTCCAGCAATTGCTCGAAGCGGTGCCGCAGGCAAGGGGCCAGACCATTGATAATTGCGCGCATGGGGTAAGCGATGATCGGCGAGGCCAGCAGGTTGAGCGGGCTGTGCAGGGGGCGGCGGGGCAGCACGATCAGGCGCTCGAGCAGCGGTTCCAGGGCCTCGCGGGCGGCATCGTCGAGGGGGATCTTCGATTGCACCAGCAGGGTAATCCGGTGGCCCCGCTGTGCCAGTGCGCGTATCAGGTGGTATTGCCGGGTCTTGCTGCCGCTGGTGGTCGGCCAAGGCAGGTACGGCAGTGTCCAGAGAATGCGCATGACCCGAAATCCTCGCTAAAGGCTGCGGATAGCAAGACGCGCCCTTGGGCAGCAGTGGTAGAACCACTGCCGGGGCGCGTCCATGGCAAGAAAGTGTATCTGCTGAGCATAGCCGTGCATTGCCAGGCGTGTGGGAAAAGACCGGCCAACGCTTGTCGGTTGACGTCCGGCCCACACGGTCAATTTTGTGGGAGCGGCCTTGTGTCGCGATAGGGGTGCGAAGCGGCCCCACATTTTCAGCTTCGCTGCGGAGATTGCCGGGGCCGCTCTGCGGCCCTATCGCGACACAAGGCCGCTCCCACAAAAATTGATCGCGCTGGCCTGCTATTTTTGGGGGCGCATGCAACGATCCGCGATTGCGGAGGGTCGAGATCTGGGTTGATCACTTCACGGAGGCGCACAAACATGCGAGCGGGCAAGGCAATGCTGATCCTGCATGGCAAGCAGGCGATGAATGAAGACTTGCGCAGCGCCGTGCATGATCTGCGCGACAGCGGCTGGGTGCTGGATGTGCGGGTCACCTGGGAGGCCGGTGACGCCCAGCGGCTGGTCACCGAGGCGCTGGCCGCCGGCTACGATCACATCGTCGCCGGAGGTGGGGATGGCACGCTGCGTGATGTCGCCGAGGCCATGGGGCTGGCAGGTACCCAGGCCAGCCTGGCGTTGTTGCCGCTGGGCACGGCCAACGATTTTGCCAAGGCCGCCGGCATACCCCTGGAGCCTGCCACGGCCCTGGCCTTGCTGAACATACCCGCACGGCCGATAGACCTGGGCCAGGCTGGTGACCAGCTGTTCCTCAACATGGCCACGGGCGGTTTTGGCAGCCAGGTCACGGCCAATACCTCTGAAGACCTGAAGAAAGTACTGGGTGCGGCCGCCTACCTGTTCACCGGGTTGTCGCGCTTCAGCGAACTGCAGGCAGCCTCGGTAGAGCTGCAAGGGCCAGGCTTCGACTGGCAGGGTGACCTGCTGGCGCTGGGGATCGGCAACGGCCGCCAGGCCGGGGGTGGGCAAGTGCTGTGCCCCGAGGCCCTGGTGGACGACGGCTTGCTCGATATCGCCATCCTGCCGGCACCACAGGAGATGGTTGGGGCGCTGCGTGAGCTGTTGGCTGGCAACGGGTTGTTAGTCAGGGCCAGGTTGCCCTGGGTGGAGATCAAGTGCTCGCAGGGGCTGGACATCAACCTCGATGGCGAGCCAGTGCAGGCCGAAAAGTTACGCTTCCAGGCCAAGCCCGCTGCACTGCGGCTACACCTGCCGGAGGGGTCTCCGTTGCTCAGTCGTCCAGGCTGATGATTTTCTCGCGCACGGCGAACAGCACCAGGCCGGCCACGTCATGGATTTGCAGGCGTTTCATGACCTGCGAGCGGTGGGTTTCCACGGTCTTGATCGACAGGCCCAGGCCGGTGGCGATTTCCCGGGTGGACTTGCCACGCACGATCAGGCGCAGGATCTCCAGCTGTCGCGCCGTGAGATTATGCCGCTCGCCAGCTGGTTGCTTGCCCTGCCTGGTGTGCTGCAGCGCCTGGTTGATGACCGTATGGGCGACGGCTGGGCTGAGGTAGCGCTCGCCGTTGCGCACCGCGGCCAGGGCCTGTTCCAGCTCGGTGGCGCTGGTGTCCTTGAGCAGGTAGCCGTGGGCGCCACTCTCCAGTGCCCGCATGATCAGGTCCGGGTCGGTGTGCATCGACAGGATCAACACCTTGCAGGTGCTGCCGCTGGCGCGCAGTTGGGTGAGGGCGTCCAGGCCGCTGGTCGAGCGCATGGAGATGTCCAGCAAGACGATGTCCGGCGCCAGCGTGCGCACCTGTTCGAGCAACTGGCTGCCGTCGTCGGCTTCACCGATCACCTCATAGCCGGGAATGTCGCACACCAGTGCGCGCACACCGGCGCGAATCAGCGAGTGGTCGTCTACCAGCAGCAGTCTACAGGTCATGGGTTGCGGTGCTCCTGGCGCGTTGCTGGGTGCGCGGTGGCCATGGGAACATCGCCTCGATGTGCGTGCCCAGGCCGAGCTGGCTGGTGATGTCCAGGCTGCCCTGCAACGCGGTTACCCGCTCCTGCATACCGGCCAAGCCCCGCTGGCCTGCTTCGGCCGGTTGCCTGGCGGGCACGAAGCCGCGGCCATCGTCTTGGATCGACAACGCCAACCCCTCGGGGGTGCGCTGCAGGCGGATGACCAGATTGCGTGCCTGGGCGTGGCGCAGCATGTTGGTCACGGCTTCCTGGGTAATGCGGAACACGGCCATGGCCACGGCCTCGTCGATGCCCCCCAGGCGCTGGTTGCATGCCAGGCTCCAGTGAACGTCGCTGTTGCCCAGGGTGCGCACCAGGTGTGCGCGCAGGCTGGCTTCCAGGCCCAGGCTGGCCAACTGCCGCGGGTTGAGCAGGGCGGAGACATCGCGCACGTTGCCCAAGGTGTCATCCAGCGTGCTGCGCAGGGCGTCGCAGTGGCCTTGCAGCTCGTCGGGCATGCGCTTCTGCAGCCACTGCAACTGAAGCTTGGCGGCGGTGAGCAACTGGCCGATGTCGTCGTGCAGTTCCCGGCTCAGGTGCTGGCGCTCGCCTTCCTGGACTTTGAGCATGCGCTCGGCCAGTTCCGCCGGGCGCAGACTGATCGACCTGGCACCCAGGGCCAGGTGCACGGTAGCGCCCAGTGTGGCGGCCAGTTGCAGCACCAGCAGGCTGGCCGGAATCACATGATCGGCCAGGTACAGCAACAGGTTGGCGACCAGCGAGGCAATGCACAGCCCGACAGTCGCCCAGCGCAGCACGGTAGTATGGGAGCAGCACAGCAAAGAAGTCTTCAAGCGTGGAAGCATAGGTAGGGAAGCCACTGAAGTATTGCTGATGGAGGCCTTGCACAATCCATGTCAGAGGCTTTGGAGCAGTACTTGCCGTTTTCTTTCAAACACGTGATCTTGCGACCTTGCTGCAGGCCGCAAGCATTTGTGGGGGCGCATATTACCACTTCGCAGTGCATCGGTCGCGGTCGGCTAACGCCATGAAACGCCGACGGGGCGGGCGCGGGAGGGTGGCAAAGTGCCGCTTTGCTTGATCGCGCAACATGCACTTGCCATCGAACTTGTGCGCCGTTGATTCAACTTGGCCCCCCGCAACCTGAAAAACCTCGAGAATTTTCCAGGTTCGGCCAGGATGGGCTTGAATGAGCGTGCCCGACTGCATTTTGCGCCAGTTCAATAGGTGGCAGATGAGCGGCCGGAGTGCGTGCTGCCTGCCGTCTCGGAATGCGGGTGAATGCACACGCTGCCTTGCTCGTCGCAGGGTGTGCAAGGTTGTGCAAACGTTTGCTGCACGGCCTTGGCCAGTTCACCCAGCAGCACCAACTGCTCGCCGATGTCCAGATTGAGCCGTCCGGTGCAAGGGTCTACCAGTTCCAGCTGCCAGGCCAGCAAGGTCAGGCAGGCCCCTACCGCGGGCAGGGCTTCGCGCTGCAGGCAACCGACCTGGCAGGCCGGTGCCAGCAATTGCTGCAGGGCGGTGGTGTAATGGGCGACTTCGCGCAGGCCCAGATGTGCGGCCTGTCGAGCGAGGTTGTCGAGGGCATTTTCCAGGCAGTGGCAAGCATCCGGGTCGTTGTCGATCAGTTCCAGATGCTGCAGGCATTCCTGAGCCTGGGTCAGCAGTACCTGCGCATCCAGCAGGAACCCCTGCAGGGCGTTATCGAACGACAAGGCGCTGTCCATCATGATGCCCCCGCGCGTGGGACTGGCACAGGGGACGGGCACGCCAAAACGATAGCTAGCAAAAGCCTGACTCCATTCATGCAATGAGAATGGCGTCACATTAATGGCTAAAGGATATCGCGAACATCAGGTCGCACCCGATTGTAGCTAAGGGTTTCCCTGATAAGGGCCTCAGATGGGGAACTTTTGCTGTCCCGCTGAATCACCCGCGCCTCCCGCAGTAAAGCATGATGGTAAAGTGATATCAATTGCCTTCACGGCATTTTCCCGCAAGGGTCAAGGTGTGCGTGAAGCCGCCGATACAGGGTGGATGATTTCACTTTTTCCGACTCAAGCCTGGGGGCTTTCCAATGGCTGGCATTCTCGACACAGTAGACCAACGCACGCAACTGGTGGGTGAGAACCGCCTGGAAATCCTGATGTTTCGCCTGGCCGGCCGCCAGTTGTTCGCGATCAACGTGTTCAAGGTGCAGGAAGTGCTGCAGCTGCCCAAGTTGACCCTGATGCCCCAGCGCCACGCTTTCGTCTGCGGTGTGGTCAACCTGCGCGGCCAGACCCTGCCGGTGATCGACCTGTCCCAGGCGATCGGCATGCGCCCGCTGCAGCCGGGGCCGGACAGCACCATCATCGTCACCGAATACAACCGCTCGGTGCAGGCTTTCCTGGTGGGCGGTGTCGACCGTATCGTCAACATGAACTGGGAGGCGATCATGCCGCCGCCGTCCAGCGCCGGGCGCCAGCATTACCTGACGGCCATCACCAAGGTCGATGACAAGCTGGTGGAAGTGATCGACGTGGAGAAGGTGCTGGCCGAGATCGTGCCCTACAACGCCCGGGTTTCCGGCGACAAACTCGCCGACCCGGTGCTGGCCCGGGCCCGCGGCCGCGAAGTGCTGCTGGTGGACGATTCCAGCGTGGCCCTGGCGCAATTGCGCGACACCCTGTCCCAGCTGGGCGTGAAGCTGCACGTGGCCAGTGATGGCCTGAAGGCGCTGCGCATGCTCAAGGGCTGGGCCGACGCTGGTGAGGATGTGTGCGAGAAGCTGCTGATGGTGTTCACCGACGCCGAGATGCCGGAAATGGATGGCTACCGGTTGACCACCGAGATCCGTGGCGATGCCCGTTTGCGCCAGCTGTACGTGGTGTTGCACACCTCGCTGTCGGGTAGTTTCAACGAATCCATGGTGAAGAAGGTGGGCTGCGACAACTTCCTGTCCAAGTTCCAGCCCGATCGCCTGGTCGACGTGGTCAAGCAACGCCTGTTGCTGGATGCCGCTACCGCGTGATCCCGCCCCCTGCGGGGTATAAGCTTGGCGTTTTGGCATGACGCGAGGCGGCAGGGATGTTTCTTAGTGAGCTGTATCGGTACCCGGTGAAGTCCGGGCAGGCGCAACGCCTGCAGGCTTCAGCGGTAGGGTTGCTGGGGTTGCAGGGCGACCGGCGCTGGATGGTGGTGGAGGAAGAAAATGGACGCTTCCTTACCCAGCGCGCCTGGCCTCATCTAGGCCAGATCAAGGCAAGTGATGATGACAGCGGCCAGTTGCTGCTGGAATCACCTGGGCAAACTCCCTTGCGGGTACCTGTGCCACCTGCCGATGACGCCCTGCGCTGCGTGACCATCTGGCGCGATACCTTGCGTGTGCCGGATGCGGGCGATGCGGCGGCGGCCTGGCTGAGCCAGCTGCTGGGCAAGGCCGTGCGCCTGGTGCATTGCCCGGAGCAGCGCGCGCGTTACTTGCCCAATGGCTATGGCTTCAACAGTGACCGGGCGGCGTTCCCGGACGGTTTCCCTTTATTGCTGATCGGTCAGGGTTCGCTGGACGAACTCGACCGGCGTATCGGACGGCCCATAGAGATGCTGCGCTTTCGGCCCAACCTGGTGGTGCAGGGGGCTGAACCGTTTGCCGAAGATGGCTGGAAGCGGATTCGTATCGGCAGCCTGGAGTTTCGCGTGCTCAAGCCCAGTGTGCGCTGCATCTTTACCACCATCGACCCGGTTACCGGCGAGCGCAGCGAGGACCGCGAGCCGATGGCCACGCTCAGGACCTTCCGTGAGAAGGAGGGGGATGTGCTGTTCGGGCAGAACCTGGCGGTGGATGGCAGTGGGTGGTTGGAGGTAGGGATGCAGGTCGAAATCCTGGAGTAGCTGTGTTGCCTGTGCCGGCCTCTTCGCGGGTAAACCCGCTCCCACAGATACTGCACCGCATTCAGGACCGGTGAAATATCTGTGGGAGCGGGTTTACCCGCGAAGAGGCCGGCGCAGGCTCACCAGTAATCACATGTCATCGAAATACCGCTCATGCCAATCCACCAGCGGCTGCGGCGAGTTCAGCTTCTGCCCATAGATCACCGAATACGACAGTACGTTCTGCACATACTGGCGCGTTTCGTCGAACGGGATCGACTCCACCCACACATCGAAGCTCAGGTGCTTGGCGCCTTTGAGCCACTGCCGCACGCGCCCGGGCCCGGCGTTGTAGGCTGCCGAAGCGAGTACCCGGTTGCCGTTGAACTGGCTGTGCACCTGGCTCAGGTAGGCCGCACCCAGCTGGATGTTCTTGTCCGGGTTGAGCACCTGCGCCGGTGATGCCAGCGGGATACTGAACTTGCGCGCGGTTTCCTTGGCCGTGGCCGGCATCAACTGCATCAGGCCGCTGGCACCGACCGGGGAACGGGCATCCTCCATGAACGCACTTTCCTGGCGGGTAATGGCGAATACCCAGCTTGAATGCAGGCCGCGGACCTTGGCCTCGCGCACCAGGGTGTCGCGGTGGGCCATCGGGAAGCGGATGTCCAGGTCGTCCCAGTACTGCGCCTGGCTGATGGTGCGAATGGCCGGGAAGTACCAGCGCAGGTCGTAGCCCAGGCGCGCCTGGGCGACCATTTCGTCGCGGCTGAAGTGGCGGCTGACGTGGTACCACTCGCGGCGACCTTCGACGATCTGGCCACGGGCGTGGAACTCCAGGGCACGGCGGATGCCCGGGGTGTTGCGGACTTTGTTGACCAGCTGTGGGCTGAGCACCAGCGGCTTGTTGTTCAGCTGGTAAGGGGTTTGTGCCCGGTCGGCAGCGAGGAAACCGTAGAAGTCACGCTCGCGCGCCACGGTCTTGTACAGCAGCGGGATCTGTGGGTTGTTCGGCTGTGCCAGCTCCAGGCTGCGCGCCTGCCAGTACTTCCAGCGGCTGCTGTTGGCCAGGTCCTGGGGCAGGCGGCGGGTCAGCTCGTAGGCGTCTTCCCAGCGGCCCAGGCGCAGCAGCAGGCGCAGGCGCCATTCGCTGACGGTGTTGTCACGCAGCTCGGGGTCGTAACGGGTCATCAGGTCGAGCGCGCGCGGGTCGTAGCGGCGCGCCAGGGTCAGGCCGATTTCGCGGGCGATGGCCACCTTCTCGTCGCGTGAAAAGTGCATGCGCTGGGCGTAGTCGTCGAGCAGCGCCATGGCCCGCTCCGGGTCCTGTCGGGCAAGGCGGCGCAGGCCGAGGCTGACCACGTCGGACATGGCTTCGTTGGCCGGGGTGAAGCGCGACGGCTGGTTGAGCAGCTCGGGTTTCTGCGCCACCTCTACCAGCAGGCGCCCCTGCGGCGCGAGGGTGGTCAGGGTCTTGACCAGGTTGTTGGCCAGGCCGTAGTTGCGCGCCTGGGCCGCCAGCTTGGTGCGTTGCCAGCGCTTGGCCTCGGTCAGTTGGCCCTCGGCCGCCCACATGCCGAACAGTGTGTCGCAGGTAGCCGGCTGCGACTTGCCGACGTTCCACAGTTTGTCGGCCGTGGCAAAACCCTCGGCGCGCAGGCCGTGGCTGAGCTGGTACTGGCCGTTGAGGCAGTCCAGTTCGGTGAAGTTGAGCTTGGGGTCGTAGTACTTGACGAAAGTGTTCCATTCGCCGCGTTCGGCCAGCCAGCGCAACCAGCGCAGTTTCATCCAGTTGGCCTGGGGCAGGTCGCCATGCTTGGCAAGGAAGCCTTCGATTTCCTGATTGCTCGCGGTTTTCAGGCGGGCGGTGAGTTCGTCGTAGGCCAGGTAGGGCGTCAGCGGGTAGTCGCTGAGGGCCTGGGCATAGCGCAGATAGGGGCCTTTGTCGCCTTTGGCCAGCGCGCGCTTGGCCTCGTCATAGTACTGGCGTTGCAGGGTAAGATCGGCGGCCTGCGCCGCGCAGGTGGCGGCGGTGAGCAGCAGGCAGGATGCAATATGTAACAGGCGGCTGCGCATGATACGTCCGGGCAGTTGAACCATGGGGAAGTGACGGCGGAGCCAGCACTGTTGGAAGCTATTGCCTTAGCTTAGCTGTTTGCCGGCGGCGGGTGAAAGCACTGTGCTTGTATCGGGATATTAAGTTCGACCAGATGTCGCAAAGCCCTTGCCGGATGGCCAGGCGGATGCCGTCGAGGGCCAAGTCAGGTAGAATGCGCGCCCGATTTATGGAGACCAACATGACCCTGCTCAAATTCAGCGATGTGTCCCTCGCATTCGGCGCCATGCCGCTGCTGGACAAAGTGTCCTGGCAGATCGCTCGTGGCGAGCGGGTGTGCATCATCGGCCGCAACGGCACCGGCAAGTCGAGCATGCTGCGCCTGGTCAAGGGCGAGCAGAAGGGCGACGACGGCGAAATCTGGCGTGCCCCGGGCCTGAAGATCGGCGAGCTGCCGCAGGAGCTGCCGGTGGCCGACGAGCGCACGGTGTTCGACGTGGTGGCCGCAGGCCTGGATGGTGTGGGCGATCTGCTGGCGCAGTTCCATCACCTGAGCCTGAACATCCAGGGTGATGAAGACCTGGAAAAACTCATGCACGTCCAGCACGAGCTGGAAGCCCGTGACGGCTGGCGCCTGCAGCAGGTGGTGGAAAGCACCCTCAGCCGCCTGCAGCTGCCGGCCGACAAGACCCTGGCCGAACTGTCCGGTGGCTGGCGCCGCCGCGTGCTGCTGGCCCAGGCGCTGGTGTCGGAGCCCGACCTGCTGCTGCTCGACGAGCCGACCAACCACCTGGACATCGGTGCCATCGCCTGGCTCGAAGAGGCCCTGCGCGGCTTCAATGGCGCGGTATTGTTCATCACCCACGACCGTTCGTTCCTGCAGAACCTGGCCACCCGCATCCTGGAACTGGACCGCGGCGGCCTGATCGACTGGAACGGCGACTATGCCAGCTTCCTGGTGCACAAGGAGGCCGCGCTGGCCGCCGAGGAAACCGCCAACGCGTTGTTCGACAAGCGTCTGGCCCAGGAAGAGGTATGGATTCGCCAGGGCATCAAGGCCCGCCGTACCCGCAACGAAGGCCGCGTACGCGCACTGAAGGCCCTGCGCGTGGAGCGCAGCGAGCGCCGCGAGCGCCAGGGCAAGGCCAACATCCAGATCGAGGCGGCGGAAAAGTCCGGCAAGCAGGTAATGGTGCTGGAGAACGTCAGCTTCCATCACCCGGAAGGGCCTGTGCTGGTCAAGGACTTCTCCATGGTCCTGCAGCGTGAGGACCGCATCGGCCTGCTGGGCGCGAATGGTACCGGCAAGACCACGTTGCTAAAGCTGATGCTCGGTGACCTGGAGCCGACCGCAGGCAAGGTCGAGCGCGGCACCAAGCTGGAAGTGGCCTATTTCGACCAGATGCGCCACCAGCTCGACCTGGAAAAGACCGTTATCGACAACCTGGCCGAAGGCCGGGACTTCATCGAGATCGACGGCCAGAACCGCCATGTGCTGAGCTACCTGGGCGATTTCCTGTTCAGCCCTCAGCGTGCCCGTACGCCGGTCAAGGCGCTCTCGGGTGGCGAGCGGGCACGGCTGTTGCTGGCCAAGCTGTTCAGCAAGCCGGCCAACCTGCTGGTGCTTGACGAGCCGACAAACGACCTGGACGTGGAAACCCTCGAGCTGCTCGAGGAGGTGCTGTCCAACTACAAGGGCACCGTGCTGATGGTCAGCCACGACCGGGCCTTCCTCGACAACGTCGTCACCAGCACCCTGGTGTTCGAAGGCGAGGGCAAGGTGCGTGAATACGTCGGTGGTTACGAGGACTGGATTCGCCAAGGGGGCTCACCGAAGCTGCTGGGCGTGACCGAGAGCAAGGGCGGCAAGTCCGAGCTCAACAGCGCGGTGGTGGAGAAGGTAGAGGCCAAGCCGGCGCCTGCGCAGGTTGCAGTGGTGGCTGATGGTTCGAAGAAGAAGCTCAGCTACAAGCTGCAACGTGAGCTGGAAATGCTGCCGGGGCAGATCGACGAGCTGGAGCAGCGCATGGCCGAGGCCCAGGAAGAAGTGAATGCGGCGGGCTTCTATCAGCGGCCGATTGCGGAAACGTCGGCAGTGCTGGCGAAGATCGAGAAGCTGCAGGGTGAGCTGGATGTGCTGGTGGAGCGCTGGGCCGAGCTGGAAGGCTGATCGGCGTTAGCCTGGCCCGGCCTCTTCGCGGGTGAACCCGCTCCCACAAGGACCGCACCGCTGTTGAGCACGGTGCAGTACCTGTGGGAGCGGGTTCACCCGCGAAAGGGCCGGCACCGGTTGAATCATTCCTTCTTCTGCAAGCGCACCGCCAGTACATCGCAGGGCGCCCCATGCAGCACGTCATTGGCCGTGGACCCCAGCAGCAACGCCAGGCCATGACGGCCATGGCTGCCGACCACGATCAGGTCGCACTTCTGGTCCTTGGCCAGTTGGTGAATCTCCTGGCGGGGCTGGCCATAGGTCAGGTGCGAGTCGCCGCGGTGGATGTCCGGGTATTTGTTGAACAGGCGGTCCATGCGTTCCTTGGCCTGGTCGAACTGCTGCTGTTGCAGCTGCGACAGGTCCATCGGCACGTCGCCGCCGAACGCCATGGCCATCGGCTCGACGATGTGTACCAGCGAAACCTTGGCATTCGACGGCGCGGCCAGCGCCATGGCGCGCTTGATCACCGGGTCGCATTCTTCGGTCAGGTCGACGGCGACCAGAAGATGTTCGTAGGACATGAGCGGAACTCCTGACAATCGCGATAGAAGAAGTATGGTCGCTTTCGGGCGGGTCTTCCGTGAAAAATGGCTAACCAGCTCATTTGCAACGTTTTATGGGAACTACTGATATGACGGTATTGCTGGTGGTGTCAATCCTCGCGCTGATTCTCAGCCCGCTTTCCTGGCTGCGCACCTCGCGCAAGCAGAGCGAGCAGATGAAGCTGCGCCTGGAGGCTCGGCGCATGGGTTTGGCCATGCAGCTGGCGCCGCAGCAGTGGCCGCACTGGCTGGAAAAGGAGCCGCCAAGCCCGTGCCCGCAATACCACCGGGCCCGTCGCCGCGGGCATGAGGACAGCTTCTGCTTCTGGCAGATCACCCCGGGGGTGTGGTGGAACCAGTGGCGTGAACCCTGCGAGGACCCACGCTTCATGGAGGCCTTGGCACGCTTGCCGGCGAGTGTCTACAAGGTCGAGGCCGATGCCCGGATGATCGCGCTGTACTGGACCGAACGGGGTGATACCGCTGTGTTGCAGGATATTGCCCACGTCCTCGAAACCCTGGCCTGAACTCCAGCCTCTGCTTCACTGGTGACGCCTGTAGGAGCAGCCTTGTGCTGCGAAGAGGCCTGTATGCCTGATACAGATGGCTGGATGTGTCGACCCTTTCGCAGCGCAAGGCTGCTCCTACAGGCACGGCGCATCTCCTGACGGCGTTAAACGACAAAGCGGCGGCTTGGCCGACCCCTGAAGGGGTGGGGTGCCAAGTCGCCGCTTTGCGTTCTGCTGCGCAGAAAAGGCCAGGCAGGCCGGGTATGCATTCAAGCAAGTGCCAGTGTAGCCGTTGGAGACCGCCGCGCAAGGCAAAAGCTGCAGCATTCTTCTGCGGTTCATGGTCAATCGCCGACATGAATGGTCAGCAATCACTGTCATCATGTTTTGTACCGGGACGCTACAGAATGACCGGAAAGTCGTGTTTTCACCTTGCTCGCGAGCATTTGACAACGCCGATCTTTTCGGAGAATGTGTGCACACCCAAATCAAACGGGCGTATGAATTGAGCGTTTGTATGTCATGACGCCAAGCCATACTTCCGACTAGCGCGCTGACGGGTGTGCCTGGGGCAGGGCAGCTAGGCCTGCTTTTGCCGCAGCGATCGGCGTGTACAGTTCAGCTTCCATATCGTGGAGATCAGTTGATGATTTACGAAGGTAAAGCCATCACGGTTAAGGCTCTTGAAAGTGGCATCGTCGAGCTCAAGTTCGACCTCAAGGGTGAGTCCGTCAACAAGTTCAACCGCCTGACCCTGAACGAACTGCGCCAGGCCGTCGATGCCATCAAGGCCGACGCCTCGGTCAAGGGCGTGATCGTCAGCAGTGGCAAGGACGTGTTCATCGTCGGCGCCGACATCACCGAGTTCGTCGACAACTTCAAGCTGCCCGAGGCCGAACTGGTCGCCGGCAACCTGGAAGCCAACCGCATTTTCAACGCCTTCGAAGACCTCGAAGTGCCGACCGTCGCCGCCATCAACGGCATCGCCCTGGGCGGCGGCCTGGAAATGTGCCTGGCCGCCGACTACCGGGTCATGTCCACCAGCGCCAAGATCGGCCTGCCGGAAGTCAAGCTGGGTATCTACCCGGGCTTCGGCGGCACCGTGCGCCTGCCGCGCCTGATCGGTTCGGACAACGCCATCGAATGGATCGCCGCCGGCAAGGAAAACCGTGCCGAGGACGCCCTGAAAGTGGGTGCCGTCGACGCCGTGGTCGCGCCTGAACTGCTGATGGCCGGTGCCCTTGACCTGGTCAAACGCGCCATCAGTGGCGAGCTGGACTACAAGGCCAAGCGCCAGCCCAAGCTGGAAAAGCTCAAGCTCAACGCCATCGAGCAGATGATGGCCTTCGAGACTGCCAAGGGCTTCGTCGCCGGCCAGGCCGGCCCTAACTACCCAGCCCCGGTCGAAGCCATCAAGACCATCCAGAAGGCTGCCAACTTCGGTCGTGACAAGGCCCTGGAAGTCGAAGCCGCAGGCTTCGCCAAGCTGGCCAAGACCTCGGTTGCCGAAAGCCTGATCGGCCTGTTCCTCAACGACCAGGAACTCAAGCGCAAGGCCAAGGCGCATGACGAAATCGCCCACGACGTGAAGCAGGCCGCCGTGCTCGGCGCCGGCATCATGGGTGGCGGCATCGCCTACCAGTCGGCGGTCAAGGGCACCCCGATCCTGATGAAGGACATCCGCGAGGAGGCCATCCAGCTGGGCCTGAACGAGGCCTCCAAGCTGCTCGGCAACCGCGTCGAGAAGGGCCGCCTGACCCCGGCCAAGATGGCCGAGGCACTCAACGCCATTCGCCCGACCCTGTCCTATGGCGACTTCGCCAATGTCGACATCGTCGTCGAGGCCGTGGTCGAGAACCCGAAAGTCAAGCAGGCCGTGCTGGCTGAAGTGGAAGCCCAGGTGAAGGACGATGCGATCCTCGCTTCCAACACCTCGACCATTTCCATCAACCTGCTGGCCAAGGCGCTCAAGCGCCCGGAAAACTTCGTCGGCATGCACTTCTTCAACCCGGTGCACATGATGCCGCTGGTGGAAGTCATCCGTGGCGAGAAGTCCAGTGAAGTGGCGGTTGCCACCACCGTGGCCTACGCCAAGAAAATGGGCAAGAACCCGATCGTGGTCAACGACTGCCCGGGCTTCCTGGTCAACCGCGTGCTGTTCCCGTACTTCGGCGGCTTCGCCAAGCTGGTGAGTGCCGGTGTCGACTTCGTGCGTATCGACAAGGTCATGGAGAAGTTCGGCTGGCCGATGGGGCCGGCGTACCTGATGGACGTGGTCGGCATCGACACCGGCCACCACGGCCGCGACGTGATGGCCGAAGGGTTCCCGGACCGCATGAAGGACGAGCGCCGCTCGGCCGTTGACGCACTGTACGAGGCCAACCGCCTGGGCCAGAAGAACGGCAAGGGCTTCTACGCCTACGAAACCGACAAGCGCGGCAAGCCGAAGAAGGTCGCCGACGCCACCGTGCTCGACGTGCTCAAGCCGATCGTCTACGAGCAGCGTGAAGTCACCGACGAAGACATCATCAACTGGATGATGGTCCCGCTGTGCCTGGAGACCGTGCGCTGCCTGGAAGACGGCATCGTCGAAACCGCCGCCGAAGCCGACATGGGCCTGGTCTACGGCATTGGCTTCCCTCCCTTCCGCGGTGGTGCGCTGCGCTACATCGACTCGATCGGTGTGGCCGAATTCGTTGCCCTGGCCGATCAGTATGCCGACCTGGGGCCGCTGTACCACCCGACCGCCAAGCTGCGTGAAATGGCCAAGAACGGCCAGCGCTTCTTCAACTGAGCGGTCAACGAGCTAGAGCGAGAGATTTGATATGAGCCTGAATCCAAGAGACGTGGTGATTGTCGACTTCGGTCGCACGCCGATGGGCCGCTCCAAGGGTGGCATGCACCGCAATACCCGCGCCGAAGACATGTCGGCGCACCTGATCAGCAAGCTGCTGGAACGCAACGACAAGGTCGACCCGAAAGAAGTCGAGGACGTGATCTGGGGCTGCGTCAACCAGACCCTCGAGCAGGGCTGGAACATCGCCCGCATGGCCTCGCTGATGACCCAGATCCCGCACACCTCCGCGGCGCAGACCGTCAGCCGCCTGTGCGGCTCGTCGATGAGCGCGCTGCACACCGCAGCCCAGGCGATCATGACCGGCAACGGTGATGTATTCGTGGTCGGTGGCGTGGAGCACATGGGCCACGTCAGCATGATGCATGGCGTCGACCCCAACCCGCACCTGTCCTTGCATGCTGCCAAGGCTTCCGGGATGATGGGCCTGACCGCGGAAATGCTCGGCAAGATGCACGGCATCACCCGTGAGCAGCAGGACCTGTTCGGCCTGCGTTCGCACCAGCTGGCCCACAAGGCCACGGTAGAAGGCAAGTTCAAGGATGAAATCATCCCGATGCAGGGCTACGACGAGAACGGCTTCCTGAAGGTGTTCGATTTCGACGAAACCATTCGCCCGGAAACCACCCTCGAAGGCCTGGCATCGCTGAAGCCGGCGTTCAACCCGAAAGGCGGTACCGTCACTGCCGGTACCTCGTCGCAGATCACCGACGGTGCATCGTGCATGATCGTCATGTCCGGCCAGCGCGCCATGGACCTGGGTATCCAGCCATTGGCGGTCATCCGTTCCATGGCGGTAGCTGGTGTCGACCCGGCAATCATGGGCTACGGCCCGGTGCCGTCGACCCAGAAAGCCCTCAAGCGTGCTGGCCTGACCATGGCCGACATCGACTTCATCGAGCTCAACGAAGCCTTCGCTGCACAGGCCCTGCCAGTGCTCAAAGACTTGAAAGTACTCGACAAGATGGATGAGAAGGTTAACCTGCACGGCGGCGCCATTGCCTTGGGCCACCCGTTCGGTTGCTCCGGGGCACGGATTTCCGGCACCCTGCTCAACGTCATGAAGCAGAATGGCGGTACCCTGGGGGTGGCGACCATGTGTGTCGGCCTCGGCCAAGGTATCACCACTGTCTTCGAACGCGTCTGATCGCGTAGCGGGACAGCGACCGGGGCCTTGTGCCCCGGTTTTGTTTTTTACAGGTTTTATTCAAGAGGGTGGGCAACATGCAGATACAACCAGGCGTATACCGGCATTACAAAGGGCCTGAGTACCGTGTCTTCAGTGTTGCGCGGCACTCCGAGAGCGAAGAGTGGATGGTGTTCTACCAATGCCTGTATGGTGATTACAGCTTCTGGGTACGGCCACTTTCGATGTTCCAGGAGTCCGTCGAGGTTGACGGCGAGCAGGTGCCACGCTTTGCTTTGGTCAAGGCCGAAGAGGGGCTGCCCGGGTTGCTGGGCAAGTCGCACGAGTGATAGTCCGAACTTGACCTCACACTTTTGCCACTATATATAGCGGTGCCGCGTCTGGCACCTGACGCGTTTTTCATCTTCAGATTCAGGAATACTCCGATCCATGGGCAAATCGCTGGTCATTGTGGAATCCCCGGCCAAGGCCAAGACCATCAACAAGTACCTGGGCAACCAGTACGTGGTGAAGTCGAGTATCGGCCATATCCGAGACCTCCCCACCAGCGGTTCGGCCAGCGCCAGCAAAGAGCCAGCCGCCAAGCGTGGCAAGGCCGCGGGTGAGGCTCCGGCCCTGTCGCCGAAGGAAAAGGCCCGCCGCCAGCTGGTGGCACGCATGGGCGTCGACCCCGACCACGGCTGGAAGGCCAAGTACGAGATCCTGCCTGGCAAGGAAAAGGTGATCGAAGAGCTGCGCCGCCTGGCGAAGGACGCCGACACCATCTATCTCGCAACCGACTTGGACCGCGAAGGGGAAGCCATTGCCTGGCACCTGCGCGAGGCCATCGGCGGCGACGACACCCGCTACAAGCGCGTGGTGTTCAACGAAATCACCAAGAAGGCCATCCAGGAAGCCTTCTCGCAGCCGGGCGAGCTGGATATCGACCGGGTCAACGCGCAGCAGGCGCGGCGTTTCCTCGACCGCGTGGTCGGCTACATGGTTTCGCCGCTGCTGTGGGCCAAGATCGCCCGTGGCCTGTCCGCCGGCCGTGTACAGTCGGTGGCGGTGAAGCTGGTGGTGGAGCGCGAGCGTGAAATCCGCGCGTTCATCCCGGAAGAGTACTGGGAAATCCACGCCGACCTCGGCACCGCCAAGAACGCCAAGGTGCGTTTCGAAGTGGCCCGCGAGAAGGGTGAGGCCTTCAAACCGCTGAACGAAGCCCAGGCCATGGCCGCGCTGGAGAAGCTCAAGGCTTCCAGCTACAGCGTGGTCAAGCGCGAAGACCGCCCGACCAGCAGCAAGCCGTCGGCACCGTTCATTACCTCCACCTTGCAGCAGGCCGCCAGCAACCGCCTGGGCTTCGGTGTGAAGAAAACCATGATGATGGCCCAGCGCTTGTACGAAGCCGGCTACATCACCTACATGCGTACCGACTCCACCAACCTGTCGGCCGACGCCCTGGACATGGCGCGCAGCTACATCGAGCGCGAGTTCGGCAAGCAGTACCTGCCCGAGGCACCGCTGGTGTACGGCAGCAAGGAAGGCGCCCAGGAGGCGCACGAAGCGATTCGTCCTTCCGACGTGAACACCCACCCGAGCAAGCTCAGTGGCATGGAGCGTGACGCCGAGCGCCTGTATGAGCTGATCTGGCGCCAGTTCCTGGCCTGCCAGATGCCGCCGGCGCAATACCTGTCCACCAGCGTCACCGTGGCTGCAGGCGACTTCGAGTTGCGTGCCAAGGGCCGTATCCTCAAGTTCGACGGTTACACCCGTGTGCTGCCGCAACAGAGCAAGCCTGGCGAAGACGACGTGTTGCCGGAAATGGTCCAGGGCGAAGCGCTGAAGCTGATCCAGATTGACCCGAGCCAGCACTTCACCAAGCCACCGGCGCGCTTCACCGAAGCTAGCCTGGTCAAGGAAATGGAAAAGCGCGGCATCGGTCGCCCGTCGACCTATGCGGCGATCATTTCGACCATTCAGGACCGTGGCTATGTGACTCTGCACAACCGCCGCTTCTATTCCGAGAAGATGGGCGACATCGTCACCGAGCGCCTGTCCGAAAGCTTCTCCAACCTGATGGACTACGGCTTTACCGCCGACATGGAAGAGAACCTCGACGACGTGGCCCAGGGCGAGCGTGACTGGAAGAACGTGCTCGACGAGTTCTACGGCGACTTCAGCAAGAAACTGCAGACTGCCGAGTCCAACGAAGACGGCATGCGCGCCAACCAACCGACCATGACCAACATTCCGTGCAAGGAATGTGGCCGGCCGATGATGATTCGCACCGCCTCCACCGGCGTGTTCCTCGGTTGCTCGGGCTACAGCCTGCCGCCGAAAGAGCGCTGCAAGGCCACCGTCAACCTGGTGCCGGGCGACGAGATTGCCGCCGACGACGAGGGCGAATCGGAATCCCGCGTGTTGCTGGGCAAGCACCGCTGCCCGATCTGCGCCACGGCGATGGATGCCTACCTGCTGGACGAGAAGCACAAGCTGCACATCTGCGGTAACAACCCGGATTGCGCCGGCTACGAGATCGAGGAAGGCAACTACCGCATCAAGGGTTATGAAGGGCCGAGCCTGGAGTGCGACAAGTGTGGCAGCGAGATGCAGTTGAAGACTGGCCGCTTCGGCAAGTTCTTCGGTTGCACCAACCCGGCGTGCAAGAACACCCGCAAACTGCTCAAGAGCGGCGAGGCGGCACCACCGAAGATGGACAAGGTTGACATGCCGGAGCTCAAGTGCGAGAAGGTCGACGATACCTACGTGCTGCGTGATGGCGCTTCGGGGCTGTTCCTGGCAGCCAGCCAGTTCCCCAAGAACCGCGAAACCCGCGCACCGCTGGTGCTGGAAATCGTTCCACACAAACACGAGATTGATCCGAAGTACCACTTCCTGTGCGATGCGCCGCAGAAAGACCCGGAAGGCCGCCCTGCAGTTATCCGCTACAGCCGCAAGACCAAGGAGCAGTATGTGCAGTCCGAGGTTGATGGCAAGCCGACCGGCTGGAAGGCGTTCTACGACGGCAATGCGTGGAAGGTTGAAGACAAGCGCTGATTCTTCATCAGTCTCTGACCTGCGCGCGCCCTTGTAGGAGCGGCCTTGTGTCGCGAAAGGGCTGCAAAGCAGCCCCAGGATTTCAGCGCAGATGCACAAATTGCTGGGGCTGCTTTGCAGCCCTTTCGCGACACAAGGCCGCTCCTACAGCTGACCGCGTTAACCGGTCAGGCGGGGCAAGCCTGCGAAGGGGCGCAAAGCGGCCCCAATCATTTATGATGCAGCTATCCGCTTTGCAGCCTTAGGGAGGTCACTGAAATGGCCCAGGAACTCTACACCCGCACCAATCAGAAACTGTTCTTTGCCGGCCTCGCCCTGGAGTCCATGGCCAAGGCCGAACAAAGCCAGGCCATGAATGCCCAGGGCCTGGTCCAGGCCGAACGCGAGTCGGCGCTGTTCCATCTCTACGGCGCATTGTTGGGCCTGTGTCATGAAATTGGTGGCTTCTACCGCCTGCCAGTTGTTGCAACTGTCGAGCAGGCACTGGCTGACGACGCCCTGAACGGTATCGCCATCCCGGAAGTGGCCGAGCTGTTGGAGCTGGCCCGCCAGCGCGAAACCTGGCTGGCACAAATGCTTGGTGCTTATGCCGATTTGTTCCGACCACCGGTCGCGAAAAAAACGCCGAAAACCGACGTTACCCAGCCATTGATCCAGGCGGTCAATCTCGATGAGCCCGAGCATCCGGCGCTGTCGCATGCCGAACTGGAAAGCTGGCGCAGCGACCTCAAAGGCCTGGTGAGACGTTTCCGTGACGCGTTGAGTGAGTGCTGATAGCTGCTACGGCTGGTACAATGCTGGCCTTTCGCGGAGAACTGCCATTTATGTCTACGTCGTTTCTGGAAATTGTCGAGTTGCCTGATGGCCGCATCGAACTGCGTCGCGCCGAGGATGAGGGCTCTCTGGTAACCCTGGATTTCTCGGAAGACGCCAAGGCGTTCCTGCAGGGTCAGCATGTGGAAGTGGCCAAGGCCATGCTCAGCGTGGGCGTACAGATGGCCGGTCGCCTGATGGATGGCGAGCTTGAGCGTGATGAAGGGCCGCGAGTGCTGCACTGACGTGCAGCAGGGCATCAGGTTTCATGCAGTGACAGGCAAAGCCTGAACATCAGCCGAGGCGGATGTTCAGGCTTTGTGCGTTTCCGGCACTGGCAGCGCGCAGCAATTGCTGGCGCGCAGTGGCGTTGACATTGCCCAGCCAGCTGACGACGGTGTGGCTGCGGCCCAGACGCAAGGCTTCGCAGGCCAGTTGAAGCGGGCTTTGATTGCCACGAGGTTGCAGCAGCAGGATGCGTTCACGGTTGAGCCCGGCATCGCGCAGCCAGGCCTGGGTCAGGCTTGACGGCGGGGCGATCAGGGTCAGCCAGCGGGTCTCGTCCTCTTCGCTCAGTTCGCGCAGCACGGGTGCCAGCAGGCTTTGGCAATGCCCGGGGGCTCCGCGCAGCGACAGTTCGCTGAACAGCTCGGGCTGGCTGCTCTTGCGCGCCACTTCGCTGGTTTTCAGGCCAGGCAGTACGGGCTGGGCGAGGAATGCTTCGAACAATGGCAACTGAGCTTGCTCGGGTACGTGAATGAACTGCTGCATGACGCCTCCTGGATCAGCGGCGAATGACGCCGACGCTCAAGCCCTCGATCACCAGCTCCTGTTCTTTCAGGTCGACTTCGATGGGGGCGAATTCGGGGTTTTCGGCAAGCAGCCACACCTTGCTGCCTTCGCGCTTGAAGCGCTTGACGGTGACTTCGTCGCCGATGCGGGCCACGACGATCTGGCCATTGCGGGCTTCGCGGCAGGTGTGTACCGCCAGCAGGTCGCCATCGAAGATGCCGACGTCCTTCATGCTCATGCCGTGTACGCGCAGCAGATAGTCGGCCTGGGGGTGGAAGAAGTCGGGGTTGATGTTGCAGGATTGCTCGATGTGCTGTTCGGCAAGGATCGGCGCGCCGGCGGCAACCCGGCCGATGATTGGCAGGCCGCTTTCTTCGGCCTTGGCTTCCAGGCCGGGGATGCGAATACCACGGGAGGCGCCCGGGGTCATCTCGATCGCGCCCTTGCGGGCGAGGGCCTTGAGGTGTTCCTCGGCGGCGTTGGGCGACTTGAAGCCCAGCTCCTGAGCAATCTCGGCGCGCGTCGGCGGGAAGCCGTTGTCTTCCAGGCAACGCTTGATGAACGCGAGAATTTCGGCTTGGCGTGGCGTCAGTTTCAACATGGTGAGCGCTCTGTCTTTTTGTACAGTGACTGGGATTATATACAGTACTGGATGCGCTGCAAGCCAAAACCTGCAATAAACAGCAGCAATGGCGCTTGCAGCCGCCCTCCTGGCGCTTTTAAATGGCGACCGGCCGGTCACCGAGCCTTGACAGAAGCAGGGCTGAAACGTATGTTTCAAACACCTGTTTGTCTGGCGGAGTAGTCGGAGTAGTCATGGCCCAATCGGAAACCGTTGAACGCATTCTCGATGCTGCCGAGCAGCTGTTCGCGGAAAGGGGGTTCGCAGAAACCTCGTTGCGGCTGATTACCAGCAAGGCCGGGGTCAACCTGGCGGCAGTCAACTATCATTTCGGTTCCAAGAAGGCCCTGATCCAGGCAGTGTTCTCGCGTTTCCTCGGGCCGTTCTGCGCCAGCCTCGAACGTGAGCTGGAGCGGCGCCAGGCCAAGCCTGAGCACAAGCCGAGCCTCGAGGAGCTGCTGGAAATGCTGGTCGAGCAGGCTTTGGCCGTGCAGCCGCGCAGCAACAACGACCTGTCGATCTTCATGCGCCTGCTGGGCCTGGCCTTCAGCCAGAGCCAGGGCCACCTGCGGCGTTACCTGGAAGACATGTACGGCAAGGTGTTCCGCCGCTACATGCTGCTGGTCAACGAGGCCGCGCCGCGCATTCCGCCGCTGGAGCTGTTCTGGCGCGTGCACTTCATGCTTGGTGCTGCCGCCTTCAGCATGTCTGGTATCAAGGCCCTGCGGGCGATTGCCGAAACCGATTTCGGCATCAATACCTCGATCGAGCAGGTAATGCGCCTGATGGTGCCGTTCCTGGCTGCGGGCATGCGTGCCGATAGCGGTGTAACCGACGACGCCATGGCCGCCGCGCAGCTGCGCCCGCGCACCAAGACCAGCGCAGGCGCCACCACCGCCAAGGCCTGAAGGCTGGGCGGGGCAGGGCGCTTCGGCTAAGCTAGCGCCCATGCCTGACCTCGACTTCCTGCACATTTCCCTCGCCGATCAGCGCCTTTATGGTTTTGCCGATGGCCAGCTGCGCGTACGCCTGCCGGTTTCAACGGCGCGCAACGGCGCCGGCGAGCGCAACGGCTCGGGTTGCACGCCGTGTGGCTTGCACCAGGTGCGAGCGAAGATCGGCGCGGGCTTGCCGCTGAATGCGGTATTGGCCGGGCGGCGCTGGACCGGCGAGGTGTGGTCGCCGGCCTTGCATGCGCAATACCCCGGCCGGGACTGGATCCTCACCCGCATCCTCTGGCTTAGTGGCTGCGAGCCGGGTGTCAACCGCCTGGGTGCGGTCGACACCTTCCGCCGTTATATCTACCTGCACGGCACCCCGGATACGGAACCCTTGGGCGTAGCGCTGTCCCATGGATGCATACGCCTGCGCAATACCGATTTGCTAAGCCTGTTCGAGCAGGTGCCGGCTCATTGCCCGGTGCGCATCGAGCAGGCCGCCTGCCCCCAGTGGGCTTCTCTCAGTCTTCAATGAAGGATTACCCATGACTGTCAGCCTGCAAGGCTCCCTGATGGTGGATATCGCCGGTAAATGGCTGACCGCCGAAGACCGTCACCTGCTGCGCCAACCTGAAGTGGCTGGCCTGATCATTTTTGCCCGCAACATCGACAGCCCGCGCCAGGTGCGTGAACTGTGCGCGTCGATCCGTGCCATCCGGCCCGACCTGATCCTGGCGGTGGACCAGGAGGGCGGCCGGGTGCAGCGCCTGCGCCAGGGCTTTGTGCGCCTGCCGGCCATGCGAGCGCTGGCCGACAATGACAACGCCGAGTACCTGGCCGAGCAGTGCGGTTGGTTGATGGCGACCGAGGTGCTGGCGGTTGGCCTGGACCTCAGCTTTGCCCCGGTACTCGACCTGGACCACCAGCGCAGCGCCGTGGTGGGCAGCCGCGCCTTCGAGGGTGACCCGCTGCGTGCCACGCAACTGGCCGGGGCGTTCATCCGTGGCATGAATGCGGCGGGCATGGCGGCTTGTGGCAAGCACTTCCCGGGGCATGGCTGGGCCGAAGCGGACTCGCATGTGGCCATCCCGACCGATGAACGCAGCCTCGAACAGCTGCGCCAGGCCGACCTGGTGCCGTTCACCCGCCTGAGCGGGCAATTGGCGGCAGTGATGCCGGCGCATGTCATCTACCCGCAGGTCGACAACCAGCCGGCTGGCTTCTCGCGGCGCTGGTTGCAGGACATCCTGCGTGGCGAGCTGGGTTTTGACGGGGTGATCTTCAGTGACGATTTGTCGATGGCCGGCGCACATGTTGTCGGGGATGCGGCGAGCCGCATCGAAGCAGCACTGAGCGCCGGTTGTGATATGGGGCTGGTTTGCAATGATCGGGCGGCGGCGGAGCTGGCACTGAGTGCGGCACAACGCATGAAGGTAAAACCTTCGCCACGCATCGCAGGCATGCGCGGGCAAGGGTTTGCGCGGACTGACTATCGTCAGCAGCCTCGTTGGCAGCAGGCATTGTCCGCGTTGAAGGACGCTCAACTGGTCGACTGACGAGGCTCCACCCTGCTTGGTCCGAGACAGGATCCTGCGTTTTCGATGTGCGTATTGCGTGAGTACACCGGGAAATGTGCCCCGGTGTACCAGGCAGCACGCATTCCAGAGACTCGGGCAAAGCGGAGATTTCTCCGCTTCGCCCGTAATGGGTTTCTGATATTCGATTAGAGGATTTTGTAATGATAGTTTGTATGCAGGGGGCCTTGATGGTCGATATCGAAGGCACAGGGCTGACGCCTGAGGATCGTCGGTTATTGGTCCAGCCTGAAGTAGCTGGTTTGATCATCTTTGCTCGTAATATTGCCCACCCGCGTCAGGTGCGGGAGCTGTGCGCTTCGGTACGTGCTTTGCGCCCTGACCTGATCATTGCGGTCGATCAGGAAGGTGGGCGGGTGCAACGCTTGCGTGAAGGGTTCGTCAGGTTGCCATCCATGCGGCAGATCGCCCAGAGCGATGATGCCGAGCGATTGGCCGGGCATTGTGGCTGGTTGATGGCAACCGAGGTGCTGGCGATCGGGCTGGATTTGAGTTTTGCTCCAGTGCTCGATCTGGATCATGGGCGCAGTGCGGTCATTGGTGCACGTGCCTTCGATGGTGATCCTGAGCGTGTCACTCAGCTGGGTGGGGCGTTCATCCGTGGCATGACTGCAGCGGGCATGGCAGCATGCGGCAAGCATTTTCCTGGGCATGGCTGGGCTGAGGCCGATTCGCATGTGGCCATTCCCGTAGATGATCGCAGCCTGGATGAACTGCGCAAGACGGACCTGGTGCCATTTACCCGATTGGCACGCCAGCTGTCGGCAGTGATGCCTGCACATGTGATCTATCCCCAGGTCGATAGTAAGCCCGCCGGTTTTTCGAGGCGCTGGCTTCAGGACATTCTCAGGGGGGAGCTTGGCTTCGATGGCGTGATTTTCAGTGATGATCTGTCCATGGCCGGTGCCCAGGTGGTCGGAGATGTTGCTGGTCGCGTCGAGGCTGCTTTCGGTGCGGGATGTGACGTGGGCCTGGTATGTAATGACCGGGCTTCGGCAGAGCTCGCTCTGCTGGCTGCGCAGCGCTTGAAAGTCAAGCCATCGCCGCGCCTTGCTCGGATGCGAGGCTTCAGTTTTGCGCGCACTGACTATCGCCAGCAGCCGCGGTGGCTGGAGGCGTTGGGGGCGTTGCGAGAGGCGCAGTTGGTCGATTGACCGCGCCGGCCCCTTCGCGGGCACGCCCGCTCCCACAGGTACGGCACCGCCCTTGAGGGCACTGATCTCCCTGTGGGGGTTTACCCGCGAAGGGGCCGGTACAGGCAGCGAAGGATTCTGGGCTACCGCCCGCGCTTCCCGGGCAGCGGCGCAAACAGCGCTTCGATCTCTTCATCCCCCAGCCGCCATTGCCCGGCCTGCCCGCCATCCAGCAGGCTCGCCGCCAGCGCGGCCTTCTCCTGCTGCAACAGCTGGATCTTTTCTTCCACCGTTCCCCGGGTGATCAGCTTGAACACGAATACCGGCTTGTCCTGGCCGATGCGGTAGGCGCGGTCGGTAGCCTGGTTTTCGCTGGCCGGGTTCCACCAGGGGTCGAAGTGGATCACCGTGTCCGCAGCCGTCAGGTTCAAGCCCACGCCACCCGCCTTGAGGCTGATCAGGAACACTTCGCTGTCACCCTGCTGGAACTGCTGCACCGGCGTGCGCCGGTCGCGGGTGTCGCCGGTCAGCAGGCTGTAGCGGATCTTGCGCTTCTCCAGTTCCTGCTCGATCAACGCCAGCATCGAGGTGAACTGCGAGAACAACAGCACCCGGCGCCCTTCGCTCAGCAACTCTTCGAGCATTTCCAGCAGCGCGCCCAGTTTGCCCTTGTCGGCCTGGTTGCCTTTGCTTTCCACCCCTTTGACCAGGCGCAGGTCGCAGCACACCTGACGCAACTTGAGCAGGGCGTCGAGGATGACGATCTGACTGCGCGCGGCGCCATTGCGGGCGATTTCATCGCGGACTTTCTTGTCCATGGCCACCCGTACGGCCTCGTAGGTGTCACGCTGGGCATCGCTAAGCTCGACCCAGTGCACCATCTCGGTCTTGGCCGGCAGCTCGGTGGCCACTTGCTCCTTGGTGCGGCGCAGCAGGAACGGGCGGATGCGGCTGGCCAGGTGGGCCATGCGCTCGCTGTCGCCGTGGCGCTCGATCGGTGTGCGGTAGTCCTGGTTGAAGCGCTTCAGGTCACCCAGCCAGCCAGGCATGAGGAAGTGGAAAATCGACCACAGCTCGCCCAGGTTGTTTTCCATTGGCGTGCCGGTCAGGCAGACGCGCTGATTGGCCCGCAGCTCGCAAACCGCGAGGGCGGCCTTGCTGGTGCTGCTCTTGATGTTCTGCGCCTCGTCCAGCACCAGCACATGCCAGGCCTGGGCGCGCAGGTGCTCGAGGTCGCGCGGCACCAGGGCATAGGTGGTCAGGACCAGGTCGTATTCGTGCAATTTGGCGAAATGCTTGCTGCGCCCCGGGCCTTGCAGGGCCAGCACGCGCAGCCCGGGGGCGAAGCGCTGGGCTTCGTCCAGCCAGTTGGGCACCAGGCTGGTCGGCATCACCGCCAGGGCTGGAGCACTCAGGCGGCCGGACTGTTTTTCCAGCAGCAGGTGTGCCAGGGCCTGCAGTGTCTTGCCCAGCCCCATGTCGTCGCCGAGGATGCCGCCGGTGCCCATCTCGCGCAGCGCTTGTAGCCAGTTCAGGCCCTGTTGCTGGTAAGGGCGCAGGCTTGCCTGCAACCCGGTGGGCGGTTCTACCTGCAAGTCACGGGCATCGCGCAGGCGTCGGCCCAGGTCGCGTACATGCTCGCCACCTTCCCAGTGCAAAGGAAGGCTGTCGATTTCATTCAGGCGTGCGGCATCGGCACGGTCCAGGCGCAGGGAGGGGCCAGCGGCGTCTTCGTGCAGGTACAGTTCGCCCAGGGTGCCCATCACTGCCTTGATACGGCCATAGGGCAAGGCAACGCGCAGGGCTGGGGCGTCGAGGCGACCACGGTTGAGGTCGATCAGCAGGTGCTCGTCGTCACTGCGCCGGGCCAGTTCGCTGGGGCGCAGCAGTTCCGGGTTGCTGCGCAGCAGCTGCAGCACGATCGGCAGCAGGCTGTGGCGCTGGCCATCGACCACGATGCCCAGCTCCAGGTCGAACCATTCATGGCCGGGCGCTTCGTCGATGGTGGCGTACCAGTCATCCACCTCCTGCAGGTTGAAAGCGAAGTCACGGTGGATGTCGATGTCCCAACCTGCTTCGCGCAGGCGCGGCAGGCCTTCTCGGGCAAAGCGCAGCCAGGCTTCGTCATCGGGCAACTGGAGCATCTCGCCGGCGCTATCAGGCAGGGCTTTGCCCTGCCGGGTGGCGGCCTTGAAACCGAGGTCGCGCAGCACCTTGCGCAGCGCCTGTTCGGCCTGGGGCTGGCGGCGGATGCGCTGGCAGGTATCGCCGACCAGGCGGGTCAGCGGCTTGTCGTCGCTGCCGCTGGCGCGCAGGCCGTCGTAGTCGAATGCCAGCGCGGCACGGTGTTGCATCTGCCGTTGCATGCGGCCGGTCTTGGGCATGTAGGCGCTGAATTCGAGGCTGCCCAGGGTCAGGTACGGCCTGGGTTGCAGGTCGTCAATGAGTTGTTCGTCCAGCGTGGTCGGCGTAGGGAGTTGGTGGTTCAAGGCGTTGAGCTTGTGGCTGAGGGGCACGACAAGGTGTTCCGGAACGTCAGGAGCGATGGTCAGTTGCAGGGCAATATGCGGATCGAGGCTGTGCTCGAGCTTGCCCACCACGCTGCCGGTGAAATCGAAATAGTAAAGTGGCAGCAGCGCAATCACGCAGTTCAGCGGCGTTTCACCGTGGTACCAGATGCCCCGATAGTGACCATTGTCCAGCCGCACCCAGCGAAACTCGGCCGCAAGCGTAGGGCCCTCGCGCAGCAGGGGCTTGTTTTCGTCAAAGAGCATGCGGCCGGTATCCAGCGCGCGCTGGAACAGTTCGCCGCCTTCCCGGCCTTTGAGCTGGTAGCCGCGGTCCTGGCTGCCGGCCTGATTGAGCGCCGAAAGCAGGCGCAAGATGCGGATATCGTCTTCCTTGACGAAGCGCGGGGGTTCGTAAAGGAAATCGTAGAGTGACTGCACACGGCTATAGCGAACGCCCTGGTCTTCGCGAGTGCCTTTGCGTACCCGCAGCGCGCAGCCGGGCTCGTCGGTCAGCCTGAGTTGGTAGCAAACCATGCGCCCACGTTTGTCTTGGGTTTCGGCAGGCTCCTGCGCAGGCTGTTCGAGACCTTTCAGCCAGCGCTGCAGATCGGCCGGTAATGCGTCACCATGACTTTTTATCGTTGCCTGTTGTTCGCCAAGGACGAACAGCGCGGCGGCGCAATGCTTGCAGTTATGCCCCACGGGGCAGCTGCACTGGCCGCGTACATGACAGCGGCCAGCCAGGGCGGTGAGGGTGATCCTCTGCCGATAAGGGCTGCCCTCGCTGCCACGACAGCTGGCTTCGACGAGCGCGCCGATGCAGCTTTCGATCTCTACCCGGTCTTCCCGGGCGTAACGCTCGCCGCGTTGCAGGACCGGGCCGGTGAACGACTGGGTCCAGTTCGGGTACTCGCGCAGCAACTGGAGAGCGTCACGGCTCATTGCATCACTGCTCCATCATCTCCGGGTCCATTACCGGCATTTTAGGCGTACCTGGTGGTGTCACCTTCAGCAGCACCGCCAGGTGCCCGCCATCGAGGAAGGTCAGCTGGCCGCCCTTGACGTTGCTGTTGCTCTGCTTGAACTGCTCGCTTTGCAGCACGCTGCCGTTACCGTCCAGCTGGTTGACCCAGAAATTGGCCTCGACCGCGATGAAACGGCCCTCGGCGATGCTCAGGTTGCCTTCGATGGGGAAGTGGCCGAACTGCTCGGCGCCTTCACCCAAGGCGATGCGGCTGGGCTCGCTGCCCACTTGCTGCTGCCAGGCCTTGTGCAGCAGCACGGTGTAGTCGGCGGTGGCTTCCAGGCGGGTGGCTTCGTCTTCCAGCGCCAGGCGACGCTCGGCGTCCTTCTCCAGGCGCGGAGCGCCAGCGCTCCAGTCTTCGGGGGCAAACGGGCTGGTGAAGGCGGGCACGCTGTTCTGCCGCACCAGGATCATTTCTACCTGATACAGGCCTTCGGCGAAGGCGGCCGGGGCGAACAGCGCCAGCAGCAGGGTCAGGCAACGGATGGCACGCATGGGTCTTCCTTAGGCAGGCTGTGGGGTCAGGCGCTCGAACAGCGCCTCCAGGGTATTGAAACGTTCGTCGGGGCGTTCCATGGGCACCAGGAAACGGAACTGGGTGGCGCCTTCGAACTTGTAGCGTTTGGGCTGGCCCTGGATCAGCTTGATCAGGGTCAGCGGGTCGACCGGGGTCTCGGCCTCGAACTCGATCTTGCCGCCGTTGGGGCCGGCGTCGACTTTCTTGATGCCGAGCTTTTCCGCGTGCAGCTTGAGCGAGGTCAGGCGCATCAGGTTCTTGGTCGGCTCGGGCAGCAGGCCGAAGCGGTCGATCATTTCCACCTGCAGGTCCTTGAGGCCTTCTTCATCGGCAGCCGAGGCAATGCGCTTGTAAAGGATCAGCCGTGCATGCACGTCGGGCAGGTAGTCCTCGGGGATCAGTGCCGGCAGGCGCAGGTTGATTTCCGGTCCGCCGCCCAGCGGCTGCTCAAGGTTGGGCTGCGTACCCTTGCGGATCGCCTTGACCGCGCGTTCGAGCATTTCCATGTACA
Organism: Pseudomonas sp. ABFPK; assembly: GCF_001586765.1. NCBI lineage: Bacteria > Pseudomonadati > Pseudomonadota > Gammaproteobacteria > Pseudomonadales > Pseudomonadaceae > Pseudomonas > Pseudomonas sp. ABFPK. The sequence goes on along the minus strand of NZ_LQXW01000022.1, from coordinate 27,283 downwards.
AAGTAAAGCCCACCGCCTGGATCTGCCCGCTCTGGCCTTCGCCCAGCAGCTCGCCGGCGCCGCGAATCTCCAGGTCGTTGGTGGCCAGCACGAAGCCGGCACCGAGGTCCTGGGTGTTGGCGATCGCCTCCAGGCGTTTTTCGGCGTCGGCGCTGACCTTCTGCCGGGTTGGCGTCAGCAGGTAGGCGTAGGCCTGGTGGTGGCTTCGGCCAACACGGCCGCGCAGCTGGTGCAGCTGGGCCAGGCCGAACTTGTCGGCGCGCTCGATGACGATCGTGTTGGCGCTGGGCACGTCGATGCCGGTTTCGATGATGGTCGAGGCCACCAGCACGTTGAAGCGCTTGTGGTAGAAATCGCTCATCACCTGTTCCAGCTCGCGCTCGCGCATCTGCCCGTGGCCGATGCCGATGCGCGCCTCTGGCACCAGTTCGGCAAGGTCGGCGGCGCATTTCTCGATGGTTTTCACATCGTTGTGCAGGTAGTACACCTGGCCACCGCGCAGCAGCTCGCGCAGCAGCGCCTCCTTGACCGTGCTCTTGTTCTGCTCCATGACGAAGGTGCGTACCGACAGGCGGCGCGCCGGCGGCGTGGCGATGATCGACAGGTCGCGCATGCCCGCCACCGCCATGTTCAGGGTACGCGGGATCGGCGTGGCGGTGAGGGTGAGGATGTCCACTTCGCTGCGCAGGGCCTTGAGCTGTTCCTTCTGGCGCACGCCAAAGCGGTGCTCTTCGTCGATGATGGCCAGGCCCAGGTCCTTGAAGCGTACATCGTCCTGCAGCAGCTTGTGGGTGCCGATGAGGATGTCGATCTTGCCTTCGGCCAGATCGGCGGCGGCGTTGGCCACTTCCTTGGCCGACTTGAAGCGGCTCATCACCTCCACGGTCACCGGCCAGTCGGCGAAGCGGTCGCGGAAGCTGTTGTAGTGCTGCTGGGCGAGCAGGGTGGTGGGTACCAGCACAGCCACCTGGCGGCCGCTGTGTACGGCGATGAACGCTGCGCGCATGGCGACTTCGGTCTTGCCGAAGCCGACGTCGCCGCACACCAGGCGGTCCATCGGCTTGGGCGCCAGCATGTCGGCACGCACGGCTTCGATGGCAGCCTGTTGATCCGGGGTTTCCTCGAACGGGAAGCCGGCGCTGAAGGTGGCGTAGTCGGCGGACGGGTCGGCAAATGCATAGCCTTTGCGCGCGGCGCGGCGGGCATAGATATCGAGCAGTTCGGCGGCGACGTCGCGCACTTGTTCGGCGGCCTTGCGCTTGGCCTTCTGCCAGGCCTCCGAGCCCAGCCGGTGCAGCGGTGCCAGGGCATCGTCGCTGCCGGTGTAGCGAGCGATCAGGTGCAGGTTGGCCACCGGCACGTACAGCTTGGCGCCCTCGGCGTATTCCAGGGTGAGGAATTCGGCGGCCTGGCCGTCGATTTCCAGGGTGGCCAGGCCCAGGTAGCGGCCCACGCCATGGTCGATGTGCACCACCGGCGCGCCTTCGCGCAGCTCGGTCAGGTTCTTGATCACCGCGTCGTTGGCGGTTTCGCCGCGCTTGTCGCGGCGCCGGCGCTGCATGACCCGCTGGCCGAACAGCGGGCTTTCGGCGATCAGGGCCAGGCCTGGGTCGTCCAGCAGCAGGCCTTCGTCCAGTGGGGCGATGGTGATTGCCAGGCGTTCGCTGCCGGTGATGAAGTCGGCCCAGCCGTCGACGGTATGCGGGCGCAGTTTCAGCCGCTCGAGCAGCTCCAGCAGCACTTCGCGGCGGCCCGCCGATTCGGCGGTGAACAACACCCGGCCGGGGAACTGGTCGAGGAAGTTGGCCAGTTCGGCCAGGGGCTGGTTGGCCTTGGCTTCGATTGCCAGGTTGGGCAGGGCGCGTGCCGGGAAGCGCTCGCGACCCACGCCCGGGTCGAGGTCTTCGGTGCTGACCACTACCCGTGGCCATTGCTTGAGCCGGGCAAAGCAGTCTTCCACCGGCAGGAACAGCTCGGCCGGCGGCAGCAGCGGCCGGCTCAGGTCGCCACGGCGGTCTTCATAACGCCCGCGCACGTCGTTCCAGAAGTGTTCGGCGGCCTGTTCCACGCCGGGCAGCGAGAACACCTGGGTGTCGGCCGGCAGGTAGTCGAACAGGGTCGAGGTTTCTTCGAAGAACAGCGGCAGGTAGTACTCGATGCCGGCGGGGATGATACCGCTGGCCAGGTCCTGGAAGATCGCGCTGCGGCGGAAATCGACATCGAAGCGTTCGCGGAAGCGCGCCTTGAAGCGGGTCACTTCCTCTTTCTGCATCGGGAACTCGCGCGCCGGCAGCAGGCGCACCGAATCCACCTTGTCGATCGAGCGCTGGGTCTCGGGGTCGAAGGTGCGCAGCGTCTCGATCTCGTCATCGAACAGGTCGATACGGTAGGGCAGCTTGCTACCCATCGGGAACAGGTCGATCAACGCGCCGCGCACGGCGAACTCGCCATGCTCGTAGACGGTGTCGACGCAGCGATAGCCACTGGCCTCCAGGCGCAGGCGCATCTGCTCCACATCGATGGTCTGGCCCACGTCCAGCACCAGGCTGCTGCCCAGCAGGAAGCGGGTCGGCGCCAGGCGGTGCAGGGCGGTGGTGACCGGCACCACGAGGATGCCGTGGCTCAGCTCGGGCAGGCGGTAGAGGCTGGCGATGCGCTGGGAAATGATGTCCTGGTGCGGCGAGAACAGGTCGTAGGGCAGGGTTTCCCAATCAGGGAACGGCAGCACCGGCAGGTCCGGGGCAAAGAAGCGAAGTTCCTGTTCCAGACGATCGGCAGCCTGGCTGTCGGCAGTCAGCAGCAAAGTGAAGCGGCCCGCGCTGCTGGCGGCCTCGGCGATGGCCAGGCTGAGGGCGGCACCGGGTAGATTGCCCCAGGTTTGTTTGCCGGCCGTGGCCGACATTTGCGGTAGGCGCAGAACTGACACGGGAGATTGCACTCCAAGCGTTGCGGCAAAGAGATCGATTGTACCGGTGACGGTGCCGGCTGTCAGGTTCGAAAGGGCGTGAACGCTGGCTTGCGTGGCCGCGACAGGCGCTCATTGCCCGCAACGCGTTGGGGCGTCATAATGTAGCCCCTTTTTTCTGTCCCTACATGTGGAAGGTTCCCGTGACTCAGAAGCCCGACCAGTGTCTTGGTGAGTGGATCGATCGTGAAGCCCTGGCTGAAGCGATGATCCCGCTTATCGGTCAGCTCTACCGCAACAACAACGTGGTGAGCTCGATTTATGGCCGTAGCCTGATCAACCGTTCGGTTATCTCGATCCTCAAGGCGCACCGCTTTGCGCGTCATCGTCAAGCCGACGAAACCGAACTGTCCGTCCACGAGACATTCCCCCTGCTCAAGGCCATGAGCGAGCTGAAACTGGGCGCCGCTTCGGTCGACCTGGGCAAGCTGGCCAACAAGTTCAAGCAGGAAGGCAATGGCCGCACTGCCGAGCAGTTCGTCCGTGAAGAACTGGCCGAGGTAGTTGGCCAGCAGAACGCTTCGGCGCGCAAGGGCACCGACGTTGTCCTGTACGGTTTCGGCCGCATCGGCCGCCTGCTGGCGCGCATCCTGATCGAGAAGACCGGTGGCGGCGACGGCCTGCGCCTGCGCGCCATCGTCGTGCGCAAGGGCGCCGAGAACGACCTGGTCAAGCGTGCCAGCCTGCTGCGCCGTGACTCGGTGCACGGCCCGTTCGATGGCACCATCACCATCGACGAAGCCAACAACACCATCACCGCCAACGGCAACCTGATCCAGGTTATCTACGCCAAGAGCCCGAGCGAAGTCGACTACACCCAGTACGGCATCGAAAACGCGCTGATCGTCGACAACACCGGCGTATGGCGTGATGCCGACGGCCTGGGCCAGCACCTGGCCTGCCCGGGCGCTGCCCGCGTGATCCTCACCGCACCTGGCAAGGGCGCGCTGAAGAACATCGTGCACGGCATCAACCACGGCGACATCGCTGCCGATGACAAGATCATCTCGGCCGCTTCCTGCACCACCAACGCCATCGTGCCGGTGCTCAAGGCCATCAACGACCAGTACGGCATCGTCAACGGCCACGTCGAAACCGTTCACTCGTTCACCAACGACCAGAACCTGATCGACAACTTCCACAAGGGCAGCCGCCGTGGCCGTGCCGCGCCGCTGAACATGGTCATCACCGAAACCGGCGCCGCCACTGCTGCCGCCAAGGCACTGCCAGTGCTGAAGGGCAAGCTGACCGGCAACGCCATTCGCGTACCGACGCCGAACGTTTCGATGGCCATCCTCAACCTGAACCTCGAGAAGGCCACCAGCCGCGACGAGATCAACGAGTACCTGCGCCAGACCGCCATGCACTCGGAACTGCACAAGCAGATCGATTACGTCAGCTCGCAGGAAGTGGTTTCGACCGACTTCGTCGGTTCGCGCCACGCCGGTGTGGTTGACGCCGAAGCGACCATCTGCAATGACAACCGCGTTGTTCTGTACGTCTGGTACGACAACGAATTCGGTTACAGCTGCCAGGTGGTTCGTGTGATGGAAGAGATGGCCGGTGTGAACCCGCCAGCGTTTCCGCACTGATACGCTTGTAAGGCAATGAAAAAACGGGAACCTTCGGGTTCCCGTTTTTTTATCCAGAATTTGTGTTGCCTGTGCCGGCCTCTTCGCGGGTAAACCCGCTCCCACAGGGCCGCGTCGTCCGTGAGGGCAGTGGTATACCTGTGGGAGCGGGTTTACCCGCGAAGAGGCCGGCACAGGCAACCGAGAGCCCGAACCTTGCGCACAGCCTTGCTGTTCATCCTCATGCTGCTCACCGCCTGCAACCAGGGCCCCACCCTGGAGCGCCTGGGCGGCCCGACCATGGGCAGCAGCTTCAGCATCCAGTACGTGCGCGAACCCGGCGGCCCGGCGCCGGTTCAGGTGCAGGCGGCAGTCGAAACCATCCTGCACGACATCGATCAGCACTACTCGACCTACCGCGGCGACTCCACCATCAGCCGTTTCAACCAGTTGCCCGCCAACCAGTGCCTGGTGCTGCCGACCGACATGCTCGAGCTGGTCAGCCTTGGTCAGCACCTGGCCGAGCAGAGCGGCGGCGCCTTCGACCTTACCGTCGAACCCTTGCTCGACCTGTGGGGGTTCGGCCCCCAGGCCCGTCACGAAAAGGTGCCCGACCCTTCGGCCCTGGCCCAGGTGCGCCAGCGCGTGGGCTACCGGCACTTGCACATCGACGGCCAGGCCCTGTGCAAGGACGCCCCGGTGAAGCTCGACTTCAACAGCATCGCCGCCGGCCATGCCGTCGACCTGATCGCCGCGCGCCTGCAGGCCATGGGCGTGGCCAACTTTGTCGCCGAAGCCACCGGCGAGCTCAAGGCCGCCGGCCGCAAACCGGATGGCAGCCCCTGGCGCATCGCCCTGGAGCTACCCCGCGAAGATCGCCAGATAGCCCGCCAGATCATCCCGGTCAACGGCCTTTCGGTATCGACCTCGGGTGACTATCGGCACTATTTCGAGGAGAATGGCCGGCGCTATTCGCACACCTTCGATGCCCGCCTCGGGCGCCCGGTGCAGCACGACCTGGCCGCGGTCACCGTGCTCGATGCCTCGGCGCTGCAGGCCGACGGCTATTCGACGCTGCTGTTGATCCTGGGCCCGGAACGTGGCTGGGATTTTGCCGTGGCGCATGGCCTTGCCGCGGTATTGGTGACTCGGGCCGAGGGTGGCTTCGTCTCCCGAGCTACGCCCGCATTCGAACGGGCAGTGAAAGGCGAGTGAAAGCACAAGCAGGGATGATCGCCGCCAGGGAATGGCTCACATATGTAGTGCGGGCAAAATTGGCCTACGACGCGACCAAGGGTTAATGTGCGCGGCGTTCACGCTTGATTAGACTGCACCCGAATTTTCTCATGACGCCCCGGCGGCATGATCGCGCCCCGCGAGCGACCGTGGCTTGCGGGCCAGTTCTGAAGGAGTACGCATGGCTGTCTACAACTACGACGTAGTGGTGCTGGGTTCCGGCCCGGCCGGGGAAGGTGCGGCAATGAACGCCGCCAAAGCAGGGCGCAAGGTGGCGATGGTCGATAGCCGTCGCCAGGTCGGGGGCAACTGCACCCACCTGGGCACCATCCCGTCCAAGGCACTGCGTCACTCGGTGCGGCAGATCATGCAGTTCAACACCAACCCGATGTTCCGTGCCATCGGTGAGCCGCGCTGGTTCTCGTTCCCCGACGTGCTGAAAAGCGCCGAGAAGGTCATCGCCAAGCAGGTAGCGTCGCGCACCGGCTACTACGCACGTAACCGCGTGGACGTGTTCTTCGGCACCGGTAGCTTCGCCGACGAGCAGACCGTCGAAGTGGTCTGCCCGAACGGTGTGGTGGAAAAGCTCAACGCCAAGCACATCATCATCGCCACCGGCTCGCGCCCGTACCGCCCGGCCGATATCGACTTCCACCACCCGCGCGTCTACGACAGCGACACCATCCTCAGCCTCAGCCACACCCCACGCAAGCTGATCGTGTACGGAGCCGGCGTGATCGGTTGCGAATACGCCTCGATCTTCAGCGGCCTGGGTGTATTGGTAGAGCTGGTAGACAACCGTGGCCAGTTGCTGAGCTTCCTCGACTCGGAAATTTCCCAGGCGCTGAGCTACCACTTCAGTAACAACAACATCACCGTGCGCCACAACGAAGAGTATGAGCGCGTCGAAGGCCTGGACAACGGGGTGATCCTGCACCTGAAGTCGGGCAAGAAGATCAAGGCCGACGCCTTGCTGTGGTGCAACGGCCGTACCGGCAACACCGACAAGCTGGGCCTGGAAAACATCGGTATCAAGGTCAACAGCCGCGGCCAGATCGAGGTCGACGAGGCCTACCGCACCAGCGTGCCGAACATCTACGGTGCCGGCGACGTGATTGGCTGGCCAAGCCTGGCCAGTGCCGCTCATGACCAAGGCCGCTCTGCCGCTGGCAGCATCGTGGATAATGGCAGCTGGCGCTTCGTCAATGATGTGCCGACCGGTATCTATACCATTCCGGAGATCAGCTCGATCGGCAAGAACGAGCAGGAACTGACCCAGGCCAAGGTGCCGTACGAAGTGGGCAAAGCCTTCTTCAAGAGCATGGCTCGTGCACAGATCGCCGGCGAGCCGCAAGGCATGCTGAAGATCCTGTTCCACCGCGAAACACTTGAGGTGCTGGGCGTACACTGCTTCGGCTACCAGGCTTCGGAAATCGTCCATATCGGCCAGGCCGTGATGAACCAGCCGGGCGAGCTGAACAACCTGAAGTATTTCGTCAACACCACATTCAACTACCCGACCATGGCCGAAGCCTATCGGGTAGCTGCCTACGATGGCCTGAACCGGCTTTTTTGAGCGGCTCCGACCGGTGGCCTGAGCCGGTCGGAGAGACCGATTTCAACCCTGCCCGAGGGTGGTCCTGGCCAAACCGGGAAAGTCTGTAATCAGGCTGTCCACACCGAAGTCAGCGAGCCGGCGCATCAGTGCCGGTTCGTTGACCGTCCACACCGACACGTGCAAACCCTGGCCCTGGGCTTTGAGCAGGCGCTCGGGGGTGCACAGTGTCCAGTTCAATGCCAGCAGCTCGCAGCCGTAGTTCTGTGCCACCTTCAGCGGGTCGAGCCAGGCGTATTCGGCCACCAGCCCGCGTTTGACGTCCGGCACCAGCTCCAGGGCGGCACCCAGCACTTCGCGTGAGCTGGAGGTAATGGTCACCTTGTCCAGCAGGCCGTACTGCTGGGCCAGTTCGCGGATCGCCAGCACGGTGGTCGCGGCGCGGGTACGCGAGGCGCTTTTCACTTCCAGCTGCCAATGCTCGAACGGGCACTTCTGGAACAGTTCTTCCAGTCTCGGAATCGGGCAGGGCTGGACATGGCCCGGGCCGCCTTTGCGGGCATCTATCTTGACCAGGTCTGCGGCCGGGTGCTCGACCACCTTGCCGCGTTTGCCGGTGGTGCGCTTGAGGGTCGGGTCGTGGATCACCATCAGCTCGTTGTCGGCCGACAGGTGCAGGTCCAGCTCGCAGCGGGTCACGCCATGGGCGAGGCATTGCTGGAAGCTCTTCAGGGTATTCTCGGGCGCTTCGCCCTTGGCGCCGCGGTGGCCGTAGATCAGGGTCACGTTCGTTCCTTCAAATCAGAGAAAAATGGGCTCAGGAGGCGGGGTCGTTCTGTTCCAGCTGTTGGCGCCGTTGCTGCTGCTGGCGTTGCAGGATGTAGCGGGCCAGCAATTGCCGTTGGGCGTCGGTCATGTCGGTGAATTCGGTGCCGATCTCGAAGCCGCCCTCCGGGCGCGGGTCGCAATGGGTGACCTTGCCGCGCAGCAGCAGGCCGTGGGCGCGCGGCATCAGCACCATCTTCACCTTCACCCGGGTGCCGGGGGCAACCGCTGTGGCTTGTGCGAACTCGATGCCGCCCTCGGAAATGACCACCGGCTGGGGCTGGCCAACTTCGCCGAGCAGGGTCTGGGCAACTACTGCGCTAAGCAGGTCGAGGCGTTTGTTCTGCGCGCGCAGGAAAGCGGCGAGGGTGCGGTCCTTCTCGCTCAGCTGGCGCAGCAGGTGCTGCGACTCGAAGTCGGACAGGTGCAGCTCGCTGAGCAGGTTGAACAGAGGCGAATCATCTTGCAACACATCTGGGTCAAGGGCTTCGGCCGCGCTGAGGGGGCTGATTTGAAGTGCGATCCGATCTTCGATGCGGTAGTATTCGCGGCGATCTTCTTCGTCTAATGTCGTCATGGCGAACCCAAGGTAGCGGCGGTGGTCCGAGTGTAAAGCCGCCGTAGGCGCCTCGCCACAAGGACGTTCCCTTTCATCCGAACAAGCCCCGACATGTTCAGACCTCTTTTCGCATTCATCGGCACGCGTTATACCCGTGCCAAACGTCGCAATCACTTCGTCTCGTTCATTTCCCTGACCTCGATGATCGGCCTCGCCCTGGGCGTGGTGGTGATGATCGTGGTGCTCTCGGTCATGAACGGTTTCGACCACGAGATGCGTACCCGCGTGTTGGGCATGATCCCCCATGCCACGCTGGAGAGCGGCCAGCCCATTGCCGACTGGCCGGCCCTTGCCCAACAAGTAAAGCAGAATCCGCAGGTGGTGGCGGTTGCGCCCTTCACCCAGATGCAGGGCCTGCTGACCCACGAAGGCAAGGTGCAGAAGGTGCTGCTCAACGGCATCGACCCGGCCCGCGAGCGCGAAGTGTCGATCATCGACAAGTTCGTCCTGCAAGGCCGCCTGGACCAGCTGGCGCCGGGCGAGTGGGGCATCATGATCGGCGACAAGGCCGCGGCCAAGCTGGGCGTGGGCATCGGCGACAAGCTCACCTTCGTCGCCCCCGAGGTCAGCGTGACCCCGGCCGGCATGTTCCCGCGCATGAAGCGCTTCACCGTGGTCGGTACCTTCCACGTGGGCGCGGGCGAAATCGACGGCTACCTGGGCCTGACCAACATCAGCGACCTGTCCCGGCTGCACCGCTGGAAGCCTGACCAGGTCCAGGGCCTGCGCCTGAAGTTCGACGACCTGTTCCAGGCGCCGCGGGTGGCCTGGGACATCGCCCAGCGCCTGGGTGACCAGGAGTTCTACAGCCGTGACTGGACCCGCACCCACGGCAACCTGTACCAGGCGATCCGCATGGAAAAGGCCATGATCGGCCTGCTGTTGCTGCTGATCGTGGCGGTGGCGGCGTTCAACATCATTTCCACCCTGGTGATGGTGGTCAACGACAAGCGTGGCGACATCGCCATTCTGCGTACCTTGGGCGCGACGCCTGGGCAGATCATGCTCATCTTCATGGTCCAGGGCACGGTGATCGGGGTGATCGGTACCCTGATCGGCGCCGTGGTCGGGATCGTCGCCGCGCTGAACGTGAGCGCGGTGATCGCCGGCATCGAGAAACTGATCGGGCACAAGTTCCTCAACGCCGACGTGTACTTCATCGATTACCTGCCGTCGCAGATCCAGGCCCAGGACGTATACATGGTCTGTGGTGCGGCGCTGGTCCTGAGTTTCTTCGCCACCCTGTACCCGGCCTGGCGTGCGGCCCGCACCCAGCCTGCAGAGGCGCTACGTTATGAGTGAGTCGCGCATGAGTGATAAAGCCGTTCTGAGTTGCCGCAACCTGGGCAAGTCCTACGACGAGGGCCCGGAGTCGGTGCAGGTGCTGTCCGGGCTCAACCTCGAGCTGCACGCCGGTGAGCGGGTAGCCATCGTGGGTAGCTCCGGCTCGGGCAAGAGTACCTTGCTCAACCTGTTGGGCGGCCTCGACCGGCCGACCCAGGGCAGCGTCTGGCTGGCCGGCGAGGAGCTGTCGGCACTGGGCGAGCGTGCCCGTGGCCTGTTGCGCAACCGCGAGCTGGGCTTTGTCTACCAGTTCCACCACTTGCTGCCGGAATTCACTGCCATCGAAAACGTGTGCATGCCGTTGCTGATCGGCCGCACGCCGATCCCCGAGGCCCGTGAGCGTGCCGAGGCGCTGCTCAAGCGTGTTGGCCTGGCCCACCGCTTCAACCACAAGCCGGCCGAGTTGTCCGGTGGTGAGCGCCAGCGGGTGGCGATTGCCCGGGCACTGGTCAACCGCCCCGGCCTGGTAATGCTCGACGAGCCGACCGGCAACCTCGACCACCACACCGCCCAGGGCATCCAGGAGTTGATGCAGGAGCTGTCCAGTGCGTCGCGCACGGCGTTCCTGGTGGTCACCCACGACCTCAACCTGGCGCGCCAGATGGACCGTGTATTGAAGCTCGACGACGGCCACCTGGTGGCGATCTGATCGACTGCACGGGGTGGCCGGTGCCGCCCCGTTTTCCTGTTTTCATTGGGTGTTTCCGTACATGTTCAGACCCTTGCCCATCTTCATCGGCGCGCGCTACACCCGAGCCAAGCGCCGCAACCACTTCATCTCGTTCATCTCGATGACCTCGATGATCGGCCTGTCGCTGGGCGTGCTGGCGATGATCGTGGTGCTGTCGGTGATGAACGGTTTCCAGCGCGAAATGAGTTCGCGCATCCTCGGCCTGGTGCCGCATGCCGCCATCCTCGGCGTGCAGCCGCTGGACGACTGGCACAAGGTCGCCGACGCGGCCATGCGCGACCCGGCGGTGATGGCGGCAGCGCCGATTACCGAAATGGAAGGCATGCTGTCGTACAAGGGCGCGATGCAGCCGATCCAGGTCGGCGGTATCGACCCGGCCGAAGAGGGCAAGGTCTCGATCGTCGGCCAGCATATCGTCCAGGGCCGCCTGCAGGACCTGCAGCCGGGAGAGTTCGGCGTGGTCATCGGTGAGCTGACTGCGCGGCGCTTCCGCTTGAATACCGGCGACAAACTGACCCTGATCGTGCCGGAAATCAGCAAGGAGCCGGGCGGTATCACCCCGCGCATGCAGCGCCTGACCGTGGTCGGTATCTTCAAGGTCGGCGCCGAGCTGGACGGCTCGCAGGCTTACATTCACGTCGACGATGCCGGCGCCATGCAGCGCTGGGCGCCGGGCCAGGTGCAGGGCGTGCGCCTGAAGCTGCACGACCTGTATGCCGCACCGCAGGTGTCCAAGGCCATCGCTGCCGGGCTGGGTGATGCCTACCGTGCCGATGACTGGTCGCATACCCAGGGCAGCCTGTTCAGCGCCATGAAGATGGAAAAGACCATGATCGGCCTGCTGTTGCTGATGATCATTGCGGTGGCAGCGTTCAACATCATCGCCACCCTGGTGATGGTGGTGAACGACAAGGGGCCGGACATCGCTATCCTGCGCACCCTGGGCGCCACGCCGGCGCAGATTATGGGCACGTTCATGGTCCAGGGCAGCCTGATCGGTATTGTCGGGACGCTGATCGGTGGCGTGCTCGGGGTGGTTGCGGCGTTCAACGTCAGCCAGATCGTCGGTTGGCTGGAGCGGGTGAGCGGGCAGCACATCTTTACTTCGGATGTGTACTTCGTCAGCAGCTTGCCGTCGCAGTTACAGTGGGGCGATGTGGCGATCATCTGCACTGCCGGGTTGGTGATGAGCTTCCTGGCGACCATTTACCCGGCTTATCGGGCATCGCAGGTGCAGCCGGCGATTGGCCTGGCGGTTTAATGTCTACTTCAGGTTATTTGAGCGGCTCTGTGGGAGCGGGTTTACCCGCGAAGAATCCAGCACGGTGCATGGCACCGGCTTCGCCGGTGTTCGCGGGTAAACCCGCTCCCACAGGGTGGCGTGCCAGCCCCGATGTCACTGGTCTTCAGTGAAATCGATCACGAATCGCGTCCACCCATCCGCACACTCCGCCCTGATGCGCCCACCATGGGCCTGCACGATCGACCGGGTAATCGCCAACCCCAACCCGGCATGCTCGCTACTGCCTTCCCGCCGCGCCGGGTCCACCCGGTAGAAGCGGTCGAACAATCGCGGTAGCGCCGCCGGCTCGATAGCCGCCCCGGTATTGGCCACGCCAATCCTCGGCCCTGGCCCCAATGTCACCTTTATCTGCCCACCCGACGGGGTAAAGCGCAAGGCATTGTCCAGCAAGTTGGACAGCGCCCGGCGCAGCATATGCCGGTCGCCCTGCAGCAGCGCCTCACCCTCGCGCAGCATCTGCACGCCGCTGTCCTCTGCCAGCGGCGCGTAGTACTCCAGCAGCGCATCCACCTCCTCATGCAGCACCAGCGGTGCTTGCCCCGGCACCAGCAGGCCATGGTCGGCCTTGGCCAGGAACAGCATGTCGTTGATCATCTGCGCCATCCATTGCAGTTCCTCGAGGTTGCCGTGCAGGGCTTCGCGGTACTCTTCGAGGCTGCGCGGGCGGGTGAGGGTGACCTGGGTGTGGGTCAGCAGGTTGGACAGCGGGGTGCGCAGCTCGTGGGCGATGTCGGCAGAGAATGCCGACAGGTGCTGGAAGGCATCGTCCAGGCGCTGCAGCATGGCGTTCATGGCCGTCGCCAGTTCGGCCAGCTCTTCGGGCATCTGTGCCACCGGCAGGCGGGTGGTGAGCGAGCGCGCCGACACGCTGGCAGCCACCTGGCCCATCTGTCGCAACGGGCGTAACCCGCGGCGTGCAGCCCAGGCACCGAGCAGCGCAGTGGCCAGCGCCGAAAGGCCCACCGTCAGCCAGATCAGCCGTTGCATGCCCTCCAGGAAGTGCTGGTGATGGGTGATGTCGAGATACACGGTCAGTTGTGGCGACTGCGGGGCGCCTTGCGCCAGGTGCACGGCCAGGCTGCGGTAGTCGATGCCTTGCGCATGCAAGGTTGCCAGCCCGTCGGGCAGCGGTGTCCGGGGCAGGCCTGTGCGGCTTTCGAACCAGGTGGCGCCGTCGCTGCCGTTGATGCGCAGGGCCAGGTCGGCCTGGTGGCCCAGTTCATCGCGCAAGGCGGGCAGGCGCGCCTGCAGCTCGGCCGGGGTGGTGATGCCGGCCAGCTGGGTGCGGAACAGCGACAGGCGCGAGTCCAGCAGCTGCTGGTCCAGTTCGACGAAGTGCTGCTCGCTGGCCCGGCTGAATATCAGGCCGGCACCGAGCGAGACAGCGGCGGTGCAGGCGGCGAACAGCAGGGCCAGGCGGCTGCCGAGGGAGACCCGACGCATCACTCCGCGCGCTCTTCGAGTACATAGCCCATGCCGCGTACGGTATGGATCAGCTTGTTGGGGTGTGGGTCGTCGATCTTCAGGCGCAGGCGGCGGATCGCCACTTCGATCACATTGGTGTCGCTGTCGAAATTCATGTCCCACACCTGCGAGGCGATCAGCGATTTGGGCAGCACCTCGCCCTGGCGGCGCAGCAGCAGTTCAAGCAGGGCGAACTCCTTGGCAGTCAGGTCGATGCGCTGGCCGGCGCGCTCGGCGCGGCGGCGGATCAGGTCCAGACGCAGGTCGGCCAGCCCCAGGGTGGTGTCCTGGCTGGGGCTGGTGCCCCGGCGCAGCAGGCTGCGCACCCGCGCCAGCAGTTCGGAGAAGGCAAACGGCTTGACCAGGTAATCATCGGCGCCCAGCTCCAGGCCGTGCACCCGGTCCTCCACGGCATCGCGGGCGGTGAGAAACAGCACCGGGGTGTCCAGGCCGGCCTGGCGCACGGCCTGGAGGATCTGCCAGCCGTCACGGCCGGGCAGCATCACGTCGAGAATCAGCAGGTCGTGGTCACCGGTCAGGGCGAGGAACTGGCCGGTCTCGCCGTCGGTGGCCAGTTCGGTGGCGAAGCCGGCCTCGTTCAGGCCCTGGCTCAGGTACTGGCCGGTACGGGCCTGGTCTTCGACGATCAGCAGTTTCATTGGGTGAATTGACTCCAGCAAACGGCACAAAACCCTGTGGGAGCGGGTTTACCCGCGAAGAATTCAACACGGTGCATGGCACCGGCTTTGCCGGTGTTCGCGGGTGAACCCGCTCCCACAGGGATTGGGTGATGCTGAGATGATACGTGACGATGCACCGGCTTGCCCCAAACTGACGAAGATGTAATCCCGCTGACTTGCGCTCCAAGGCGGGGTGCAAAACCGGTAGACTAGGGGCAATTTCGAACCTTCAGGTCAGTTTCCATGCATCCCGCTGCCGAACATTCCCCGCTGGGCAAGTCCAGCGAATACATTGCCACCTATTCCCCGGAGCTGCTGTTCCCGATCCCGCGTACCGCCAAGTGGGCCGAGCTGGGCGTTACTGCCCAGACCTTGCCGTGGCAGGGTGTGGATTACTGGAACTGCTTCGAGCTGAGCTGGCTGCTGCCGTCGGGCAAGCCGGTGGTGGCGATCGGCGAGTTCGCCATCCCCGCCGATTCGCCGAACATCATCGAGTCCAAGTCGTTCAAGCTGTATCTGAACTCGTTGAACCAGACGGTGTTCGCCTCGCTTGGCGAGCTGCAGGCGTGCCTGGAGAAAGACCTGTCCGCCGCCGCCGGCAAGCCGGTGGGCGTGAAAGTGCGCACCCTGGCCGAGGTCGAGGCCCAAGGCGTGGTGGCCTTGCCGGGGCAGTGCATCGATGAGCTGGACGTTGCCATCAGCAACTACGAACAGCCGCAGCCAGAGCTGTTGCGCTGCAACCCGGAGCAACAGGTGGAAGAAACCCTGCACAGCCACCTGCTGAAGTCCAACTGCCCGGTCACCGGTCAGCCGGATTGGGGCAGCGTGGTGGTCGAATACAAGGGCAGGGCGCTGGACCATGCCAGCCTGCTGACCTACCTGATCAGCTTCCGCCAGCATGCCGACTTCCACGAGCAGTGTGTGGAACGGATCTACCTGGACTTGAAGAACCTGCTGCAGCCGGAGCATTTGACGGTGTATGCGCGCTATGTGCGCCGGGGTGGGCTGGATATCAACCCTTACCGCAGCACGGGGGTGATCAGCCCGGACAACAAGCGCCTGGTTCGGCAGTAAGTTCAAGTACGCCGGGGCCGCTTTGCGGCCCATTCGCAGCACAAGGCTGCTCCTACAGGGAGACGCATAACCCCAGTAGGAGCAGCCTTGTGCTGCGAATGGGCTGCGAAGCAGCCCCGGCTTTTTCAGATCCCCATGCTGTGCAGCGAGTTGGCAATGCTGCGCAGGGTGGCGGTGAGGTCGGGGTGGTCGGCCTCGAAGCGTTCGATCGCCAGGTTCACGCCGTCCACCAGGTTGTTGTCTGGCGTGGCTTCCTCAAGCTTCAGTTGCGCCTCGATCTGGCGCGCTTCTTCGTGCAGCGCGGCCAGCTCCTCGTCCGAAAGCGGCACGTTGCGATCCAGTTGCTCGCGCAAGCTGTTCAGGCGCTCTTGCAATTCGCGGGCAGGCATTGGCAGTTCTCCATCAATGGCTTGGCAAGCCATGGACCTCAGCGAAGCGGCAAAGGTTCTGGCCTGTCTTCAGCGTAATCCACCTGCCGATGCTTTGCATGATCCGCGTCAACGGTGCTGTATCAGGGTTTTTCGCCTTTGCGCCGGCGCTGGGCAATGTCCTGCAGACAGGTCTCCAGCGCTTCCAGGTGGTCGATCACCGAGTGCACGCCCAGGCTGAACAGTTCCAGCGTCGCCTTGCCACGGGCCAGGTCCTGCTCCTGCGAGGTCAAGGCTTGCCATTGCCGCGAGCTGCGGTCGCAGAACGGGCTGCAGGCAGCCAGCCCCACCGTCCACAGCCCCGCGTTCAGGCCAGATTGCAGCAGGCGTGGGTCGCCGCTGACCAGCACGCAGCCGTCCAGGCGTTCGCTGTCCAGCGTCATCAGGGCCTGCCAGCAGGCGTTCGGCGCCGGCCAGCGCACGCCGTTCACCGAATGCCCCGGCAGCCAGGCGGGCAGTACGTGCGCCAGGCGCTTGCTTTGGGGGGCATCGAGGTCGTCCAGCCAGATGCACGGCACCTGGCGCTGGCGCAGGCTGGCGAGGGTGGCCAGCGCGCCGGGGGCGGGCGAGGGGGGGCCGTTGGCGGCTTGCACCAGGCAGCCGCGCAAGCCGAACAGCACAGCGGTGAAGGCGGGTGCATTGTCCATGGCAACTTCCCTCAAATAGTCCGCAGGCTATTCGGCGATTGTTACCGCCCTGTGACAACCGGCACCGCGCAACAGTTGTTCACAAAATATTGAGCAGAGATGTGTAAAGCTGTTTATCAGCCCGCAAGCCTCTATACTGCCGCCGTACAGCAGCGCACCCGTTTGCGCTTGCGGCCGAGAAATTCGATGGAGAAACACCTATGCGTAGGATCGGTGCCAGTGTGATCGAACGAGTCACCCAGGCCTGTGTCTGCGCCAGCATGCTGCTGGCGCCCGTGGCAGCCACCCAGGCAGCCACCGAGGAAGATCCCTGGGAAGCGGTCAACCGCCCGATCTTCCGTTTCAACGATACCCTCGACACCTATGCCCTCAAGCCATTGGCCAAGGGCTACCAGGCGGTCACCCCGCAGTTCCTCGAAGATGGCATCCACAACATCTTCCGCAACCTGGGCGACGTGACCAACCTGGCCAACGACCTGCTGCAGTTCAAGCCCCATGCGGCGGGCGTGGACACTGCGCGGCTGATCGTCAACACCACCTTCGGCCTGGGCGGCTTCTTCGACGTGGGTACCAAGATGGGCCTGCAGCGCAACGACGAGGACTTCGGCCAGACCCTCGGCTATTGGGGCGTGCCGAGCGGCCCGTACGTGGTCATCCCGCTGCTGGGCCCGAGCACCGTGCGTGACGGCGTGGCCAAGTACCCGGATACCTACACCAAACCCTACCGCTACATCGACCATGTGCCGACGCGCAATTCGATCTTTGCCCTGGACATCATCGACACCCGCGCCGACCTGCTGTCGGCAGAGAAGCTGATCCAGGGTGACAAGTACATCTTCATTCGCAACGCCTACCTGCAGAACCGCGAGTTCAAGGTCAAGGATGGCGAGGTCGAAGACGACTTCTGATCCTGCACGTGCTTGGTCCTGTGCAGTCCCCGTGTAGGAGCGGCCTTGTGTCGCGATAGGGCCGCAAAGCGGCCCCGGCAACTCATGCGGCGAAGCTGAATCCGGGGGCTGCCGTGCAGCCCATCGCGACACAAGGCCGCTCCTACAGGGGGGGCCAGCAGGGCCATCAATGCATCGCCACAATTCGCAACCCGAACTTCTGTTGCCCGCCCGGCTGGTCGGCAATCCACACCACTTCCGTGCTGGCGTGCAGCCCTTTCAGCGCCGGATGCTCGGACTCGATCCGTACCTCGATATGGTCCCCCACCTGAAAGCGCTGCGGTGCCTGCACCTGCATGCCGCCGCTGGACAGGTCAAGGCACACTGCCGCGATCACCTGGCCTTCGTGCAGCAGGCTGACCTCGGTGTCGATGCGCATGCGGATGAAATCGCGTTTCTCGCCATGGCTGGAGGGCGTGTGGGGCATGCTGCATCCTTCCCGTCGGGTTGCGCTGGTCGACTTTCTTATAACTCTCGGTGATTTGCCCTGTAAAGTGCGCCGGGGTCGACCCTTGCATGCTTGAAACGCCTGCCGGATGGGAGTACCGTCTGCGCCTTACAAGGTAGCTCTCGCAGTTGCCAGACAGTTGCCGGGCAGGTGTTCTTGTCCTACAACTCAAGTAGAGTGTGACCATAAAGAATTCCCGTAGCTGGCCGTCTGCCTTGCCGACACCGCTGCACCAACCTAAATCGGCGCCGTTCGCCCACATGCAGAAAACCAGTGCAACGCTGCTGATCATCGATGACGACGACGTGGTCCGTGCAAGCCTCGCCGCCTATCTTGAAGACAGTGGCTTCAGCGTCCTCCAGGCCGGCAATGGCCAGCAGGGGCTTCAGGTCTTCGAAGAACACCAGCCCGACCTCGTGATCTGCGATCTGCGCATGCCCCAGATGGGCGGCCTCGAACTGATCCGCCAGGTCAGCGAGCGCGCCCCGCAGTTGCCGGTGATCGTGGTGTCCGGTGCCGGCGTCATGAGTGATGCGGTGGAAGCGTTGCGCCTGGGCGCTGCCGACTATCTGATCAAGCCGCTGGAAGACCTGGCCGTGCTCGAGCATTCGGTGCGCCGCGCCCTCGACCGCTCGCGTCTGGTGCTGGAAAACCAGCGCTACCGCGACAAGCTCGAAGCCGCCAACCGCGAACTGGAGGCCAGCCTGCACCTGCTGCAGGAGGACCAGACCGCCGGTCGCCAGGTGCAGATGAACATGCTGCCGGAAAGCCCTTGGGTGGCCGGCGAGTTCGCCTTCGAGCATCAGATCATCCCGTCGCTGTACCTGTCGGGTGATTTTGCCGATTACTTCCGGGTGGACGAACGGCGCATCGCTTTCTATCTCGCCGACGTCTCCGGGCATGGCGCGTCCTCAGCGTTCGTCACCGTGCTGCTGAAGTTCATGACCACACGGCTGTTGTTCGAATTCAAGCGCGGCAGCAAAATGCGCGAGTTCAAACCCTCGCAGGTGCTCAGCCACATCAACCGCGGGCTGATCAACTGCAAGCTGGGCAAGCACGTGACCATGGTTGGCGGGGTGATCGATGAAGACACCGGCCTGCTGACCTACGCCGTTGGCGGCCATCTGCCGCTGCCGGTGCTGCACACCCCCGAGCACACCCGCTACCTGGAAGGCCGCGGCCTGCCGGTGGGGCTGTTCGACGAGGCTACCTACCAGGACCTGGTAGTGGAGCTGCCGCCGCAGTTCAGCCTCAGCCTGATGTCCGATGGCATTCTGGACCTTTTGCCGGGTGATACGCTCAAAGATAAAGAAACCGCCCTGCCGGAAATCGTCAGGGCAGCAGGTGGCAGCCTGGATGGGCTGCGTCAACGATTCGGATTGGCTACGCTTGGGGAGATGCCGGATGATATCGCCCTATTGGTGTTGAGCAGGAACCTTCAATGAGTACCGGTAGAATCCAGTTCGCCGAGCAGAGCGGTACCTTCGTCCTGAAATTCGTCGGTGAAGTGCGCCTGACCCTGTGTTCGGCGCTGGATGCGACGATCGAGAAGATTTTCACCGCGTTGAACTTCTCGGCGATTGTCATCGACCTGACCGAAACCGAGAGCATCGACAGCACTACCCTGGGCCTGCTGGCCAAGCTGTCGATCCTGTCGCGCCAGAAGGTGGGCCTGTTGCCGACCGTGGTCACCACCAACCCGGACATTTCCCGGTTGTTGCAGTCGATGGGCTTCGATCAGGTGTTCAACATCGTCGATCGGCCGATCCCGTGTCCGGAATGCCTGACCGACCTGCCATCCCAAGACCAGAACGAAGATGTGGTGCGCTCCAAGGTGCTGGAGGCGCACAAGATCCTCATGGGCCTGAACGACTCCAACCGCGAAGCCTTCCATGACCTGGTCAATGCGCTGGAGCGGACCTGATCTTCAGCCTGTACCGGCCTCTTCGCGGGTAAACCCGCTCCCACAGGTTATGCACCAGTCTTGAGTCAGGCACTCACCTGTAGGAGCAGCCTTGTGCTGCGAAGAGGCCAGCACTGCCACAGAATATCTTTTGTCATACCTGCCTCTTCGCAGCACAAGGCTGCTCCTACAGGTACTGCGTTGCATTCGAAACCTGTGTTGCCCCTGTGGGAGCGGGTTTACCCGCGAAGAGGCCGGCAAGGCCAACACAAGCATTACCTGCCTGATCACCCGCGCCGCGTAAACTCGGTAGCCTCACCCCCACCCGCATCCAGCTGATACACCCGCGCCGGCCGCCCCTGTTCATCGAAGAACACCTGCCCCAACCCCGCACCGTTCCACAACCGCTCGCCAGCCTTGCTATGGCTGGGCGTACGCGGCACCACCTCCATTTCCCGCCGCTTGGTAAACCAGTTGAGCGGCGAGCGTGGCGCATACAGCCAGCGGTTGAGCCGGTCGAGCACATCCAGCAGGCGCCGCGGGAATTCGTTCTTGATCCCGCTGCTGGTCACCTGCCACAAGTGCGGGCTGCGCTGGCGGTGGCGGATCAGCACTTCATAGACGAACGAGTAATGCACATCGCCGGACAGCACCACGTAGTGCCCCGGCGTGCGCGAGTGGCGGAAGATGTTGAGGATGACCTGCGCTGCACCGCGGTGGGCCATCCAGTTCTCGGCATCCACCAGCAGCGGGTAGCCCAGCCAGCTGAACAGCTTCTGCACTGTCTCGATCAGCTTCACGCCAAAAATCGGCGCAGGCGACACGATGATCGCCGATGGGTGGTCCAGCAGTGCTTGCTGCAACTCGCTCAGCGCCTCCCAGTCGAGCAGGCCGGACGGCTTGGCCAGGCTGCTTTCGCTGCGCCAGCGGCGAGTGCGGGTGTCCAGCACCAGCAAGGGTGGGTTGGTGGGCAGGCTGAACTGCCAGCCCTGGAAGCGCAGCAGTGCACCGATCAGCTCATCGTGGGTCTGGCTGTTCAACGCCTGGCATTGCCCGACCAGTGGCTTGCAACCCTGCGGGTCGTTACCCCAGGCCTGGCACAGCAGGTAGCCGAGCAGGGCATTGCCGATGATCCGCCGCGAGAAGGGGTGGCCGTAGGCGGTTTCTTCCCATAGCGCCGATAGGTTCCAGTCGTCGGTGATTTCGTGGTCACAATAGTCTACAGCAGAGCGGATATAGACATTGCTCGGAGCGTGTATTCTGTGAGGTGGAACTATGAGCAGGCTGTCCATATGGACAAAGAGCTATATGGACCTCTGAGCGCTGCATCAAGCTATCGGAGTGATTTAAGGTCGACGTCCAAGTGAAAGTACTTTGAAGGTGGGTGTTTCAGAATTGAATTTTCTCAATGACTGCTTGAGTGAATGGTTTTCGCGTAAAAGAGAAACAATTCTTTGAAGGGAAACTTCATAGTCTGCTCGCAGTTCATCGAGCTGTGTCTGAGTTGATTGAGCTGAGCGATTGTTGTGAGTAGTATCTAGCGAGGATGAAAGCTTTGTAGAAGACTCCAGTGCCACTGTTGCAGCCTGTATTTCTGCTATCAATGCTTCATTCTGTTGGCGGCCCTTTTTAATTGATCCACGCTTTCGTCCTGCTTCAAGTGCAACTGTGTCATTGTTGATGTGATAAGGCTTTTTAATTACAAGGGGAGTGCCGGAAATTAGTCTTTGTAGCGCTGCGCGGTAGTTTTCAATGGCGCTCATTGCAAATTCTCCATCGTCTCAAGCAAGTTGTGTTTTTCAAGTTCTCTGTAAATTTCTTTGATCTCTAATTCTAGCTGTCTGCGAAGTGGAGACTGTGCGTCATAGAGTTTCTGCTCCTGTTTGATTTTGTGAAGGGTTCGACTAATTCTTTTTAAGCTCCGAGAGTCGTCAAGTATAGATTTTTCGCAGTAGATGCATGCGAAGATATTGGTGAAAGATATCTTGTCACAGCTATTTAAGTTTGTGCATCCACCAATTGGCCCATCTTTGTAGGCCATTTCACCTTTCTTGAATTTCCGTAGGGTCATCTCGCGATCGGTAGTGATAATTAATGGTTGCCCTTTATCTCGAGCTACTTGAATTCTTTTGCCCTCTCCGCCCCATAGTCTACTGGTTGAATTTAATACGTTTGATTCATAGTCTAGATACTGAGCTATGCGCCGTTCCTGCTCTAGCTCATCTAGCCATCTAGCAGATTCATCAGAAATCAAGAAGTTTTCTGCAAAAATGCTACCTCTGCGATAGTAAGATGCCATTGCCTCTGTTAGCTGTTTAAATTGTAGTGCCAAGCTTCCAAGTGATACCAAGCCTGAGCGTGCGCTGTATACAGCGAGGGAACGTCTACATTGATGGGTTGTCAATGGCCAGATCTGGCCTGCTTTGATGTCCGAATCATTGCGCCAGTCTTTAAAGCCATCGAATCTTTCGAGTTCTTGAATGTCACATTCCTGAACTAATAGGTCAGGCCAGCGATTTAAAAGTCGATCTATTCGGCTCTTGATAGATCGGCACACCACTGGGGCACCTTCAAACACTTGGTGTCCCGTTTTCGATTGGGTTTGGATTAAGGCTGGAAAAAGTGGATATTGGCTCAAGTTTGAGTACTGGTAGTCATGCCGTATTGCACATATTTCACCAATTTTTCTGGCCGCAGCGATACCTATTTCAACAATGCTAGCAGTTACCCAAAATGTTTTCGTATAATTTTGTCCGGAAAACTTCGATGTGTATCCACGCAGTATGCTTATGTTTGAGCCGTTGGCGTTGATTGTGGTATAGGTATCTGCAGGGAGGTGCCGTACTTCATTTGCCCGCATTCCTGAAAATAGATGTACCCAATATTGAGCAGCACTTTGTATTTCGTTGATGTAATGGAAAAGTCTGTGCCAATCTGTGATTGATTTTTCATTGAAAAAGAACTCAAGGTCTGCCTCCTGCACTGCGACTTCCCAAGAAATACTTGCTTTGTATTGAGATGCTTTAGTTCCTAAGCCGAATAGGTGGTTAGTTTTCTTCTGTTTGAATAGTTCATAAATCGCATCGCTGTGATTATTGAACGCCTCTAGCTCTTTGTTAAGTGCCACGATGAGAGCGGAGTAGATGCGCGATGGTATAAGCTTAGTCTGTTGTGGGCTGTCGCACTGAGGCTTAGGAAACCTATCGAAGAGGATTTGCATTTGTTCGATGACCTTATGGTCACGAATGCTTAACGTGTAACTTGGATGCATTAGTGTTAGCTCGTAAAGCTCCTTGAGTAAGCTGAGTACTTCGTGCATAGGGTTTCGTTTTAAACTTGTATAGCTTGGCGCCAATATGAGCTCTGTATTAGGCGCTAAGAATAATTCTCTAATTGATATGTTGTTTTTGAAGGCTAGTCTCGCTAATTTTAGTAGGGGTGTCATCACCTTTGAGACGGGCTTGCGCGGATCGGGGTATAAATAGAGTCGCGCAAATTGTATTTGTTTGATTTCCGTTGATATCAGTTCAGCCAGTTGGGTGGTGCGTCCGGAGTGCCAGTTATTAAAGTTGTAAACGCAAACTCCGCTTGCGTCGTACATCTTCATAATCCAAACATTGTCTTTGTATCGCGAGGTTACTGATCCGTCGGTAGCTCTTGAAATTACAAAGTTGGCGTCGGGCTCCGTCGCTTGTAGGTTGCTAGACCAAGAGTCCGGGAGTTGAAATTCTTCCCATTGATCTAGTTTTAAGCTTGATATAATACTCAAGAAACCACTCCTGTAATCACCATGGCATCGAAGTGTATAGACCAGAAAGGGTCCAGTGCACCGAGTGTAACTTGGTTATGAATAGTGTCTACAAGATGGTCGCTGGCGCTTCCAGACTCTCTAATCGCTGAGAGAATTTCGTCGATTCGGTGTATGATAGGGCCAAACTTGGATGTCCAGCGTTCAGATGATCGGTTTACATTTGCCGAGTCAATCAAAAAACGTAACGAAAGCAGACGGCGGATATCCATTTCATCCGCATGTACGGCATAAAATGTGCAAAACAAACAGTTTTCTGGTGCTCGGCAAGATGGCTCGGGCGCAAATGAGGTGAATCCCTGGGCGCGTTCAGGTTTACTGTTGGTTCTTTTTTCGCATGAGCCTACACCTGTGGTGGTTTCAGGTTTTCTATGGTCAATAAAGTTTACAGGAATCTGTGGTGTAGATCGCGTTCGGTCTATTGCTGCTTGGTGGGCGGATGCGAAAAATGTTGACATCTCTCTAGCGTAGTCCTCCAAGCTTGGTCTGCAATAATTGTCTTTGACGGTTGACTCGTTATTTCCAAGCTTCTCAGCGGTCAACGTTAAATCACCGCCGCTCAATTTTACATATTGGAAACTAACATTTTTTCTCCAGTGTTCGGATATGACCCAGGTCGTCTTGGGAAGTGCTTTTAATAGGTGCGACCTGAAGCAAGTGATATTTGCCCGATTTGGAGATTTAAACTCATGTTTCAAAGATGCTATAGGGAATATCAGGTCACTTTTTTCGCCGTTGAGTACCCATAGTCTCAGCTTGAGATATGTTTTAAAGATAGGCGCAAACTGAGCTCCAAACTCTGGGTAAACCTCCTTACCATTTGCTCGACCTTTCGTTCCGGAAAAACGCTTACCTTGAGTGCTGGGGACGATATTGAGAGTATCCACTTTCAGGTTCTGAGCTACACTAAGATTGCAGCCGGTCGCGGCCATGAAAGCCGTCATTCCTGCGACAATTGCATGGTTTCCAATACGGCGCCTCAACTCAGATCGTAAATTTTCGTTGTTATTTTTAAAGCGCTGGTGTGACTTGTCATAAATGCCTTTTTCTAGCAGTGATAAATTGTTGCGACCAGACAAGTTAAAGTGATTAATCGTATCGTGCCAGCTAGGGAAAGTAGGTGATCGGACAAGAAGGGAGGCCGGACTAAATTGGGCTTGGTTAGCTTTTGTTGTGGCTCCTAATAATGAATAGAGGTAATAGGTCTCGTCGTCAGGTGAAATTAGTATCATTGGAAATTTCCCACCTTCTACGAGCACTCGGTGGGCTTCGTCTAGATAATTTATAAGTGCTGCAAATGTTCGTGATTGTGTATCACTGCTTGGCAGTTCAATGTCTATCCCAAGTCCTTCCTTGCGGCTCTTCTTGATAACAGTCGTGGATGCCAAGATTTCAGGCTCACTCACATCTGAAGCAAGCATTACTACCATTCTCGCTTGGGCTTGGTATTTGGCTGCGGTAACAGCCTTAATTTGTTGACCGCTTAAGCCTGATATTCTCATTCGGTGTAGTAAAAAGTTTGTATAGTTTCTATAGGCTTCTTTTAATGAGGCGGGATTATTGAAAGAGAAATACTCATATTGCGAATCGATCCAGGATATAAAGCTCTTGATGTGTCCGAATTTACTAACTACAGTAATGCCGTTATTGAAGGATTTTAAATGTTCAATTAGGTTCCTCACGAATGTGATTCTGGAAGGATCTATTGAGTCAGCAACTACCGGGCATCCAGTCCTGTTGGGTACTATGTTGCTCCTCTTTCTGTAGCAGAATGCACCGACATCTAAATAGTTTTTGCCAGACAGCGTTTTAGCGATCAATACTGCAAACTGCGGATTAACTACCTCGATGTCTTGGTCTTTCAGTTCGATGTAAGTAATGGTTCGATTAATAAAATCGCTAGACATAAGTGGCTGAAACTGGGTTCGAGGTGTTTATGTACATGAATAGATTGGATTCAAATTCGTGTTGAATTGTCTTCCTCCATTCCAGCCTGGATTTATAATTTAAGTACTGGAGAGTCGTCTGCTTGCTGGAGTGCCCCATTCGTTGTTGTGTGTAGTCTAGGGCTGCTGTGATGTTATCGTTACCCCGTATCTGTAATTGACTCTCAAGTAGATTCATGCCAAAGGAGGCCCGAAGATCATGGAATTTAAACTTTTGAAATTCAGGGTTTTCGAGCTTTATGCGAGGCATCAGTATTGCGTGTATGTGTTGCCTAAGCGCTGCGCCATCCTGCAGTGCCGTGATTCTCAGGCTCCCGAAGCCCTTGTTGTCTTTGGGATCCTCTCTGCGGCCCTTGTCAATGATTTCTTTCCTGCTGGTATAGTAGGGAATGCCATTTTTGCTTAGAAACAAATAGTTTTCATCAGTGTCGCCGTAGAAAGATCTCTGGCGTCGCTTTTGGGCCTCCGGACTTCTTGAATATATCAACATATCTTTGACTAACCAGCCAGGTATCTGTAGTGTCATGTTTTTGCCATATTTAGTATCTATTTCCGTGCCGTGACCAATAGGGAGTCTTAAATTTTCGTATTGATCTAGGGCTCGTTGTATATGCTTGACTCGTAGGGTGCCAATTGTTTGAATTCTAGCGCCTGTGAAAAGCGCTAAATAGAACATTAGCTGATATTCGCGGGAAGAGAATTTTAAGGCTGTTAGCATTAGCTCTTGTTCTCTAGTTGTCAGAGGCCTAAGGTCTCCGCCATCATTTATGTATTCTGGGTCTCTTTGTTTTTTGGGTACCTTGATTACCAGGTTGTGGGACATTATTTTCAGCGGGATTCTTGCTCCGTGGCTTGAGCTAATGCTGATTAGCTTGGTCGTGTTCTCGAATGGGGTATTCTTGATTTGTTCTGGGTCTATGAGCTTCCAATCGACAATTTCTTTGTAAAATTTAACTACCGCATTGATTCTAAATTTAGCAGCGCTGGGCGAGATTTCGCCATATGACATTTGTTCTATGAGACGGCTTCTATATCGATACGTAACCTTCAAGAGGTTGTTCTCTGGAAAGTGGAGGTATGACAATTTTTCCTCTTCGAGGAAGCGCAGATAATCTAATAGATGATCGGCTATTCCTCGGATGGTTCTGGGTTCATACTTTCCGTCACTCTCTATTTTTGCTAGAAGGTAGAGGGTGCAAATTTCCCAGGGGACTTTGTCGCTTGTTATTAAGATGGGAAAATTAGGGAGGTAGCTGTAATTATCGGTGCTGAAGTGTTCGCTGAGGTTTTTATTGAGGTCGGTATGGCCCTCTATCGAAGTTGATTTTACACTGTGGAATCGGAAATTTTTTATAAGCACGCGATGGGCTTTAGACTCATAGCGGTTTTGGTCTATGTTTTTTTTGTATTTTAGTTTTGACATGCTGCGTGCTCCTTAGTCATGAATATATGGGCATGTCTAAAGAGTGATGGAGGATCAGTAGAGAGAGAGCTGGTAATTATCGTTTTTTGATGTTCTTCAGGTGTAACTGATGGCTCGTCATGCCCAAGAGTTCTCACCGAATTATTGCAATAGTGAGTGCTAAGCGGTTCCGTATGAGTGTTTACGCAATCGCTAAGTGTATAGTGACGAAATGAAATTGGCATGAACAACCTTACTCTCCATATCAGAATTCTGGAAAGTAAGGTCGTCCTAATCCTCTAAGGATTCTCCGAACAAGTTACCCACCAGCCGCAAATGGACGGCTTGGAGATGCCGAAAACCCCGATTTTCAGCCGCTGATTATTGGAAAACCAAGGCATAGCCTTGGTTTTCTGCCCTCACGGGC